>CAYTYU010000041.1:0-18858 GCA_964440815.1 uncultured Chitinophaga sp.
TTTCGACACGGCAGGTGGCGCCGAATTCCTCACGGGTGCCGTCGGTGCGCTCGAGCAGGCCGTGCTCGACCAGCTGGAAGATGCAGTTCACCAGCACGTTGCGGTCCTCGCCGCGCAGGGCGCCGTAGGTGGGGAGCGACGCGTGCCCGCGCCGGGCCACCTCCTCGGTCTCTGCGCCGCGCGCCACGTCGGCCACGTACGCGGCGCCGTAGCGCTGCCCCGTGCGCACCACGGCGCTCAGCAGCTTGCGCGCCACGGTCGTTGAGTCCGGGAGCATCCGGACCTCGCCCAGGCACACGTCGCACGCGCCGCATCCGCCCTCGCGGGGCGTCCATGCCTGCCCGAAGTGCTCGACGATCCACCGGTGCCGGCACACCGCGCTCCCGGCCATCCGCTGCATGGCATCGAGCTGCGCGCGCCCCTGGGCCAGCGAGTCGTCGAGCGCCGCGAGCGCGTCGTCGTCGGCGCCCGAGCCCTCGGCACGCTCGCGCGCCTCGGCGACGCTCGACTCGGTGATCGACTGCCACTTGACGACGTCGGCGTAGGAGTGGAAGAGCACGCATTCGCCCTCGAGGCCGTCGCGGCCCGCGCGCCCCGTCTCCTGCTGGTAGTGCTCGACGCTCTTGGGCATCGTCATGTGCACCACCGCACGCACGTTGCTGCGGTCGATCCCCATGCCGAAGGCGACGGTCGCGACCACCACGTCGAGCCGTTCCTCGGCGAAGGCCTCCTGCACCCGGTGCCGCTCCTCGGGGGCGAGCCCGGCGTGGTAGCAGGCCGCCTGGAACCCGTCCTTGCGCAGGAACTCCGCGAGGCCCTCGGTGTCCTTGCGGCTCAGGCAGTAGACGATCACCGCGTCGCCGCGGTGGCGCGAGAGCACCTCGAGGAGCTGGCGGCGGCCATCGACGCGCGGCTCGACGCGGTAGACGAGGTTGGGTCGATCGAAGCTTCCCACCAGCACCAACGGGTCGCGCAGCTCGAGCTGCGCCACGATGTCCTGGCGCACGCGCGGGGTGGCGGTGGCGGTGCATGCGTGGATGCTCACGCGCGGGAACGCGGCGCGCAGGCGCGCGAGCTGCCGGTACTCGGGCCGGAAGTCATGGCCCCACTGGCTGATGCAGTGCGCCTCGTCGATGGCGATCGCGCGCACGCCGATCGATCCGAGCCAGGCGTCGAAGCCGGGAGCGAGCAGGCGCTCCGGCGAGACGAAGAGGAGCCGGACCTCTCCCGCGCGCACGGCCCGGCGCACGGCGTCGCGCTCGTCGGCGCCCATGCCGGAATGGAGCGCCGCGGCGGGGTAGCCGTTCGAGCGCAGGCCGTCGACCTGGTCCTTCATGAGCGCGATGAGCGGGCTGGCGCAGACGTCGATCCGCACGTCGCCCATGCGCGCCGCGGCAAGCGGCGGCACCTGGTAGCAGAGGCTCTTGCCCCCGCCCGTCGGCAGCACCACGAGGCTGTCGCGGCCCGCGATTCCCGCGGCGATCGCCTCGGCCTGCAGGGGCCGCAGGGCATCGAACCCCCACACCCGGCGGACGTCCTCCATGACCAGCGGGTCGATCGGGCCCGCGCCGGACGTCCCGGCCACGGCCATGGCCAATGCCCCCGTCGCACCGCCCGCCAAGGCGATGCCGGGCGCGTCCTGCGCAAGAGCCGGCGGGTCCATCCGCATGGGCCGGAGTCTAGGGCGCGGTGCGGGGATTGCCGTTCACGCGGCGAAATCGCTCAGTCGCGCCAGACGATCCCCTGCCACCATCCGCCGCCGAGCGGGGAGAACCCGTTGTTCGCCGGCGTCGTGTCGACGGGCAGGTCGGGCAGGTAGATGTAGCCGCCCGTCTCGAAGATGAAACCGGTCTCGGGGATCTCGACGGCGAACCCGCGCCACTCGGCCTCCGCGCCGGCCCGGATGAGCGGCCGCAGCATCCCCGACCCGAGGTCCTTCGGCTCCTGGGGCCGGCCGTCCGCGTCGAAGAGCACCCGCAGCCCGCGGCCCGCGCTCACCGCGTCCGACCGCGCACGCAGTCCGTCAAGGTCGCCGGCGGTCCAGAGCGCCGCCAGCGCATCAAGCTCGCCGCGGCGCACCCAGAAGCCCGCGTGCAGCGGAAGCGGCGACAGCGCGACCGTCACCGCGGCGATGCATGCCACGGGCACCGCCCACCAGCCGGGCTGCCGGGCGCAGTCGCCCAGCCGGCCGTAGCGGTTGGACGCGAACCCCGCCCAAAGCATGCGCAGCAGGTAGATGCCGGCCAGCAGGACGAGCGCCGCCGCGGCGACCAGCTCCCAGCCGAAGTCGCCGGTCGGCACCGACCGAGCCCACGCCCAGACCCCTGCGGCCGCCAGCCCGCAGGCGAGCATCGGCAGCCCCGGCGCCCGCATCGCCGCGCGCAGCAGGGGGGCAGGCAGCGACGACCTCAGCCCGCGCCGCGTCACGGGGTCGACGTCCGCGCCGCACTCGCTGCACGGACCCGACGCGTGCTGGCGGCACGCATAGCCGCAGCGGGCGCAGCGCCACTCGGCCGCCCCCTCGTCAAAGCGCACGCCGGGCGACAGCCATCGCCCGGGCCGCGTCACATGGCCCCCGCGAGGATCATCACCACGCGCTCCTGCAGCGCCTTCGCCTTGGCGACGCCTTCCTTGGTCTTCGTGAGGTCGTTGCACATCACGCTGAAGGCCCATCGCGGGGTTGCTTGCGGCGCACCGACGTATCCCGAGAGGCAGCTGGTCCCGTTGATGTAGCCCGTCTTGCAGGGCACGAACACGCGGGCGGTGTCGAGGGTGTCGAAGCGCTTGCGCACCGTGCCCGTCTCGCCCGCCACCGCCAGGCTCGCGATGAACGGCGGCGCGATGCGTTCGTCGTTCGCGATCGACCGAAGCCATGCCGTGACGAGCCCCGGCGCGACGCGGTTGTCGCGCGACAGGCCGCTGCCGTCGGACACGACGAGCGCCTTGGCCGCGATGCCGGCACCGAGCCGCTCGTCGACCACCGCGGCAAGCGTCCGTGCGCCGCCTGTCCAGCTGCCAGGCTTGCCCAGCTTCTCCGCGGCGATCCGCTTCAGCAGCGCCTCGGCATAGAGGTTCTGGCTCTCGGTGTTGCAGCGGCGGACCACCTCGCCGATCGGCATCACGATCTCGGGGCCCACCGAGTCGCCGGAGAAGTCGGGGTCTGCCGGCGCCGCCACGCGGACCGACGCGCACGCGATGCCCGCGCGCCTCAGGCGCTCGCCCACGTAGCGGGCGAAGAACTCGGGCATGTTCTGCACGCAGATGCTCACCGGCTCCGCGGGCGCCGCCTTCATGTTCCCGGAGAGCGTGAAGCGCCACGGCTCCTCGGTGCGCAGGATGCCGATCGTCTGCGAGGCGCGCTTGCCGCCGTCGGCGGTGGCGCGCCCGGGGTCGAAGCTGATCCACGGCGCCGCGGGCTGCGTCGACGACACGGCGGGGCGCCCGCCCGAGAGCGTGAGGGCCGCGCCGATCAGGTTCTCGTGGAAGTTGAGCCCCGCCACCTCGGCGCAGTAGCTGTTGGAGAGCTGGTCCGCCGGCCAGGAGGGATGCACGAACTGCCGGTCGAACACCCGGTCGTCGACGATCACCTCGCTCACCCGGTCGATGCCCGCGCGCCGCGCGGCATTCACCCACGTGTCGACGAGCTGCTCGGTGCTCAGGCCGGCGCGGCGCGTGCCGTCGGCCGTGGTGTGCTGCATCCGCGCCAGGAACTCCGGGTCCCCCAGCGACGGGTCGCCGTCGCCCACCACCACCAGGCGGTCGCCGTCGCGCACCATCCGGGTGCGGAACTTCCAGTCCGGGCCCAGGACGTGCAGGGCCGCGGCGGTGGTCAGCACCTTCATGTTGCTTGCCGGCACCATCGCGGTGCCGCCATCGACGTCGGCCACGATCTTGCCGCTGGCGACGTCGCGCACGGACACGGACACCGTCGATCCGCGCAGCCCGCTTGCCTCGACCGCGGCGCGCACCGCGGCGCCGAGGTCGGCGGCGGCACGCGCAGGCGCGGCGGCCTGCTTCGGCGTGCCGGCGCAGGCCACCGAAGCGACGCCCGTCGCGACCAGGAGGGAGGCGAGCAGTCCGGACGTCAGGGAGTTCGAGATGCGCATTGGTCGACGATCCTTGTCGGCTCGTCGAAGCCTAGCGCATCGATTCCGGACCCGTGCCGCCGTCCGCCGGGGCACCGGCCGGCGCCGGGCGGCGCACCAGCGCGGTCGCCGGGCCGCTCAGGGCGTAAGCGGTCATGGCGATGGCGAGCGCCTCGTGGAACCACCACACCGCCGTGGCCACGATCATCAGGCCGATGGCGACGGCCGGCACGGACTTCCGGCCCTTCAGGTATCGGTTGACGAAGTGCGGGTAGCGCACCCGGCTCACCATCGCGAAGGCGCAGAGCAGGGTGGCGGCCGGGATGACGAGGGCACTCGCGGAACCGAAGCCCGCCGGCAGCTCGTCCTTCCAGGTGACCAGGACCAGGTGCTGGTGCAGCAGCGTCAGGCTCGCCACCGTGCCGCCGGCGCCTGGCGACGGCAGCCCCTTGAACCACAGGTGGTCGTCCTCGTCGGCACTGGCGGTCTCGACGTTGAATCGCGCCAGCCGCAGCGCCGTGCAGCAGATGTAGATCGCCGCCACCGACCAGCAGAGCCGCGCGTAGAGGTTGCCGCTGTCCGGCCCCAGGATGATCTCGCCCGGCCCGTAGTACAGGCTCACCAGGCGCAGCATCATGAAGGCCGGCGCCACGCCGAAGGTCACGACGTCCGCGAGCGAGTCGAGCTGCGCCCCCAGGTCGCTCGTCGAGCGCGTCAGGCGGGCAAGCGACCCGTCGACTGCGTCGAAGGCCATCCCCAGGAACACCAGCACGCCCGCCACCGTGAGCGGGTGCCACCCGAAGGGCGTGGGCCCGCCGGTCTCGCCGGCGCGCGCCGAATAGAAGATCGCCGCGAAGCCGCACACCAGGTTCGCCAGGGTCATCGCCGTCGGCAGCACCTTGACCCCGGGGATCGGGCGGTCGCCCCGGCGGCGCAGCCGTGCGCCACGCAGCCTGCGCGGACGGCCGCCCTCGGGCCGGGCAGGGGCAGGCGTGAGGGGGTCCGGGCTCATGGCGTCTTTCCCGTCATCGGCTCCTCCGAGGGAGGCGCTTCGGGAAACGGGCTGGCGTCGAGGTGGGGAACCAGCACCAGCACCGTCTGCTGCGCCGTGACGCCCGCATGCGCTCGTTCGGGGGCGGGCAAGAGGAGCGCCGTGCCGAGCGTGGCGATCCGCGTGCCGACCTTGCCGGAGTGCGGGGTCGGCTCGGGCGACGGTGGGCCGTGGCGCGTGGCGGCCTCGCGCGCGCGCGTCGGCGCCTCGGCGTCGGTCTCGACGAAGGCGCCCGGGTCGCACGTGACGATCCACGCCACGTCGCGCTCGAGCTCGAGCCCGGCGGCGCAGCTCGGGATCGTCTCGCCGGCCAGGCGCCCCGCGTTGCGCACCAGGCTTGCCTGCAGCTCGTCGGTCACCACCTGCGGCACGATCTCGACGGCGATGCGGGTGCCGTCCTCCATCGGGAGCGGCCACGTGCGCACCATGAGCCGCAGCGTCGCGCCCGGGCGCTCGCGCGCGAGTCCGTCCACCTCCAGCATGGCGCCCGCCGGACGCGCCACCGCCAGCTCTCGCCAGGACGGCGTGGTGCCCATCCAGCGCCGGATGTCCATGCCGCTGCCGCCGAGGTCGTCGCGCAGCTGGTCCAGCCGATCGGCGCGCACCGCCGCCACCACGAAGCCGTTTCGCCGGAGCGCCAGCTCGTCGAGCGCACCCACCGCGGGAACGCCGTGCCGGCGCATGGCATCCCGGAAGCGCTCGCCATCGTGGCGCACCTGCCACGTGACCACCTCGAGGCCGGTCTGGCCCGGGGCGACGCTCGTGCGGACCGGGCCGGAAAGGCGCGCGTCGCCGGCCGCCGTACCGGCCGAGGCGGCCCCCGCCGTGTCACCGGCCGCCTTCGCGTCGGTCGCCCGCTGCATCGCCGAGCGCGGCGCCGCATCGCATGCCGCGAGTGCCGCGGCGAGCGCCCCGGCGCACGCGGCGGCGCGCATGATCACGCGTCAGCCTCGTCGGGCATGTCGTTCATGCGGTCGATGAAGCGGCGGATGTGCCCGAAGCCGCGCTTGGTGTGGTGGAACGCGATGCGGGGCAGGGTGACGTGGTCGTCCTCGCCCTCGAGCGGCCCCATGTGCTGGTCGACGGTGCCCGACTTCACAAGGTGCGAGAACGCATCGTTCAGCTCCTCGACCTGCCGGCGCGAGAGCGGTCGCTTGATGCGCACGACGAACGTGTCGCCGATGTACCGCGAGGAGTGGTAGCGGCGGTAGAAGTGGGTGACGCGCCGCACCGCGTCCGCGGGACTGTCGGCGATCTCGTAGAGCGACCGGTCCTCGGGCGAGATCCACCCGGCGTCCACCAGGTTGTCGACCACGCCCGCCTCCCAGCGCTTCCAGTAGCCCAGTGGCGCGCCCTGCGCGTCGCTTCCCTCCACCAGCACGATCGGCATCGGGTGGGTCTTCCCGGTCTGCACCAGGGTCAGCGTCTCGAAGATCTCGTCCATCGTGCCGAAGCCGCCCGGGAAGCACGCCACCGCGTCGGAGTGGCTCACGAACATCAGCTTGCGCGTGAAGAAGTAGCGGAAGTGGACGAGCTTCGGGTCGCCCTTGATGATGTCGTTGGCGTTGGTCTCGAACGGCAGCCGGATCGAGAGCCCGAAGCTCGACTCGCGGCTCGGCCCCTCGTGGCCGGCGCGCATGATGCCCATGCCGGCGCCGGTGATCGCCATCCATCCCTCGGCCGCCATCAGGCGCCCGAAGTCGCGCGCGGCGTGGTAGTCCGGGTGCGCCTCCGGCGTGCGGGCGCTGCCGAAGATCGAGATCTTGCGCACGCCCTTGTAGCGGTTGAAGACGCGGTAGGCGGTGCGCATCTCGCGCAGCGCGCGCTCCATGACCTTGACCTGCCCGAGGTCGGTGCCGTCGGCGAGCACCTTCAGCGACGTGCGCACCATGTCCTCGACGAGCGCGGTGCGCCGCGAGGGCGCCCGCCCGTGCTCGGCCGCCTCGGCCGCGGCGGCGCGCCGTACCAGGTCGTCCACGAGCGCGCCGATCGGTCCATCGCCCTCCCTCCGCGGGGCGCGGTCCTCCGGGTCGTCTCCGTTCATCGCGTCTGCTCCTTCGCCGAGGTCGGCGCGGTGGGGTCGGCGGCCGGCGCGTCGGGCGCGGGCGTCCGCGGCAGCAGTCCTGGCATGGGTGCCAGCGCGGGCCGCGGGTCGTTGATGGTACCCCCCACGTCGATCGCGAAGACCTGGTCGCTCACGATGCCGTAGAGGTCGCTCAGGATCGGGAAGCGCCCGCGGTTTCGAAGCCGCAGCGAGAGTGCGCCGTCATCGGTGTCCAGCTCGCCCTCGCCCTCGAGCCGCAGCGTGCCGCTCTCCAGGTCGAAGTCGCGCATCGCCAGGCGGTCGCCCGTGAGGTCGAAGCGGACGCTCGCCGACTCCATCGACGCGTTGAGGGGAAGCATCAGCTGCGTCAGCTGCAGGAGGCTCATCCCCAGCGGGAACTCCATCATCTTCGCCTCCGCCACGGCCACGCGCCCCGAGCCGCGGCGCGTCGCGGGATCGCCGAACGCCCCGCTCGCGTCGAACCGCCCGCGCAGCGTGCCGTCGCTCCCGGGTGCGGGAAGCGTGGCGCCCTTGGGAAGCGCGCCCCCCGCGGCGACGAACCGCCCGAACCCGACGTTGGCGCACGAGACGTGCACCTGCCAGCCGTCGCCCGGGTCGAACGACCCGCGCCCCGCGATCCGTCCGCCGTACATCGCGGCTTCGAGTTCCTCGAGCCGCACCAGCCCCGTGTCGCCGTCGAAGGCGAGCACCCCTGCGACGTCGGTGGCGCGGCGTCCCAGGAACTCGAGCTGCGCCAGGCCGAAGCCGAGCGTCCCGGCGGCACGGCCACCCACGGTCGCCAGGTCGAAGGCGAGCGTCCCGTCGATGCGCTCGAGCGCGACGCCCGGGTCGAACGAGGCCTCGCCGAAGCCCACCTCGCCCGTCACCATGACGCGGCGCTCTCCGTCGGCCGGGGCGTCGAGCACGATGCGCAGGCCGTCGGTCCAGATGGCCGCGTCGGTGCGGAACGAGATCGCCGACAGCGCGTCGTCGGCAACCTTGGGGAAGAGCGCGCGCAGGCCCGGCGACAGCGTGTCCACCGTGGCGGCGATCGACACCTCGCCGGCCATGCCGCCGGCGCGGCCTTCGCCGAATGCGCCGTCGATCCGGACGACGCCGCGGTCGAGCGCCAGCTCCAGCGCGTCGATGCGCGCGCCGGCCGGGCCGATCGCCACGTCGCCGCCGAGGTGGAGGATCGCCAGGCGCCGGTCGTCGCGTTCGGCCACCAGCCGGGTCGGCACCACGGTCACCTCCCACGGTGCGTCGAGCCTCGTCGCCGGCAGCGACACCGCCACGTCGAGCGAGCCCTCCGTCCGCCACTGGGTCATGAAGTCGGTCACCGTCGGAAGCTCGGCGGCGCGCACCGCGGCGGCGACCACGGGGCTTGCGATCCGCAATCCGTCGACCGATGCTCGGAAGTCCGGCGCCGCGCCGACGATGGTGCCGTTGGCCTCGATCCGCAGCGGCGAGCCGTCGGCATCCGTGCCGCGCAGGTCGATGTCCTCGAGCCGCACCTCGCCGTTGCGGTAGGTGAGCGCCCCGCAGGCCGCCTCGAGCCGAACGCCACCTCCGAACTCCATCCAGCGAGGCCGGGCGTTCGCCCAGGTCAGCGTGCCGTCGCCCTGGCGTTCCCAGAACACCGAGGCGTCGAAGCGTCCCGCGGGTGCGAATGCGTCCCACGCACGAACCGCGGCTTCGGTGCCTTCGCCCTCGACGATGCGCGCGAGGTTCCGCTCGAAGGGGAAGTCCTCGAGGTCGATCGCGAGCCATCCGTCGTCGTCCGGGCCCGGGAAGTCGGCCTCCACGCGGATCGTGCCGTCCTCGAGCGTGGCGCGGCCGTCGCGCACGCGCAGGGTGTCCGCAGACGCCTCGATCACGCCGGCGACGCCGTCGAGCGGCATGCGTCCGGGCCACGAGAGCCCGTACCGGCGCAGGATGGAAGCCAATTGCGCCGACGGACGAACGCGCCCCTCGGACACCTCGATGCGCAGGATGACGGCGTCGCTCCCGTCGGCGCGCGTGCGCACGGTGCCGCCCGCCGCGAGGCGCCCCTCGAGCCCCAGGCCCATGAGGATCTCGGCCTTCGGCGCGAATGTCGAGCCGGGCCATCCCTCGGGCCGGCCCTCGCGGTCCTCGAAGCTCGGGGGAAGGCACGCGAGCAGCGTCCGCGTCAGGCGTTCGTTGGCGATCTCGAAGGTGATGTACGTGCTCACCACGTCGCGCACGCCCTCCTCGGGCAAGAGCACGTGGCCGCGCAGCCGCCCGCGGCCCTCGAACGGCGTGCGCACCGCGAGCCCTTCGGGCGGCAGCTCGACGCGCCCGGACCCGATGCGAAGCGCGCCGTCGATCGCAAGCGGATAGGGAAACGCCTCGATCACCAGCCGGAAGTCCGCCAGCGAGATCGTGCCGCGCACGTCCAGCTCGCCGCGCGCATCGCGCGCGATGCGCACTGCGGCGCCCACGGTGCCTCCGGGGCGCGTCGATGGCTCGACCATCCCGGCGGCGCGCAGGCCGTCCCATGCCTCGTCGTCGAGCAGTTGCCGAACCACGCGCCGCGTCTCGGCAGGAAGTGCCTCGACGAGCGCGTTGTCCACAACGAATCCAGCCGCACGGACCTCGACGTCGAACCGGCCGGCGCCATCGGCGACCTGCACGGTGCCCGAGGCCTCGAGCGATGCGCCCGACGGCCCCGCCGCGCGCAGGCCGCGCACCGTGACGGTCCCGTCGCGCAGCTCGATGCGACCGGTGACTTCGGTGAGCCCCATCGCGAGGCCCGGGGGCTGGAGGCGGCCGCCGAGCACGTCCACCGTGCCGTGCAGCTGGACGGCCGAGGGTACGCCCGCGACGGCCGCCGCACGCTCGACCGTGACGTCGAGGTTCGCTCGCCACGACGAGAGACCGAGCCTGCCGAGTGCGTCGGCGACGTCGATCGGCAGCTCGACGCAGCGCGCGCGGCCGTCCGGAAGCGGGCGGGTGTCGACGTCGGGGATGCGCACGGCCAGCCGGAACGGCGTCAGCGCGAGTGCACGCGCGAGCCACTCGTCGCCCGCGCCGAGCGTCGCCGGCACGCCGCCGGCGGGCGCGAGGTCGGCGCGCAGGGAACCCTCGACCGGGATCTCCAGGAGGTCCTGCCCGGCACCCGTCGTGACCACGGCGCGCGTCGCACGCACCTCCACCTCGGATCCCGCAAGCTTCAGGCTCGCCTCGCCGATCGACACGCCCACGTCGCCGTCGATCACCTTGACCTCGGCGCCGTCGATCCGTCCCCATCCGAGCGCGCGTGCCGCCGCGCGGTCGCGCAGCCGAACCTCGCGAAGCGAGACGTCCGCGGCCCGGATGGGTCGGTCGGGGCGTCCGGCCACCGTGGCGCGCTCGATGCGCCCGACGAGACCCGCGCGCCTCGCCCATTCGCGCGCCGTCACGGGCAGCATGCCCAGGATCGCCGGGCCGACGTCCATCGACTCGAGCGTGGCCTCGTAGCTGAGCGTGCGCTCGTTCCAGGTGCCGCTCAGGCGGATCGGCTCGCCCGTGGGCGGCGCACCGTCCTGCTCGGTCTGCAGCAGCGTGAAGCGGTAGAGCGACGGGTCATCGGGCACGTGCGCGAAGTCGGCCGCGAAGGCGAGCTTCACGACTGGCTTCAGTGCCCCGCCGTCGAGCATCGCGCGCTCGATGCGGATGTCCCTGAGCAGCGCGTTGCGCGGCTGGCGCACGCCGCCGCCCGACTTCTGGGCCGGGGTCAGCGCCAGCAGGTTGAACGACCCGGGCTGGTCGGCGCGTTCGACGACGGAGACCGTCAGGCCGTCGATCTCCATGTCGACCAGCTCGATGCTCCCGGTCAGCAGGCTCGTGGGTGCGAAGACGATCTCCGCGCGGCGGATCGACGCCACGCGGCCGGCTTCGCCCTCCCACCCGCGGGCGCGCAGGGTGAGGTCCGTGGCCTTGACGCGGTTCCAGCCGTCCCAGGCCACCTCGCCGATCGTCACGTCGCCGCCAAGCCGCTCGGAAAGCTGCGACTCCATCGCCTGGCGGATGATCGTGGTCTCGCGCAGCGCCGTCCACGCCGACACCAGCGCCGCCATCAGGCCGAGCATCGCCAGGAGCGCCACCGTGCGCTTGCGCACGCGCGACCCCAGCCGGCGCGGGGCCAGCGCCGGCGCATGGCGCTCGATCGCCTCCTCGGCGCGGCGGACGAGGTCCCCGGGCGCCTCGCGCGCGAGGCGCTCGAGCCGGTCGAGGTGCAGGTCCGGCACCTTCGGATCGTCGCCCTCGGGGCGTTGCTCCGGTCGCTCCTCGCTCATCGATGGGGAAATCGTACGCGGCGGCCCGGCGCATCCGCCTCCGTACACTTGCGCGGTGCCGCGTGCCGTCGTCATCGGAGCCGCTCGGAGGGTTGGGCGCGCGGTGGCGCTCGAGCTCGCGCGCGACGGCTTCGACCTCGTCCTCACGCACCGCGCCGACCGGGACGGTGCGATGGCCACGGCCGAGGACGTGCGGCGCATGGGCCGGGCGGCCGACGTGCGGTTCCTGGACCTCGCCGACCTCGCGTCGCTCGCATCGTTTGCCGACGCGTGCGGTGCGGGTGCGGTCGACGCGATGGCGATCGTCGCCTCGAGCTACGAGCGCACGCCCTTCGGGTCGATTGCGCCCGAGGATGCGGAGCGCGAGGTGCGCGTCAACGCGCTGGCACCGCTCCTCCTGGTGCAGGCGTTCACCGAGCGTCTGGCCGCAAGCCGGCTCGAGGGGGGCGGCGCGGTGGTGGTCTTCGGCGACATCCACGCCGCCGGGCGGCCGCGCCGCGACTTCGCGCCCTACCTGATGTCGAAGGCCGCGCTCCACGGGATGGTGGAGTCGCTCGCCCTCGAACTGGCCCCGCGCGTGCGCGTGAACGCGATCGCCCCGGGCGTGGTGGCCTGGCCCGACGGCACGCCCGAGCCCGAGCGCACGGCATACGAGGCGCGCATCCCGCTCGCCCGGCCGGGCACGCCCGGCGACGCGGCGCGGCTCGTGCGCACGCTGGTGCGCGACATGCACTACGTGACCGGTTCGGTGCTGCGGCTCGACGGCGGACGCTGGCTGCGCTGAGCGCTTCGTCGCCTCGCGTCCGGGCGCGCATGCGTCACGGCGTGCCGAGCGCCTTCGCCACCTCGTCGGCGGGCGCGCCGGCGAGCGTCGCGGTCTCGATCCAGATCGACGACTTGATCGGGTCGCCCGCATCGCGCCAGGCCTTCGCGGTGCGCAGGGCGCGCATGGCGTCGCCCGGACGCATCACGGCGCTCTCTTCCATGGCCTGGGCTGCCTCGCGCAGCCGGCCGGTCGCCGCGTAGGCCGCGGCCAGCTCGTCGGCGTAGCCGGGTGCACGACGCACCGGTGGATCAAGCGGCACCAGCAACTCCAGCGCCTCCTCGGGCCTGCCGGCCATCCGCCGGATGCGCGCGTCGGCGAGCCGCAGCCCGTTCGACGACGGATCGAGCGCGCGCGCCTCGCGCACCTTCGCCAGCGCCCGGTCGAGGTCGTTGCTCCGCACCGCGAGGTCCGCGAGCGCCGCCTTCGGGTCCGGCGACTCCGGCATCGCCGCTTCCGCCGCCTCGGCAAGCGTCCGGGCTTCGTCGGTGCGTCCCTGCCGCGCGCGGGCAAGGGCCAGGTAGAGGGCGTACTGGGCATTGCGCGGGTCGCGCGCATGCGCAGCCGCGTAGTGGTCCGCGGCGCGGTCATGGAGCCCCGCGGTGTCGCACACCACGCCGGCGGCGTGCGCAAGCGGCGCGTTCTGCGGGTCGATGCGCGTGGCGGCGTCGTAGGCGTCCGCGGCGCGCCGCATGATCGCGTCGCGCTGCGCCGCGGGCGTCGCCTCGTCCATCGCCTGCGCCACCAGCGCTCGGCCAAGCAGCTCCTGCGAGCGCATCAGTCCCGGTGCCTCGGCGGCGAACTTCTCCGCCACGGTGACGGCCTCGGGGATCCGCTGCCCGGTCAGGTACGACTCGACGGCCTGCGCGGCAGCGTCGGCCGTGCGTGGGTCGATCGTCGTGCGCGGCGCGTTCGCCGGCGGAGCATCGCCGTCGCCGCAGCCGGCGGCGAGGCAGAGCAGGGCGCTGAGCCCCGCGGATGCGGCGCGCCGCGCCACGCCTCCGCGCCGGGCGGGCCGGGAGCAACCTGCGCTTTCGTAGAATCGTCCCTTCATGCCAGGCGCCCAGCCCAATCCGTCCGCCGCGACCGCCGGCGACGAGCGTTTCCAGCTCGCGAAAGCCTACACCCCGACCGAGGCCGAGTCGTTCGCGTGGGACCGCTGGCAGCAGTCGAACTGCTTCCACGCGAACCCCGGCGACCCGGGCGCGCCGTACTCGATCTTCATCCCGCCGCCGAACGTCACGGCCGCGCTGCACCTGGGGCACGCGCTCAACAACACGCTGCAGGACGTCCTCACCCGCCACCACCGCATGCGCGGCATGAACGCGATGTGGATGCCCGGCACCGACCACGCCGGCATCGCCACGCAGACGGTCGTCGAGCGCCGGCTGCTGCAGCAGGGCAAGCGCCGTTCCGACTTCACGCGCACCGAGTTCGTCGCCAAGGTGCAGGAGTGGAAGGACGAATACGAGGCCACCATCCTCTCGCAGCTGCGTGCGATGGGCTGCTCGTGCGACTACGACCGCGTCCGCTTCACCATGGACCCGGTGTGCGCGGCCGCGGTGCGCGAGGCGTTCTTCCGGCTCTTCTCCGACGGGCTGATCTACCGCGGCAAGCGGCTCGTGAACTGGGACCCGGTCACGCGCACCGCGCTCGCCGACGACGAGGTGGAGATGGAGGAGGTGGACGGCCACTTCTGGTACCTGCGCTACCCGTTCGAGGACGGGAGCGGCCACGTCACCGTCGCCACCACCCGCCCCGAGACCATGCTCGGCGACACCGCCGTCGCGGTGAACCCGAAGGACCCGCGCGCGGCCGCCCTCCGCGGCAAGCGCCTGCGCCTGCCGATCGTCGGACGCGTGATCCCGATCGTCGAGGACGACTACGTGGTCATGCCCGTCGAGCACGGCGGCGACCCATCCGACCCGAAGGCGCAGTTCGCCACCGGCTTCCTGAAGGTGACGCCGGCGCACGACCCCAACGACTGGGACATCGGCGTCCGCCACGGGCTGGCCGCGGTGAACGTGATGGCGCCGGACGCGTCGATCTCCGCCTCGCATGGCTGGGAGGATGTCTCGGACGAGGCGCGCGCGTTCGTCGGCCTCTCGCGCGAGGAGGCGCGCACGCGCATCGTCGAGTGGTTCCGGGCGAAGGGGCTCCTGGAGGCCGCGAAGCCCTACCGCCATTCCGTGGGCCACAGCTACCGAAGCCACGTGCCGGTCGAGCCCTACCTGTCCGAGCAGTGGTACGTCCGCGTGACCGACGACCGCCTGCGCGGCGCAGCACTGCGCGCGATGGATCCCGCGCAGCGCGACGGCGCCGCTCCCGCCGGCCCACGAGCCGAGGGCGACGGCGGGCTCGCCTTCTTCCCGCCGCGCTACGCGAGGACCTTCCAGCAGTGGCACGAGAACCTGCGCGACTGGTGCATCAGCCGCCAGCTCTGGTGGGGCCACCGCATCCCGGTGTGGAGCCGCGACGTGCCCGCCGCCGAGGTGGCCGAGCGCGAGGCCACCGACCGTGCCAAGGGCGAGCTCGTGGCCTCGACGGGTGCCTGGAGCGCCAAGGGCTGCGCGGAAGCCGTGCGCCGCCGCCCAGACGGCGGATATGACCGCTTCGTGTGCGTGCCCGAGTCGCGCGACGCCGACGTGGTGCCGGCACTCGAGTCCGCGGGCTACCGGCAGGACGAGGACGTCCTGGACACGTGGTTCAGCTCGGCGCTCTGGCCGCTCTCGACGCTTGGCTGGCCCGACCCCGCGCGCTTCGGCATGCAGGGCGAGCTGGCGGCATGGAACCCGAGCGCGGTGCTCTCCACCGCCCGCGAGATCATCACCCTCTGGGTGAGCCGGATGGTGATGTTCAACCGCCACTTCCTGGGCGGCCGCCTGCCGTTCCGCCACGTCTTCATCCACGCGATGGTGCAGGACGGCTTCGGGCAGAAGATGTCGAAGTCGCTCGGCAACGGCGTCGACCCGCGCGACATCATCCACACCCACGGCGCCGACGCCATGCGCTTCACGCTGGTGCAGATGACCACCGACACGCAGGACGTGCGCATGCCGGTGGACATGGTCGACCCGTGGTCGGGCGAGATGTTCGCGCCGCGGACGTTCGTCGACCCGGCCGGCTACACGGTGGCTGAGCCCGTGCAGCAGAGCCCGAAGGACCCTTCGAAGCGCCTCACCAGCGCGTACGGCGCGGCCACCGGCAAGGCGACCCCGGGCCCGGACGCGCCGCTCGCGCGCAACACGAGCGCCCGCTTCGACGTTGGTCGGAACTTCGCCAACAAGGTGTGGAACGCCACGCGCTTCGCGCTCGGGAGCCTCGGGCAGGTGCCGGGCGACGCGTCGATCGACGTCGCCGGGCGGCCGCTCGTTGACCGATGGATCGTGGCGCGCCTGGCGCACGCGCTGGCCGTCTACGAACGCGCGATCGCGTCGTACCGGTTCAACGAGGTCGCCGACGCCACCTACGACTTCGTGTGGCGCGAGGTGTGCGACTGGTACCTCGAGGCCATCAAGCCGACGGTGAAGTCCGATCCCGCGCAGCAGCAGGTGCTGCGGACGGTGCTCGACGCCTCGATGCGCCTCCTGCACCCGCAGATGCCCTTCATCACCGAGCAGCTCTGGCCGGCCATCCAGTCGACGGGTGCTGCCGGGCTTTGCGGCGTTCGGGTGCCGGCGAGCGAGACGTGCGCGCGCGCCGCGTGGCCCGCGGTCGATGCCGCGGCGGTCGACCGCGAGGCGCTCGCCGCCTTCGCCCGCGTGCAGCAGCTGGTCGATGCGATCCGCACCCAGCGCGGCGCGCGGCAGGTGCCGCCGAAGCGGCGGATCACGCTGCTTGCGCCCGCCGGAACGCGGGCGCTCGTCACCGAGGCGGGCGGCGTGGTCGAGGCCCTCGCCGGGCTCGATCGCGTCGAGGACCTGCCCGCGGCGCGTCCCGCCGGGGCGGTGCCAATCGCCTTCGAGGGGCAGGAACTCCTCCTCGTGAACCTGGTCGACGCCGTCGACGCCGGTGCCGAGCGCACGCGCCTGGAGAAGCTGGTGGCCGACAAGGCCCGTGCGGCCGCCGGGTTCGAGGCCAAGCTCGGCAACCCCGGCTACCTCGCCAAGGCCAAGCCGGAACTCATCGAGGAGACCCGTGCGAAGCTTGCCGAGGCGAAGGCGGACATCGATGCTGCCCAGCGGGCGCTCGATGCCCTACGCTGACGTCGTGCGGCGTCCCTCCCCGTCGATCTCCGGTGTCCTCGCCGTGGCGGTGGCGGGGGTCGCGATCGTCGGCTGCACGCCGCGCGCGCTGCCGGACCGGCCCGACGGGAACGCATCTCCCGGTTCGGCGCGCGGGGCGCTGCCGTCGGTCCTCACCGCAAGCCCCGTCGTCTCGACGCGCGAGTGGAAGTGGCGATCGGTGAGCGGGCTGGAGATCGCCACCCAGCACTGGGTCATCAAGTCGTCCCTGCGCAGCGCGAACTTCACCGGCGGGCTCCCGGCCTTCTACGAGGCGGCGCTCCGCAACTACCGCACGGGCCTGGTGCCGCTGCCCGCGCCGCCGCGGCGGCTCGAGGCGTGCGTCTTCGGCACGCGCGAGGAATGGGCCCGCTACACGGAGCACCGGCTCGGCGCCGACGCGGGCCAGTACCTCAAGATGGGCCGCGGCGGGTTCACCACCGCGGGCGAGGCGGTGCTCTACGACATCGGCCCGCGCGACACGCTCGCGATCGCGGCGCACGAGGGCTGGCACCAGTACTCGCAGACCACGTTCCGCTATGCGCTGCCGGTCTGGCTCGAGGAAGGCATCGCCTGCTTCATGGAGGGCTTCCGCCAGCCGAAGGGCGCGCCCGAGCCCACCTTCCTGCCGTGGCGCAACGCCGAGCGATATGCCGAGCTGCGCTCCACCGCGCGCAAGGGCCGGCTGGTCGAGCTGCGCGCGCTGCTCGAGGGCACGCCGCAGTCCTTCCTGGAGGAAAGCCGCGACTCGCAGCTCGCCTACTACGCGCAGGTGTGGGCGTTCGTCCACTTCCTGCGCGACGGCGAGGGCGGCCGCTACCGCGCTGGCCTCGAGCGGATGCTGGCCGACGCGGTGTCGGGCGCGATTCCCGCGGCGATCGACGGCTGCGACGCGCTCGACGCGCGCGGCAAGCGGCTCGCGCGCACGTCGAACAAGGGCATCTGGATGGTCACCGTCTACCTCGACCGCGACTTCGACGGCTTCGCGCGCGCCTACGACCGGTTCGTCGGCGAGCTCATCGAGGCGAACGCATGGGACCGCGTGATGCGCGGCGAGCCGCCGATCGAGGGGGCGACGCCGTGATCGCGGTGGCCGCGTGCGTGCTGGCGGCGGCTGCTGCCGCGCAGGATGGGGCGAAGCCGCCCGCGCTGGCCGCGGGCGTCCCGGGCCTCGTCGCGCCCGATGCGAAGTTCGAGGTCCTCGTCGACGGGCTGAAGTTCGCCGAGGGCCCCGCCGCCGACGCGCGCGGCAACATCACCTTCTGCGACCTGGCCACCAGCGAGGTGTTCCGACTCGAGCGCGAGGGCGCGACGTGGAAGAAGACGCGCATCGCCTCCGGCACCAAGGGCGTCTCCGGCCTCGCATGGAGCGCGGACGGCGCGCTCGTCGGCTGCCAGATGCGGGCCGGCACGGTGGTCACGCTCGTCCCGGGCGACGGCGGGGCGGTGACGCTCGCGCCGCATGCGCTCGTGGGCGACGCCGCCCGCGCCGGCCTCAACGACCTCACCTTCGACCGCGACGGCCGCCTTTGGGTGACCAACATGGGCGATCGCAAGCACCCGGAGTGGGCGGGCGTGTGGTGCATCCCGGCGTCGGGCGAACCCATCCACTCGAAGGTCGGTGCCACGCGCCCGAACGGCATCCGGTGGTCGGCCGAAGGTGGCGGCAGCAGCGCGCTGTGGATCGCCGACTATGCGCGCCCGCGCGCGTTCCGCGTGCCCGCCGTGCCCGGCAAGCTCGGGCCCGGCGGCGAAACCTCGCTCGCCTTCGCGGCCGCACCCAACGGTTCCGGCGGCGCCGACGGCCTCGCGATCGACGCGCAGGGCAATGCCTGGATCGCGCTCCCCGGCCACGACCGCATCGCGGTCGTCGCCAAGGACGGCACCCCGCGCGGCTTCCTCGACGTCCCCGACGGCCCGTCCAACTGCGCCTTCGGCGGCGCGGACGGCAAGACGCTGTTCGTTACGACGCGGTCGACGGTACGGAGCGTGCCGACGCTGGTCGAGGGGGCGTGGGTGGCGCGCGCGTTCGCGAAGGCGGCGCCCGCGCCATCAGCGCCTGCCGCCGCCGACGCACCCGCTCGGCCGGCGCCCTGATCACGAAAGCGGTGGGGAGAGGATTCGAACCCCTGAGACCCTTGCGGGTCTGCTCGATTTCAAGTCGAGTGCCTTCAACCGCTCAGCCACCCCACCCGTTGTTGTGCAGTCGTACGGTGCGCCGGAGGGCGCCGGCGCTCACGTCGCGCGCACGGTGACCTTCTCGACGAGTCCCGCGTGGATCTTCTGCGCGCCCGAGCCGAGCTCGCCGATCGGGTCCGGCGGCACGATGTCGAC
>CAYTYU010000042.1:0-18488 GCA_964440815.1 uncultured Chitinophaga sp.
ATCGCCGGCGGCTACGACAAGCAGGTCGACCTCTCGGCGGTACGCGACCTCGCGCCGCGGCTCGCCGGGCTCTACGCGATCGGCGCCACGGCGCCGGTCCTGGCCGGCGGCGCCGGCGCCCGCGCGTTCCGCTGCGACACGCTGGAGGCAGCGGTGCGCGCGGCCGCGGAACGGGCGCGCGAGGGCGACGTCCTGCTCCTGTCGCCCGCGTGCGCCAGCCACGACCAGTTCGCCAACTACGAGCAGCGCGGCGACGCCTTCGCCGCCCTCGTTCGGACGCTGTAGCATCCGACGCCACATGGACCTCGACGCCCCTGCCCTCCGTCGTGCGCTGCGCCGGTTCGCGGCCACGGCCCTGATCGCCTCCAGCGTGCCGCTCGCAAGCTGCTACAACACCTCCGGCGGCTACATGCCGATGACGGGCGGCGGCTTCACGTACGAGTCCACGCCGCTCCTTCCGACGACCATCACCGTGCTCAACTCGTGCGAGCGCAGCGCGCAGCACCCCAACGGGACGCCGTTCTTCATCATGGAGATCCCCCCGGGCAAGCAGCTGACCTTCAACTTCGAGGAGGACGGCGGCGACCACCCGACCGAGCGTCCCGCGCGCATGGCCTACAGCCTCTGGGACCGCGGCACGCAGACCGGCAAGCTCGAGAACGTGCTCAGCTGCCCGCCCGCGTCGTGCCGCAAGATCGAGGTTTCCTACCGCCCGGCCCCCGAGCAGCCCAAGCCCGACGAGTCGTACCGGATGCAGGTGGGCAGCGACGCCGCGCAGCCGGTGGCGCAGCCGCGCGCACCGCGCGCCGACCGGCCCGCCCCCGACTCCTGAGATGCCCGTCGACTTCCGCGTCGGCCACGGCTACGACCTGCACCGGCTCGAGGAGCGCCCGCCCGCAGGGCGAGGCCGAGCGTTCGTCATCGGCGGCGTGACGTTCGAGCATGACCGCGGCCCGGTGGCGCATTCGGACGGCGACGTGCTGATGCATGCGCTGACCGACGCGCTGCTCGGCGCGATCGGCGCGCCGGACATCGGCCAGCTGTTCCCCGACAACGCCCCGGAAAACGAGGGGCGCGACAGCCGCGCGTTCCTGGAGGAGGCGGTGCGCCGCGTGCGCGCGGCGGGCTGGACGGTCGGCAATGCCGACATGACGGTGATCTGCGAGCGCCCGAAGATGGGCGGCCGCAAGGCCGAGGTGGTGGCCAACCTGTCCCACATCTTGGGGGTGCCCGCGGCCGACCTCAACCTGAAGGGGAAGACGCACGAGCGCGTCGACGCCGTCGGCGAGGGCCGCGCGGTCGAGGCGCATGTGGTGGTGCTGCTGGCCCGGACGCGGCCATAGCATCCGCTTCCCATGCGAGCCATCGTCACCGGCCAGATCGGCGTCGACAAGAAGCCCTACCTCAACGCGGTGGTCGACGCGGCCGAGCGCGCCCACCGGAACGTCGAGCTCTTCAACGTCGGCGACCTGATGTACCGCGAGGCGCCGGACGTGCGGCCGGGACGGATCCTCGACTTGCCATGGTCGCGGCTGGCGAACCTGCGCCGTGCGGTGCTGAAGGACGTGATCGCGGCCACCTCGCCGCCGGCCGCACACCCGAACGTCATCGTCAACACCCACGCCACCTTCCGCTGGCGCCACGGCCTCTTCAGCGCCTTCGACTTCGACCAGCTGCAGATGCTGAGGCCCGAGATGTTCATCTGCCTGGTGGACAACATCGAGGTGGTGCACCACCGGCTCCACCGCGAGCACGACATCGACGCCACGCTCAAGGACTGCATGGTGTGGCGCGAGGAGGAGATCCTGGCCACCGAGCTGATGGCCCAGGCCCTCGGCTGCGGGCAGAACTTCTACATCCTGAGCCGCGGGCGCCAGCAGGACACGGTGGAGACGGCGCTGCGCCTGGTGACGAGGCCGGAGATGCGCAAGGTCTACCCGAGCTTCCCGATGAGCCATGTGGTGGACATGCCCGAGGTGCTCGCCGAGATCGACAGCTTCCGCGCGGCGCTCGCGCGCCACTTCGTGACCTTCGACCCGGGCGACGTGGACGAGAAGCTGCTGCTCGACCGCGGCATCGAGGCCGCGCGCGAGGGCAAGGACTTCGTCGAGGTCGAGGCGCACAGCTTCGGCGGGCGCGTCGGCGGGCCGCCGATGCGCGTGCCGGTGCGCGAGATCCTGGACATCGCCGGCGACATCGACGGCCAGATCTACATGCGCGACTTCAAGCTCATCGACCAGAGCGACATGATCGTGAGCCTGGTGCCGGAGCTGCCGAGCGGCCAGCCGGGGCTGTCGAGCGGCGTGGAGCGCGAGCTGCACCATGCCTTCGAGCACACGAAGGAGGTCTACGTCGTGTGGAAGCCGCGCAAGAACCCGAGCCCGTTCATCACCGAGACCGCCACCCGGATCTTCCGCTCGGTGGACGAGGCCCTCTCCCACTTCGAGGAGAAGGGGATGTTCGCGCCGGCGGACCTGTTCGGCCACTGAGCCCAAGGGGCCGAGAACGCCTGCCGCGGCGGGGGCCGCAGGCGCCCGGGCCCGGCTACGCCGACCTTGCGGGCATTCCGGCGGACCGTTCCGGAAATCCGCTTCCCGGGGTCGAGAACCGGGGCTAGCCTTGGGCGTACCTCTCGGGACGGCATCCATGACGCGATTCACGGTGACCATGACTGCCATGGGCCTGACGGCCGTCGCCCTCGCGGGCGCGGCATTCGGACAGGCTTCCACCCGCCCCGGCGTCGGGGCCGTGCCCTACTCGGGCGCCACCTCGGGCGTGACCTTCCGCACCTGGGCCCCGAACGCCTCGAGCGTCAACGTCGCAGGATCCTTCAACGGCTGGAACACCACCACCCATCCGCTGGTGGCCGAGGGCGGCGGATGGTGGTCGCGCGACGTCAACGGCGTCCCGGTGGGCGCGCAGTACAAGTACGTCGTCCGCAACGGCACGCAGACGCTGTGGAAGAACGACCCGCGCGCGCGGCGCCTGGTCAATTCGCTCGGCAACTCGATCGTCTACTCGCCGAACTCGTACCAGTGGCAGACCGGGCCGTTCTCGATCGCGCCGTGGAACGAGGTGGTGCTGTACGAGATGCACCCGGGCACCTTCAACGTGCTGCCCGGCAACCAGCCGCCCGGCACCTTCGCCCATGCGGCGCAGCGGCTCGACCACGTGCGTGACCTGGGCATCAACGCCATCGCGCTGATGCCGGTGAACGAGTTCCCGGGGAACCTCAGCTGGGGCTACAACCCCTCCTACCCGTACTCGGTGGAGAGCGCCTACGGCGGGCCGGATGCGCTCAAGGCCTTCATCGACGCGGCGCACGCACGCGGCATCGCGGTGCTCGGGGACGTGGTCTACAACCACTGGGGCCCGAACGACATGGACATGTGGGTCTTCGACGGCTGGTCGGTGCCCGGCCGCGGAGGCATCTTCTTTTACCCGGATTCCCGCGCCAACACGCCCTGGGGCGACACCCGCCCGGACTACGGGCGCGGCGAGGTGCGCAGCTACATCCGCGACAACGCGATGATGTGGCTCGACGAGTTCCGCATGGACGGGCTGCGCTTCGACGCCACCAAGTTCATCCGCCTCGTGGGCTTCGACGGCCCGGAGCTGCCGGACGGCTGGAGCCTGATGCAGTGGTGCAACGACTCGGCCGACGCGGCGCACCCCAGCAAGCTGATGATCGCCGAGGACCTGGGCGACAACGAGTGGATGACCCGCCCGACCGGCGCCGGCGGCGCGGGCTTCGACACGCAGTGGGACGGCTCGTTCGCGTTCCCGGTCCGCACGGCGATCGAGGCGTCGAGCGACGCATCGCGCGACATGTTCGCGGTGCGCGACGCGATCAACAAGCGCTACAACGGCTCGATGCAGCAGCGCATCATCTACACCGAGAGCCACGACGAGGTGGCCAACGGCCGCTCGCGCGTGCCCGAGACGATCTGGCCGGGCAACGCCGGCAGCTGGGCGAGCCGGAAGCGATCGACGCTGGGCGCCGCGCTGGTGATGACCTCGCCGGGCATCCCGATGCTCTTCCAGGGCCAGGAGTTCCTGGAGGACCGCTGGTTCAGCGACACCGACCCGCTCGAGTGGTCGCGCACGCAGACCTATGCCGGCATCCTGCGGCTGTACAAGGACCTGATCGCGATGCGCCGCAACCTCGGCGGCAACACCCGGGGCCTCACCGGCCACAACCACGTGGTGCACCACGTGAACAACGGGTCGAAGGTCATCGCCTACCGGCGCTGGGCCCAGGGCGGTCCCGGGGACGACGTGGTGGTCCTTGCGAACTTCAGCGCGCAGTCCTTCCCGAACTACCGGATCGGCCTGCCGCGCGCCGGCACCTGGCGCGTCCGCTTCAACAGCGACTGGAACGGCTACTCCGCCGACTACGGCAACTTCGCCTCCAACGACGTCGTCGCCGACCCCTGGCCCTACGACGGGATGCCCTTCAGCGGCAACCTGAGCGTGGGCCCCTACACCGCCGTTGTGCTCAGCCAGGGCGACCCGAGCCCGTACGACCTGAACGCGGACTGGTCCGTGGACGGCACCGACCTGGGAATGCTGCTCTCGCAGTGGGGCCTCGCCGGCACCGCCGACTTCAACTCCGACGGCACGGTGAACGGCGACGACCTGGGGCCGCTGCTCGGCGCATGGGGACCGGTGCAGTGACGCCGGGCGTCCGCCGCGCGGCGTGCGCGGGCGCGACTCAGGCCCGGCCGGCCTCGAACGCCGGACGGTAGGCCGACGCGTAGTACTCGCCCACCATGCGGTCGGTGTTGAAGATGCCCGGCACCGTGACCACCGAGCGGATGGCCCGCTCGATCCAGCGGTGCGGCAGGCCCGCGGGGCCGACCTCGTAGAACTCCGGCACCACCTGGGTCTCGAGCAGCCCGTACAGGCTGTCGGCGTCCTTGCGGTTCTGCGCGTCGTTGTCGGGGCCCTCGCTGCCGTCACCGATCGCCCAGCCGTTGGTGCCGTCGTAGCTCTCGGGCCACCAGCCGTCGAGGATGCTCAGGTTGATGCCGCCGTGGAGCGGCGGCTTCATGCCGCTCGTCCCGCTCGCCTCGTAGGGGCGCAGCGGGTTGTTGAGCCACACGTCCGCGCCCGAGGTGAGCATGCGCCCGACCTCCATGTCGTATTCCTCGATCAGCGCCACGCGGCCCAGGAACCCGGCGTCGTGCGCGAAGCGCCAGATCATCTGCGCGAACTCCTGGCCGCCCATGTCCTTCGGGTGCGCCTTGCCGGCGAAGACGATCTGCACCGGCCGCTCGGGCGAGGCGAGGATCCGCAGGACGCGCTCGACGTCGTGGAAGATGAGCGGCGCCCGCTTGTAGGTCGCGAAGCGGCGCGCGAAGCCGATCGTGAGGACGTCGTCGCGGAAGGCCTCGCCGGCGCACATCAGGTCGAGCGGGCCCTCGCCGCGGGCCATCGCCTGGCGGCGCAGGCGGGCGCGCACGAACTCGACCAGCCGGTGGCGGAGCGCGCGGCGCATCGACCAGAACTCGGCATGCGACACGCCCTTGGCCGCCGGCCACGGGTCGGCGTCGGGCGCGGCGCGGCCGAGGTCGATCCCGACGGAGCGGCGCCAGAACGCGCGGGCCTCGGGAGCGATCCACGTCGGGACGTGGACGCCGTTGGTGATGCTGCCGATCGGCACGTCGTCGGCGGCGCGCGCGAAGATCTCCTGCCACATCTCGCGGCTGACGCGGCCGTGCAGGCGCGACACGCCGTTGACGCGCTCGGCCATCCGCAGCGCCAGCACCGTCATGCAGATCGGCCCGTCGCCGGGGTGCTCGCGGCCGAACTCGGCGAATGACTCATGCGTGAAGCCCGCCGTGCGCAGCGGCCGGCGAAGCGCCTTCCAGCACATGTCGACGTCGTAGCGGTCGTGGCCCGCGGGCACCGGGGTGTGCGTGGTGAACACCGTGGTGCGGCGCACGTGCTGGACGGCGGCGTCGAGGGACATGCCGCGCGCCACCAGCATGGACAGGCGCTTCAGGCCGGCGAACGCCGCATGGCCCTCGTTCAGGTGGAAGACGGTCGCGCGCTCCTTGAGCTTGGCGAGCGCCAGCACGCCGCCGACGCCGAGCAGCACCTGCTGGCGCATGCGCAGCTCGGCGTCTCCCTGGTACAGGGCACGCGTGAGCGCGCGGTCCTTCTTGCGGTTCTCGGGGAGGTCGGAATCCAGCAGGTAGAGCGGCACGCGGCCGACCTGGAGCTTCCACACCTTCGCGCGGACGATGTTGCCGCCGATCGGGCAGTCGACCCGGACGCGGGTATCGACCAGGGGCCACGCGGAGAAGTCGTAGGAGGGGTGCAGGACGGCGGTCGAGCCGTCGGCGCGCAGCTCCTGCAGGTAGTAGCCCTGGCGGTAGAGCAGGCCGATGCCGACGAGCGGGATGCCCAGGTCCGAGGCGCTCTTGAGGTGGTCGCCCGCGAGCACGCCGAGGCCGCCGGCGTACTGCTGCATGCTCTCGTGGATGGCGAATTCGCTCGAGAAGTAGGCGATCTTCAGGCCGTGCGTCTCCGCCGACTGCGTCTCCTCGTACCAGGAGGCGGTCTCGTGGTAGGCCCGGCGCGCGTCCAGGGCGTCCTGCACCAGGCGCCGGAAGCGCTCGTCGGCGACCTTGGTCTCCAGCACCGCCGGATCCACCCCGCGCAGCACGCCGGCGGGGGAGTGCTTCGTGGACTCCCACAGCACCGGGCTGATCGCGGCGAAGGGCCGGGTGGCGATCTCGTTCCAGCTGAACCAGCAGTCGGTCGCCAGCGTCTCCAGCGATTCCAGGGTGCCGAAGGGGTCCGAGATGCGCGGCGACGGGCGGTGTGGGGACATGGGTCGTGGGCCGGGCGGGACGGAGGCGGTCAGAGGCGCGCGGCGGCCTCGACCGAACGGCGCATCCTAGCGGCATCGAGCGAGCGCAGCGCCTCCGGCGCCATGCGCCAGCACCACTGGCCGCTCGCCTTCCCCGGCACGTTCATGCGCGCCTCGGGCCCGAGCCCGAGGTGGTCCTGCATCGCGACGACCGCCGTGCGCGCCGGGCTGTGCAGCACGATGCGCACCATCGAGCCGGGCAGCCCGCGCGCCGCGTCGGCCACGTCGCGCGCACCGACGTACGAGGCGTAGCGCACGCGTGCGTCGGGCGGGAGCGTGCGCCACCAGCCGAGCGTCGTGTCGTTGTCGTGCGTGCCTGGATAGGCCACGCAGTCGATGGGGTGCAGCGCGGGAAGATCGCCGCTCGACGGCCCGTAGAAGGCGTTGTGCACGAGCTTCATGCCCGGCAGGCCGAAGCGCTCGCGAAGCGCCGTCACCTCCGGCGTCACCGCGCCGAGGTCCTCGGCGACGAGGGGCAGCCGCCCGCACGCGCGCTCCACCGCCTCGAGCACCTCGGCGCCCGGGGTGGGCCGCCACGTGCCCTTCATCGCGGTGCGTGCGTTGCCGGCGATCTCGTAGGCGTGCACGAAGCCGACGAAGTGGTCGATGCGCAGCGCGTCGAAGCGCGCGAGATTCTCGCGGATGCGCGCCACCCACCAGGCGAAGCCCGTGCGCCGGTGCGCGGCCCAGCGGTAGTGCGGGTGGCCCCAGAGCTGCCCGGTGCGGCTGAAGCAGTCCGGGGGCACGCCGGTCAAGACCTCGGGCCGTCCCGCGCGGTCGAGCCGGAAGAGCCCCCGGGCGTCGGCGACGTCGGCAGAGTCGAGCGGCACGAAGATCGGCACGTCACCGAGGAGCAGCACGCCGCGCGAGGCGCAGCGCGCGCGCAGCAGGTTCCACTGGCGATCGAAGGTCCACTGCAGCCACGCGTGGAACGCCGCGTCCGGCACGGCGCCCGGCCGCGCGGCCGCGAAGCGGCACCAGCCATCGAGCCACGACGCGTGGCGGCGGCGGAACGCCGCGAACGCACGAGGCAGGCCGCCGCGGCCGCGGCGGTGGGCATCGAAGGCTTCCTTGAGGCGCGGCTCCTTGAAGGCACGCACCGCGACCCAGTCGACCGGCCCGGCGGCGCCGACCTTCGGTTCGCCGCGGCGCGGGGCGAGCGCCGCGCGCGGCAGCAGCCCGTCGTCGGCGAGCAGTTCCAGGCTGATGAAGAGAGGCTCGCCCGCGAAGCTCGAGGTGCTGGCGTACGGCGAGTCGCCGGGTCCGACGGGCCCGACCGGGAGCATCTGCCAGATGGTCTGGCCCGCCGCGGCGCACCAGTCGGCGAAGGCATGCGCCGCGGGCCCGAGGTCGCCGATCCCGTGCGCCGAGGGAAGCGACGACACGTGCAGCAGCGTGCCCGCGCGTCGGCGCTCGAAGATCGCGGGAGCCTGCGGGGCGCGGCGGCCGGCGGGGGGCATCACTTCGCCTTCCACACCCGGCCGGAGAGCGCGGGGATCGTGGCATGGGCCGGGCCGCCTGCCGGCACGCCAGCGGTTGGCAGCAGGTCCTCCCACTCGCCCGAGGCGGGGAGCTCCACCTCGGCGTCCTGCATCGAGGCGTTCAGCGCCACCAGGACGCGCTCGCTGCCGAGCATGCGCTCGAACGCCCACACGTCACGGCCGTCGTCGAGGTGCACGGTGCGGAAGTCGCCGCGGCGGAGCGCCGGCTGCGCGTTGCGCAGGGCGAGGATGCGCCGGTACCACTCGTGCATGGACGCGTCCGGCACGGCGTTCGGGTCCTCGGCGGGCGGCAGGTCGTCCCAGAGCATGGGGCGCCGGTTGTTGGGGTCGTTCGAGCCCCACATCCCCACCTCGTCGCCGTAATAGACCATCGGGGCACCGACGTAGGTCGCCTGGAGCAGCGCCAGCAGCCGCTGCCGCGCATGGTCCTCCGGACGGGGCTTGCCCGCGTCGTAGGGGTTCCCCTCCTGCTCGCGGTTGAGGTGGTTGTAGGTGCGGTCGGGGTTGCGCGCCATGCTCGCGACCCGGTCGGTGTCGTGGCTGTCGAGCAGGTTCATCATCGCGTAGGTGCACTCGGACGGGTACGCCAGCCGCAGCTCCGCGAGGCGCCGCTCGAACTCCGACGCGGTGATCTTCTTCGTGCGGTCGATCACCCACGCCACCGCGGCCTTGGCGAACTCGTAGTTCATCACCGCATCGAAGGCACGCCCGTCGAGCCAATTGTCGGCGCGTTCCCAGATCTCGCCCACGATGTAGGCATCGGGGTTGATGGCGCGCACCTGGCGGCACCACTCGTGCCAGAAGGGAAGCGGCACCTCGTTCGGGACGTCCAGGCGCCAGCCGTCGACCCCGTCGGACGGGTCACCGTCGCCGTCGGGGTCCATCCACCGCCGCGTGACGTCCATCACGTGCTTGCGCACCGCGGCGCTCGCCAGGCCATGCTCGGGGTCCTTGCGGAAGACCGGCAGCTCGCTGAATCCCCACCACGCCTCGTACTTGAACGGGTCCCACGAGGTGATGTCGAACCAGTCGGCGTAGCGGCTTTCCTTGCCCTTCGTGCGCACGTCCTGGAAGGCGGGGTGCCCCGTGCCGCAGTGGTTGAACACGCCGTCGATCACGACGCGGAAGCCCATGCGCTTCGCCTCGCGCAGGAAGTCGAGGAAGCGCCGGTCGGTCGGGGTGAATGTCCACGTGGCCGGGTCGAGCAGGTCTTCCTTCGCCGCCGCGGGCGCGTAGTCGCCGCGCGTGCCGAAATGCTCGTCGACGTGCAGGTAGTTCGTGGTGTTGTACTTGTGCGGCGTCGTCGCCTGGAACATCGGCATCAGGTACAGCGCGTTGACGCCGAGCGACTTCAGGTACGGCAGGCGCTCCTGCAGCCCCTGCAGGTCGCCGCCGGCGAACCGGCCGAAGACGAAGTGGCGGTAGAAGGTCTGGCCGTCCTTGCCCTCGTCGCCGAAGGGCTTGTACCAGTCGTGTCCCCACGGCATGGCGTGCGGTGGGTCGTTGGCGGGATCGCCGTTGCGGAACCGGTCGACCATCACCTGGTACCAGACCGCGTCCTTGGCCCAGTCGGGGGTGCGGAAGCCGTTCGAGCCGGGGGCGAGCGTGTACGTCTGCGGGTCGCGTTGCATCGAGGAGCCGTCCAGGAAGATGAAGGTGTAGCGCAACGGCGGGACCGCCGGAATCGCCGGGGATTCCCACACGTCGAAGGGGCCGTCCCGGCCGGCGCGGACCATCGCCAGCTCGGTGGCGGCCCCGTCGGCCGCACGCACCCAGGTACGCACCGACTCGACGTCGCCGGCAAGCGTGCGCGTGCGAACCCGCCACGCGCCGTCGCGTGACATCCAGCGGTCGCGCGCCGCGCCCGGCTCATGGACGATGCCTGCGCCATCGATGGCGCCGTCGCCGAGGCGCGCGCCCGACGCGGAGAGCGCCGCGTGCGCGCCGAGCCGGAGCACGGAGTTGGAGCCACCGTTGCCGTCGTCGGCACGGTCCGGGTTCGCCGGGTCGGCGATCCAGCGCCCGTCGTCGAGGATGAACTTGTAGGGCTGCACGCCCGGGGGCACGTCGCAGGCGGCCGCGAACCCGCCCCGGCCGTCGGGCTGCATCGCGATGGCCTGGCCCTGCCAGCCGGTGAAGGCGCCGGCGACGCGGGCGCGCGTCGCGCCGGCCGCGTCGGAGGCGGAGAGCGCGAACCGAACGCGCCACCGGCCGTCGGGCCGCGGCATGGCATCCATCGCGACCGGCACGGACGCCAGGCGCCTTGGGTCCGCGGGGGCGACCGGCGGGATCGAAGGACCGTCCTCGACGGCAGCATCGCGCACGGGCGTCGCGATCGCGACGGGCGCGGCACGTGCGCCCGGCCACGCGAGCGCGACCGCGGCGAGGGTGACTGTTATTCTTGGGACCATGCCGCCTGCGGACCCCGAAGGGACGGAACGGAGTCTAGGGGTGGGCGCGCCGCAGGGCCCCTGGCGAACCGCCGGGATCGCCGTGCAGGCGCTCCTCGGATGCGCGGCGGCGGTGCTGGTGGCGTGGGCGTTCTGGCGCGTGGGGACGCGGGAACTCGGACGCCTGTTCGCGGCGGACCCGCGCACGGAGCTGGTAGTGCTGCACTGGTCCGGCGAGGGTGGCCCCGAGGAGGACGAGATCGTCGAGCGGTCGCTGCGCGACTTCGAGGCGGCCAATCCCGGCCTGCGCGTGACGCGGATCAACCCCGGGGACGCCGGCAGCTTCTACACCAAGCTCCAGACGATGATGGCCGCGGGCGAACCGCCCGACGTGTTCTACGTGGGGAACGAGCGCATCCCGAGCTTCGCGAACCTGGGGCTCCTGGAGCCGCTCGACCGGTTCGTGGAGGAGGACGCCGAGTCGGGCGCGCCGGGTGCGCTGCGGCTTGCAGACTTCTGGCCGCAGGTCGTGGACGCGTTCCGCTTCGACGGCTCGAACGCCGGACGCGGCACGCTGTGGGGAATCCCCAAGGACTTCACCACCGTCGGCTTCTACTGGAACAAGGACGTGTTCCGCCGCGCGGGCGTGCCGGCGCCGAAGCCCGACTGGACGTGGGACGACTTCATCGAGACCGCGCGCGCGATCGGACGCGCCACGGGGCCCGATGGGGAGCGCTACGTGGGCGCAGAGTTCGTCACGTGGCCGGCCATGGTGCGCGCCTACCTCTTCACCGAGGGGTGCGATGCCGTGGGCCCCGGCGGATGGGACGAACTGCGGCTCTCCGACCCGGAAGCGATGGCGGCGCTCGAGCGCCTGCGCGCGTGGCGCCACGACGAGGAGAACGCGCTCACGAGCGGCCGCAGCAAGCTGGCGACCGGCAGCGCGGTCTTCGCCACCGGGAAGGTCGGGATGGCCGGGCCCTTCGGGCGCTGGGTGGTGCCGGAGTACCGCCGCATCCGCGACTTCGACTGGGACTTCGCGCCCCTGCCCCGCGGCAGCGAGCGCGCCAACATCATCCTCACGGTCTCGTGGAGCATCTCGTCGCAGTCGGCGCACAAGCCCGAGGCGTGGAAGCTGGTGCGCTGGCTCACGAACGAGGAGGGGCAGAAGGCACAGGCGCGGCTGGGCCTCGCCATCCCTTCGAACCGCGCCGCCGCGGAGAGCGACGCGTTCGTCGACGCCGCGAAGCCGGACAACGACCGCGGCTACCTCGACGCGGTGGCCGTCTCGCGCGTGATCGACTGGCCGGCGAACCCGAAGTTCGAGCAGCTGCTCGGCTCGAACCTCGACGAGGGGCTGAAGACCGGCAACAAGCCGCTCTTGCAGGCGGTCGGCGACTTCGAGTCGATGTGGCGGGCCGAACGCGCGAGCCCGCTCGGGCGCGGGGGCTTCCCGCCGGTGCCGTGGGGCGCGATCACGGCCGTTGCGACGGGCGCGGTGGCGATCGGCGCGCTGTGGATGGCGTGGGCACGGCGCCGACGGCCGCTGCCGCCGGGCGAGGCGCGCGAGGAGCGCGTCGGCTACCTGATGGCGTCGCCCTGGCTCGTCGGGTTCGCGGTGTTCATGGCCTTCCCGGTGTTCCTGTCGCTGGTGCTGTCCTTCACCGGCTGGCGCGGGCTGTCGACGCTCGGGGAGGCGAGATGGGTGGGCTGGGGCAACTACGCGCAGCTCCTCGCGGACGACCCGCGCTTCTGGGCCAGCGTGCGCGTCACCCTCTACTACGTCCTTGTCGCGGTGCCGCTCGGCCAGGGGCTTGCGCTCGCCGCCGCGGTGCTGATGCACCGGAAGGTGCGCGGCATCCCGTTCTTCCGCGCGGCGTGGTACCTGCCGAGCGTCCTTGCGGGCGTCGGCGTGGCGGTGCTCTGGCGCTGGGTGTTCGATTCCGATGCCGGGCTCATGAACCAGCTGCTGGGTGCGGCGATCGGGGCGATGGACTGGGTCCTGTCGGTCGTGGGAGTCGGGCCCACCGGGCTCGCCCCGCCCCACTGGTTCGGCAGGGATGCCGCCACCTGGGGCGTGCCGGCCTTCGCCATCATGAACGCGTGGTTCGTCGGCGGGTCGATGATGATCTACCTGGCAGGCCTGCAGGGCATCCCCGACGAGCTCGGCGAGGCCGCGCAGGTGGACGGCATCGGCCGCGTGCGGCGGTTCGTCTCGATCACGCTGCCGATGCTCGGGCCCGTGATCCTCTTCAACGTCCTGATGGCGGTGATCGGCAGCTTCCAGGTGTTCACGCAGGCCTTCATCATGACGGGCGGCGAGCCCGGGGATTCCACGCGCTTCTACGTGCTCTATCTCTTCAACCAGGGCTTCGAGTACTACGAGATGGGATATGCGTCGGCGATGGCGTGGCTGCTGCTCCTCGCCGTGCTCGCGGTCACCGTGGCCATCCTGCGCTCGAGCGCGCGCCACGTCTACTACGAGGCGCTCCGCAAGTGAACGGCGCAGCGCGCAGCATCCTCCGGTCGGCCGTCCTGTGGGCGGTGCTTGCCGCCGGCACGGCGGTCTTCCTCTACCCGCTGCTCTGGATGGTGGGCGTCAGCCTCAGCCCCGCGGACGCCGCGCAGGCCGCCACGGTCGAGGGCGGGTTCGCCTGGCCCGCGTCCCCGCAGTGGGAGAACTACCGCGAGGCCCTCGGGCAGATCGGCTCGGGCAACGCCGGCGAGCCGATGCGCGGCTTCAAGGACGCGCTCGCCAACAGCGTGGTGATCGCGGTGCTGGTCACCCTCGGCACCGTGCTCAGCTCGAGCCTGGTGGCGCTCGCCTTCGCGCGCGTGCGCTTCCGCGGCAGCAGGCCGCTCTTCCTCGTCATGCTCGGGACCATGATGCTCCCGGGGCAGGTGACGATGATCCCGCTCTTCATCCTGTTCAGGAACCTGGGCTGGATCGACACGATGCTCCCGCTCGTGGTGCCTGCCTTCTTCGGGAACGCCTACTTCGTCTTCATGTACCGCCAGTTCATCGCGCAGGTGCCGGAGGCGCTGCTCGAGGCGGCGCGGCTCGACGGGCTGGGCTGGCTGGGCATCTGGTGGCGCATCATCCTGCCGCTCTGCCGCCCGGTGACCGCGATCACCGCGGTCTTCACCTTCATCGGCTGCTGGAACGACTTCCTGGCGCCGGTCATCTACCTGCAGAGCGACGACCAGGCCACGCTGAGCGTCGCGCTCAACGGCTTCCGAAACCAGTACGGCGGCATCACCAAGGTGCACCTCCTGATGGCCGCCAGCATCACCACCATGGTGCCCTGCATCCTGCTCTTCCTGGCGGCCCAGCGCCAGTTCGTCGAGGGGCTGGGCAAGGGCGCGGTCAAGGGCTGAACCACCGCCGGCACGGCCGGCAAGGAACGAGATGGCATCGATCGAGCTCAGGCAGGTTTCGAAGACGTACCCAGGCGGCGTGCACGCGGTGCACGCGACCGACCTCTCGTTCCGCGACGGGGAATTCGTCGTGCTGGTCGGGCCGTCCGGGTGCGGCAAGAGCACGCTGCTCAGGATGATCGCCGGGCTCGAGACGGTGACCGGCGGCACGGTGTCGATCGGCGGACGCGTGGTGAACGACGTCGCGCCCAAGGACCGCGACGTGGCGATGGTGTTCCAGAACTACGCGCTCTACCCGCACATGACGGTGCGGCGGAACATGGCGTTCGGGCTGCTGCGGCGGCGCCGGCACGCGGGGGCGGCGGCGTGGCTGCTCCGGCACGCGGAGTGGAAGCGGGAGCGCGACGAGGTCGACCGCAAGGTCACGGACACGGCGCGGACGCTCGGGATCGACGCGCTCCTCGACCGGCTGCCGCGCGCACTGTCGGGCGGGCAGCGGCAGCGCGTGGCGCTCGGCCGGGCGCTGGTGCGCGACCCGCAGGTTTTCCTCTTCGACGAGCCGCTCTCGAACCTCGACGCGCGGCTGCGCATCGAGACGCGCGCGGAGATCCGCGAGATGCACCGGCGCACGCGCGCCACCATGGTCTACGTGACCCATGACCAGGAGGAGGCGATGACGCTCGCCGACCGGATGGTGGTCATGCGCGCGGGCGTGGTGCACCAGGCGGGGACGCCCCAGGAGTGCTATGCGCAGCCCGCCGACCGGTTCGTCGCCGGGTTCGTCGGCATGCCGGTGATGAACTTCATCGAGGGACGCGTGGAGGCGGGCACCTTCGTCGGCGATGGGCTGCGGCTCGCGTTGCCGGACGGGCGATGGCCGGCGGTTCCGGCGGGGCCGCTCGTGCTCGGCGTGAGGCCGGACCGGATCGCGGTGGCGCCGGGGGCGGAAGGGGCGTCACCGGGCGCGTCAATGGGCGGCGGAATCGGCGTGCTTCCAGCCTCGGTGCGCGCGATCGAACGGCTCGGCGACCGGATGGACGTCGTGCTCGACGCGGGACGCACGCGGCTCGTGGCGCGGATCGCCAACGACGACCGCCTGCGCGAGGGCGGGCCCGCCCATGCCACGATGGACATGGGCGCGGCTCACCTGTTCGCGCCCGGCGAGGCGGGAGCGCGGATCAAGGACGCGACGGATTGCTGAGGTCGGGCGCGTTCAGGGCGCCGGGCACGGACCCCAGGCGGCCAGCATGATGCCGAGGTCGTTGCCGTCCACGAAGCCGTCCTGGTTGAAGTCGGCGGTGCCGGGACCGCCCCACTGGGCAAGCAGGATGCCGAGGTCGTTGCCGTCGACGAAGCCGTCGTCGGTGAGGTCGGTCGGGCAGCTGTCGGGGGGAGTGCCGCCGCCGATCACCACGATGAACTGCTCCTCCTCGATGGTCGCGAAGTTCACCGCGCGCGGCTCGCCGAGGTTCTGCGTGTCCACCGGGCATCCGCCGAGCACCTGGTTCGAGACGAACCCGTGCCCGCCGCCGTTGATGAACGCGCAGACGCGCAGGTCGCCGTCGACGTAGCCGATCAGCGACAGCGGGATCTTGAACTCGGCGCCGGTGATGACGCCCGCGCCGGTGGAGGCGCCGCCGGGGCCGCCGCTCACGCCGGCCACGTTGATGTTGTTGACCGTGTACTCGATGCCGTTGTCGGCGATGATCGGGATGGTCGGCCCGGTGCCTGGACCGGCGAATCCGCCGGTGCCGAGGCCCTCGGTCGGCAGGTCCGCGTAGTTCATGAACTGGACGAGGGCGGGCAGGCCGCCGATCGTGCCGACGCCGCAGCGGAAGCTGATGTAGTAGTCGGCGGCGAAGCCCTCGTCGAACGTGAGGCCGTTGCCCGTGCCGTCGTCGCCCATGCGGTTGAGGCCGTTGAAGTCGACGTCGGCGTTGTCGCCGCGGAGGCGGTTCTGCCCGCCGGCCTTGCAGTCGATGAAGAGCTCGAGGCTGTTGTAGTTGCTCTCGAAGTTGCCGGCGATGGTGAGGTAGAGGAACCCGTCCTCGACCACCGCGTAGGCGCCGTCAAGCTCGCTGCCGTTGCAGTAGCCCGTCTGTCCGAGGTTCGCGTCGCCGAACTGCGTCTGGATGGTCTGCACCTCCTTGGCCGTTCCGTAGAGCGCCTCGGCGGTGCCGTCGATGACGATGATGCCGGCGAAGGCGGCGGTGGCGGCGCTCAGCGCGGCGCTGGCGATCAGGACGTGGTGACGCATGTCTTTGGATGCTCCTAGGATGCGGCGACAGACGCAGCGCAGCCACCCCGGTGGGTGGACGCGGACGACCTCCGACTGTAGGCCAGCGCTGCGGAAAGTCCAAGAAAACCCGGCCCGGATTGAGGATGAGGGTTCCGGGATTCGGTGCTCGCGAGGTTCCAGTAATCCGCGGCTGCCGACGCCGCGGAACCTCCTATCCTGACTCCGATGCCCCGCTACCGGCTGGTCGTCGCCTACGACGGCACCGATTTCCACGGCTGGCAGCGCCAGGAGCCGCCCGGGGCAGCCCCGCTACGGACGGTGCAGGGGGCGCTTGAACTGGCCGTCGCCGAGGCGGTCGGGGCACCGGTCCAGGTGATGGGGGCGAGCCGGACCGACGCCGGCGTCCACGCGCTCGGGCAGGTGGCGGCCTTCACCGCCGAGACCCGGATTCCGATCGAACGGCTGGCGATGGCGATCACGGCGCGGCTTCCGGAGGACGTCTGCGTGCGCCGGGCGGACCGCGTGCACGACACGTTCGACCCGATCTCCGACTGCGTGAGCAAGTGCTACCGCTACACGATCGCCCACGGGGTCGAGGCGCCGGACGCGGAGCTGCTGTTCGAACGACGCACCACCTGGTGGACACGGCATCGGCTCGACGTGGGCGCCATGCGGCGCGCCGCGGGGGCGGTGGTCGGGACGCATGACTTCGCGGCCTTCGCCGCGGCCAACCACGGCCGCGAGCACACGGTGCGCACGGTGTTCGGCTGCACGGTGACCGAGCCGCGCGCGGGGCGACTGGTGGTGGAGGTCGCCGGGAGCGGGTTCCTCTACAACATGGTGCGCATCATCGCGGGAACGCTGGTCGACGCGGGACGCGGCAAGCTGGATGGCGCGACGATCGCACGCGCGCTGTCCACCGGCGACCGTGCGCTGGCGGGGCCCACGCTTCCGCCGTACGGGCTGCGGCTCGAGTGGGTGCGGTACGGCGCGGCGGGCGAAGGCGGGGCGACCGGATGATCGCGACGTGCATGCTGGCGGCAGCGCTGGTGATGCAGCCGTCGCCGGGCGCGCCACCGGGCGCGGACACGGGAAGTGCGTCTCAGGGTGGCCCGTCCCCTGCCCTCATCGGCACCGAGCACGCCGCCACCGACGCCATGGCCGCGCTGCGGCGCGAGATCGACGCGCTCGGGCGCGAACCGCCGTCGGCCGCCCGCGACGCGCGCATGGCGCTGCGAAGGATGGCCTTCGACCTGCTGTTCCATGGTGGCGCGGACCTGGATGCGCAGGCAGGTCCCGTCGCCGGGTTGCGGCTGGCGGCGCTGCGGGCGGAGCTAGATGCGCGACTGTCGATGCCGCTGCGCGAGGGGCTCGCACCGGCGGCGGTCGACGCGCCGCTCGCACGCTTCGCCGCCGCGTCGGCCGCGATCGTGCCCGGACCGGCAGCGGACGGGCCGTCACCCGAAGTCGTGGGCGCGATCGGGCACCTCGTCGGGGCAATCGCGCTCATGGAAGGCGATGGGATGCCGCCCGATCCGTGGCCGACGGCCACGGCACTCGGACGCGTGGCCTCGATGACGGACGAGGATGCGCGGCCGGGCGACGCCGCCGGCCCGGATGCCGCAGCGGCACGCGCGCGCATCGCGGCGATCGACGTCGGCATCCTGCGCGCCGACGCGCGTTCGCTGGCGACGGACCTGGTGCGGTCGGCGGGTCGGGCACCGTCCGATGCAGAGGTCGCCGCGATCGACGCCGACCTGCGCCGCCTGCAGTCGCTGCCCGCCTGGGTGGACGCGGCGGCCGCGGCGAAGGCATCGCTACGGAGCCGATTCGACGCCACGACGCGGGCCTGGGTCAAGTCGCTGCACGAACCGACGCGCCGTGCGACGGCGCGCGAGGCCATGGCGCGGTTCGAGTCCGAGCGGGCCGCGGTCGGCGAGTTTCCGCTCGAGGCGGCACTGCGGCGGGGTGACCCCGTGGCGGCGGCACGGACGGCGGGCCGGGCCGCGGACGTGCTGGCCGCCATCGACCGTGTGCGCGCGGCGTGGTACGAGGGCTGGCTCGACGGGCGCGGCGATGCAGTGCGCACCGCGGCGGCG
>CAYTYU010000043.1:0-18453 GCA_964440815.1 uncultured Chitinophaga sp.
TCTTCTGCGCGCCCGAGCCGAGCTCGCCGATCGGGTCCGGCGGCACGATGTCGACCACCTTCTCGCCGAGCTTGGCCTCGCCGCGCTTCACCTTGGCCTCGAACTCCTTGCATTCCTTCAGCAGGCGGTCCAGGATCTCGGCCTCGGGCACGTTGGCCACGCGCTGGCCCTGGACGTAGATGATGCCGCGGCGGTCGCCCGCGAACACGGCGACGTCGGCGCCCTCGGCCTCGCCGGGGCCGTTCACGATGCAGCCCATGACGGCCACCTTGATGGGAAGCTCGATCTCGGCGGACAGCTTGACCTCGACCTCCTTCACCAGCGTGAAGAGGTCCACCTGGATGCGGCCGCAGGTGGGGCAGGCGATCAGCTCGACGCCCTTGCGCTCGCGCTTGCCCAGGCAGTAGAGGATCTCGAGCCCGTCCTTCACCTCGTCGATGTGGTCGCTCGCGTAGCTGATGCGCAGCGTGTCGCCGATGCCGTTGGCGATCAGCGTGCTCAGCGCGGCCACGCTGCGGATGGCGCCGGTCGACTTCGGGCCCGCGTGGGTCACGCCGAGGTGCAGCGGGTAGTCGAAGCGGTCGGCGATCTCGGTGTAGATGTCGATCACCAGCGCCGGGTCCATGCTCTTGGCGCTGATCACGATGTCGTGGAAGTTGCGCGCATGGAAGATCTCGAGGTACTCCTCGAGCTTGGCGATCATGAGCGCCAGCAGGTGCCCGGACTTGTGCCCGGCGAAGTACTTGCCGAGCTCCTCCATGCGCTTCTGCTTGTCCTTGCGCTCGATGATCGATCCCTCGTTGACGCCGATCCGGATCGGGATCTTCCGCTCCTTGCAGGCGTCGATGACCTTGTTCACCTGGTCGCGGTCGTTGATGTTGCCGGGGTTGAGGCGGATCTTGTGGATGCCGGCCTCGACCGCCTCCAGGGCGCGCTGGTAGTGGAAGTGCACGTCGGCGACGACCGGCACGCGCACCTGCTTCAGGATCTCCTTCAGCGCCTCGGTGTCCTTGCGCTCGGGCACCGCCACGCGCACCACGTCGGCGCCGGCCTGGCGGTAGCGCTCGATCTCGGCCACGCACGCGTCGATCTCGTGCGTGTAGCCCGCGGTCATGGTCTGGACGAGGATCGGGGCGTCGCCGCCGATGGCCTTGCGGCCGGTCGTCGAGTCGCCGATCCATACCTGGCGCGTCTTCCTGCGGTCCTGCATAGGGGGAGAAGTGTAGTCCGCAGGGTCCATTGGCCGTTCCGTGGCGCGTCCGGGCGGCAGTTATGCTTCCGTTCCATGGCGACTGCGACCGCTTCCGCCCCCGGCGGAACCCCCCTCTACGTCCGAACCCGCCTCTCGCTCATGATGTTCCTGCAGTACGCGATCTGGGGCGCGTGGCTGCCGATCCTGTACCCGTTCATCTCCGGGCACCGCAAGTTCTCCGACGGCGAGGTCAGCGCCGTGTTTGCCGCCGGCGCCGCGGGCGCGATCCTCGGGCCGTTCGTCGCGGGCCAGCTCGCCGACCGGCGCTTCGCCACCGAGCGCATGCTCGCCGTCAGCCACTTCGTGGGCGCGTTCCTCGTGTGGCTCCTCGCCGAGAGCGCGTCCTTCTGGCCCTTCGTCGCCGTCTCCGCGGTCTACGGCCTGGTCTATGCGCCGACCCTGGCGCTCACGAACTCGCTCGCCTTCGCGCACCTCCCGAACCGCGACGAGGACTTCGGCCCCGTGCGCCTGTGGGGCACGATCGGCTGGATCGTGGTGGGCATCCTGGTCGGGCACATCCTGCTGCGCTGGCACACGCCCGAGGGCGTCTCCGCCGCCGAGGTCGAGGCGGCGCAGAACGCCGGCCGCGCCATCGCGTTCAAGGTCAGCGCGGTGCTCGGCGTGGCCATGGGCGTCTACTGCCTGACGCTGCCGCACACGCCGCCCTCGCCGAAGGCCCGACAGGCCTCCGCGGTGTCGGAGGCGCTCGCCGAGATCCGCGTGCAGCCGCTCCTGCTCCTCTTCGCGATCGCCGTGCCGGTGAGCATGATCCACCAGTTCCACTTCGTGCACACGGCGGGCTTCCTGTCGAAGCTGCAGGGGAACCCGGCCGCGGACGGCTTCGTGAAGTGGGTGAACGGGATCCTCGGCGTCGGCGGCGGCGGCCTGATGACCATCGGGCAGATGTCCGAGATCGCCGTGCTCGCGGCGATGCCGGTGCTTGCGAAGACGCTCAGCCGGAAGTCGCTCCTCCTCATCGGGCTCGCCGCCTATGCCCTGCGCATGGCGATCTTCGCCTACATGGGCGACAGCGCGCCGCTCGTCATGGCGGGCCTCGCGCTCCACGGGCTCTGCTTCGGCTGCTTCATCTTCGTCGCGTTCATGATCGTCGACGAGAACACCACCGCCGACGTCCGGGCCACCGCGCAGAACCTCTTCAACCTGGTGATCGTCGGCATCGGCATCATCGTCGGAAGCTGGTTCGCCGGATCGATCGTCGCGCCGTGGGCCAAGGCCGGCGGCGCCGGGGCCCCGCCAGGGCCGATGGACTACACCAAGCTGTTCTCGGTGCCGATGTGGATGTCGCTTGGCTGCCTCGCCGTCATGGCGATCGGCTACCCGGGCGGATCGCCCAAGCGCGCCCCCGACTGAGCCTCAGCCCGTCGCGCCGAGGGCCCGGCGCTCGCGCTCGGCGTCGGGGTGGATCGTGAGCTGCGCTTCCTCGCCCGGCACCAGGAGCGCCGCCACGGGCGTGCCTTCCTTGAGGGGCGTGCCGTCGAGCGCGGTGATCTCGAACTTCGGCTGGTTGGCCTCGTGCAGGCCGAGCGCCTTCTCGAGTTCCTGCTGCTTCTCGGCGGGCACCTTCGCCCAGCTCTCCCGGCCGCGGCACTTGGGGAACTTCGAGCATCCGAGCCATGGGCCCCGCTTGCCGGTGCGAAGGTTCATCGGCGCGCCGCACTTGGGGCAGGGCAGCTCGGTGACGTAAGGTGGCGGCGACGGGAACTTGATCCCGCCCTTGCGGTCGATGTTCAGGACGAACTCGGTCTCGCGGTTGATGCTCGTCAGGAAGTCGCCGAAGCGGCCCGTGCGCAGCACCATGGGCGCGCCGTCGACCGGGCAGCGGATGTCGACCTTCTCCGGCAGCAGCGGCTTGCCTTGGCGGTTCACCGGCGCCGCGTAGCTGCACGCCGGGCCTTCCTTGGGCTTGCGCGCCTTGCCGGCCTTGGTGGGCGGCTGCTTGATCTTCACCTTCTCGTTGAAGCCGCTGCAGGAGAGGAACCGCCCGGTCTTCCCGAGCCGGTACTCGCACCGGCGCCCGCACTGCGGGCACGCGTAGGGCGCGGGCTCGGCCGCCGCCTTGACGTGGTCGCGCTCCATCAGGCCCGCCACCACGCTCTTGAACGGGGCGTAGAACTCCCCGAGCATGTCGTGCCACTCGCGCTTGCCCTCGGCGATCTCGTCGAACTCCTCCTCGATCCGCCGGGTGTAGCCCACGTCCATGAAGCCGCCCTTGAAGGGCTCCTCCAGGAACTGGCACACGGCCATCCCGATGTCGGTGGCATGGAAGGCGCGGCTCACCTGCTCGACGTACTTGCGCTCCTCGATCGTGTTGATGATCGACGCATACGTCGACGGCCGGCCGATTCCCTGCTTCTCGAGCTCGCGCACCAGGCTCGCCTCGTTGAAGCGCGACGGCGGCGAGGTGAACTTCTGCTGCGGGTCGATCCAGAAGGGCGCCATCTCCTGGCCTTCCTTCATGGCGGGAAGCTCCTGGTCCTCGCCCTCGCCGCGGATTCCCGTGACGGTGTAGCCGTCGAAGGTCTGCACGCGCCCGGTGGCCTTGAACACCGCGCCCGTCGCCTTGTCGCTGCGCTCGAGGAGCACCGCGGTCGAGTCGTACTCGGCGTCGGTCATCTGGCAGGCCACGAACCGCTGCCAGACCAGGGAGTACAGCCGCCACTGCTCCTCCTCCAGCACGCCGCGCAGGCTCTCGGGGGTGCGCCGCACGTTCGTCGGACGGATCGCCTCGTGCGCCTCCTGGGCGCTCTTGTTGCTCGAGCCGTAGAAGCGCGCCTTCTCGGGCAGGTAGCGCGTCCCGTACTTCTCCTCGATGAACCCGCGGACCGCGCCGAGTGCCTCGCCCGACAGGTTGGTCGAGTCGGTTCGCATGTAGGTGATCAGGCCCACCAGGCCCTCGCCGGGCACGTTGACGCCCTGGTAGAGCGCCTGCGCCACGCGCATGGTGCGGTCGGTGCCGAAGCCGAGCGCGTAGCTCGCGCTCGACTGCAGCGTGCTCGTGATGAACGGCGCCTTCGGGCGGCTCGAGGTCGCGGTCCGGTCGATCGACTTGACGCGGTAGCGGACACCCGCGCCGATCGACCCACGCACCGTGCGCTGCCATCGGGCGAACCCGACCGGCTCGGCGTCCTTGCGCAGGTCAAGCCCCGCCGCAGGCGCCCCGTCCGTGACCGTCACCCCCTCGAGCCCGACCGCCTCGGCCACCGCGCGCACCCGCGCCATCAGCGCGTCGCCCGCGTCGAACCAGCCCGGCTCCTGGGGGATCGGGGTCTTCGACTTCTTGTCCTCTTCCTTCTTGCGCAGCACCCAGTCCGGCACCGTGACCGCACACTTCGGCGTCCCGAAGTCCTTCAGGTCCTCGTACTTCGGCACCTCGCGGCCGAGGTCGACGGGCTTGCCGCCCACCGACACCAGCTCGCACTCGATGCCGTCGCGCTCGGCCAGCCAGTGCGCCTGGTCCTTCACGGTGGGGCCGCGGCCGCGCTCGTCGCGCCGGCCCATGAACGACTGCCACTCCTTCGCGAGCGCCGCACCGCGCGCCGGGTCCGGCGTCATCGCGGCCTCGACCTTCCAGTACTCGTCGGGCTGGAAGGCGCGGATCTCGCGCTCGCGGTCGACCACCAGCTTGAGGGCCACGCTCTGCACGCGCCCCGCGCTCAGCCCGCCGGCGACCTTCTTCCAGAGCACCGGGCTCACCAGGTAGCCCACGATGCGGTCGAGGATGCGCCGCGCCTGCTGCGCGTTCACGCGGTCCATGTCGATCGCTCGCGGCTCCTGGAACGCCTTCAGGATCGCGCTGCGGGTGATCTCGTCGAACTCGACGCGCTTGGCCTTCAGCGGATCGACACCGAGCAGTTCCGCGAGGTGCCACGCGATCGCCTCGCCCTCGCGGTCAAGGTCGGTGGCGAACCAGATCTCGCTCGCGCCCTTGGCGAGCTTCTTCAGGGCGGTCACCTGCGCCTTGCGGTCGTCGCTCACCTCGTAGGTGGGCTCGAAGCGGCGCTCGAGGTCGACCCCCGGCACCGGCTGCTTGCTTCCCTTCTGGGCGCGCTTCGGCAGGTCGCGGATGTGGCCCTTCGACGCCTCGACCTTGAAGCCGGCGCCGAGGTACTTGGTGATCGTCTTCGCCTTCGCGGGGCTCTCGACGATGACCAGCTTGTAGCTGCCCTTGGGTGCGGCGGGTTCGGACGCACCGTCCGCGTCGGCGGGACCGGCGGCGGACTTGGAGCTGCGCTTGGCCATTGGGGGGAATGCGGATCCGGGCGCCGGGGTGTGGTCCGGCAGCACGGGGGTCCATCGGCGGAGGGGCGAGACTTATATGAGGGAGTCCCTCAATCTCCAAACAGCGTCCCGATAACGCCGGACGCCGCATCCTCGGTCGAGACCCGCGGTGCGTCCACCCAGATCGCCCCCTGAATCGCCTTGAAACGCCGAAGCCACGTGCGCTGCTGGCGGGCGTAGCGCCGGGTCCGCGCCTTGATGTCCTCCTCGGCCTGGTCCATCGAGCACTCGTGCGCGAAGTGCCGCAGCACCTCGCGGTAGCCGACCGCCTCGACGGCCTGCCGGTTGAGCGGCCCCTTCGCCAGGAGCCGCATGACCTCGGCCTCGAGCCCGGCCTCCACCATCGCGCGCACGCGCACGTTGATGCGCTGGTTGATCAGCTCGACCGGCCACTCGAGGCCCACCACGTGCCAGCCGAGGGGCAGGGCGCGCGGCGCGTCCTCCCACTGCCGCTGCAGCGCGCTGATCGGCTGCCCGGTCGCGGTCCACACCTCGAGTGCGCGCACGGTGCGCCGGCGGTCGTTTGGGTGGATCCGCGCCGCGGCGATCGGGTCGTGCCGCTCGAGGTCTCGCCGCAGCGCCTCGGTCGGCAGCGCCTCGAGCCGCGCGCGCAGCGCCGGGTCGGGCGGCGGACCGTCGAACATACCGTCCATCAGGGACTTCACGTAGAGGTTCGTGCCGCCCACCACGATCGCGTGCCGTCCGCGTGCGTGGATCGCGTCGATCGCCGCATGCGCGCCGTCCAGCCAGTCGGCCAGCGTGAACGCTCCTCCGTGCGGGTCGGCCACGTCGATCATGTGGTGCGGCACGCCGCGCCGCTCCGCCTGGGTGGGCTTGGCGGTGCCGATGTCCATGCCCTCGTACACCTGCATCGAGTCGGCGCTCACGCACTCGCCGCCGCCGGGCATGCGGAGGGAAAGTTCCGCCGCAAGCGCGGACTTCCCGCCGGCGGTGGGGCCGAGGACGAGCACCGTGCGCGGCGTGGGCGTCTGGCGATGCGGTTCGGGCGCGTGCATGCTCGTATAGTGGAAGTATGACGAACTCCACCGCCGCCGCGACCGGGCGCGCGTCCGCGCGCCGATCCGTCGACTCGCTCGACCCCAGGGGAAAGCGCGTCTTCGTCCGTGCCGACTTCAACGTCCCCACCGACGACGCGGGCGCCATCACCGACGACCGCCGCATCCGCGGCGCGCTGCCGACCATCGAGTCGCTCGTCTCGCGCGGTGCGTCGGTCGTCGTCGCCAGCCACTTCGGCCGCCCGGCCGGCACCGGCTTCGAGGCCGGCGAGAGCCTGCGCCCGGTGTTCGAGCGCCTGAAGCAGCTGCTTGCCGGCAAGGCCGAGGTGATCTTCGCCGGCCAGGTGCCCACCGACGACGCCGCGAAGGCCGCCGTGGCCGCGCTGCGGCCCGGGCAGGTGCTCCTTCTCGAGAACCTGCGCTTCGAGAAGGGCGAGAAGAAGGGCGACCCCGCCTTCGCCGCGAAGCTCGCCGCCTACGCCGATGCCTACGTGAACGACGCGTTCGGCGCCTCGCACCGCGCCGATGCCTCGATGGTGGCGCTTCCCGTCGCCATGAAGGCGAAGGGCGCGCCGGCCGTCGCCGGACGGCTCCTCGAGCGAGAGCTGCGCTTCCTCGGCGAGGCGCTTGAGCGACCGAAGCGCCCGTTCGTGGCGATCGTCGGCGGCGCGAAGGTGAGCGACAAGCTGCTTGCCCTCTCGAACCTCCTCGACAAGGTGGACACCATCGTCGTCGGCGGCGCCATGGCCTACACGTTCCTGCGCGCCGAAGGCGTCCCGACCGGCAAGAGCCTCGTCGAGCCCGACATGGTGGAGAAGGCACACGCCATCCTGCACGACGCACGCGCCCGCGGGGGCACCATCATGCTGCCGACGGACCACGTCTGCGGCCGGGCGCTCGAGGCCGGCACCGAGACGCAGGTGGTGGTCGGCGGCATCCCCGACGGCTGGATGGGCCTCGACATCGGCCCGCGCAGCATGTCGCAGTTCGCCGACGCGGTTCGCACGGCGGGGCAGGTGGTCTGGAACGGCCCGATGGGCGCGTTCGAGACCAAGCCCTTCGACGCCGGCACCATGGGCGTCGCGCGGGCCGTGGCCGACGCCACGCGCGCGGGCGCCGTCACCATCGCCGGCGGAGGCGACACGGCGGCGGCGCTCGACGTCGCGGGACTCGCGGGCGAGCTCACCCACGTCTCCACCGGCGGCGGCGCCAGCCTGGAGATGCTCGAGGGCAAGCGGTTCGAGTCGGTCGACGCGCTTGACCCCGCGTGACCCCCGCGCCGCCCGCGCGTCTATAGTGTTTCCCGGAGATCGACCCATGCGCATGACCGTCCGAACCATCGTCGCCGCGCTCGCCATCGCCGGTTCCGCCTTCGCCCAGGATCCCGAGAAGCTCAAGGTGGGCTCGCAGGCCCCCGAGGCGATGAACGAGCACGTCGAGTTCATCCAGGGCGACTCGTTCGGCGCCTTCAGCCGCGACAACGTCTACGTGATCGAGTTCTGGGCCACCTGGTGCGGCCCGTGCAAGCAGTCGATCCCGCACATCAACAAGATCCACCGCGAGCTCGCCCCCAAGGGCCTCGTGGTGGTGGGCGTCAGCGACGAGACCCCCGAGAAGGTCCGTCCCTTCGTGAAGCAGATGGGCGCGACCATGTCGTACCCGGTGGTGGTCCAGAAGAAGGACGACCAGTTCATGAAGGAGAAGTGGATGAAGGCCGCCGAGCAGAACGGCATCCCCTGCGCCTTCGTCGTCAACCGCGCGGGCAAGGTGGTCTTCATCGGCCACCCGATGGACCCCGAGTTCGAGCGCGCCGCCCGGCTGAGCGTCGCCAACCGCTACGACCCCGAGCTCTTCAAGCGTGTCGACGAGACCGTCACCGAGGCGCGGCGCGTCGCCAAGATGCGCGACTGGCGCCAGGCACAGTCGCTCTACGAGAAGGCGATCGACGAGGACCCGGTCACGCTGCTCGACTACGGCTTCGAGCTCTGGCGCATGCTCAAGGACCAGGCCGGCGACCAGAAGGCCGCCGAGGCGTCGGTCCGCGGCCTGGTCGACAAGGTCTCGAAGGACAAGTACGCGCTGATCGAGGCGACCAACTACCTCGCCACCGCCACCGACGTGAAGTCGCGTGACCTGGACGCCGCGCAGTACGCCGCCGACAAGCTCAAGTCCCTCGCCGGCACCTCCGACCCCCAGGCCATGTCCGCGATCGCCGCCGTCGCCGCCGCGCGCGGCGACTGGGCCACCGCCGCCGACATGCAGTACGACGCGTGGATGGCCGCGCCGCCGAGCGTCAAGGACGGCTTCAAGAAGGCGCTCGACACGTACGAGGAGCGGCGGTCGGGCGGCAAGTGACCGCGCCCGCCGCGATGCATCCCCGGCAGGCGCTCCTGCGCACGGACCGGCGCGTGCTGGTCGCGCCGTCGGTCCTTTCCTCGGACTTCACGCGCCTCGGCGAGGAATGCCGCTCCGCCGTGGCCGCCGGCGGCGACCTGCTGCACGTCGACGTCATGGACGGGCACTTCGTGCCGAACCTCTCCATGGGGCCGGCCGTGTGCGCGGCGGTCCGCCGCGCCGTGCCGGACACCTGCATCGACGTGCACCTCATGGTGACCGACCCGGCGCACTTCGTGCGCCCGTTCGCCGAGGCCGGCGCCGACCACCTGCAGTTCCACGCCGAGGTGGTGCGCGACCCGGCGTCGCTCGCGGCCTCGATCCGCGCCGCGGGCATGACTCCCGGCGTCGTCCTCAACCCCGACACGCCGGCGGAGGCCTGCTTCGACGCGCTTGCCTTCGTCGACACGGTCATGCTGATGGGCGTGCACCCGGGCTACTCCGGGCAGGCGTTCATCCCCGCGGTGCTCGCCAAGGGCCCCGCGATCCGCGCGCGCATGGCCGCGGGCCAGCGCCTCATGATCGACGGCGGCGTCTCCCCCGCCAATGCGGCGGCATGCCGCGAGGCCGGCTGCGACGTCCTGATCAGCGCGAGTGCCTTCTTCGGCGCCGCCGACCGCGCCGCGGTGGCGCGCGCCCTCCGCGGCTGAGCGCGATGCCCGAACCCACCTCGCTCTGGCTCATGCGCCCCGCCGACACGGCCTGGGACGTCGACCGCCGCCTGCGCGGCGCCACCGACCTGCCGGCGATGGAGGACTCGCTGCGCGAGCTGCGCGACCGGGTGGCGCGCATGGACGAGGGCCCCGACGTCCTCATCCACGCCCCCGACGAGGCGGCCGCCGAGAGCGCGCGCGTCGTCGCCAGCCGCTTCGCCTGCGGCGTACGCGCCGACCGCGAGCTGCGCGACCCCGACCTCGGCCTCATGGAGGGCCTGGGGATCGCCGAGTTCGAGCGCCGATTCGAGCGTCGCTTCGCCGAGTGGATCGAGTCGCCGCTCACCGCCGTGCCCCCCGAGGGCGAGCCGCTCTCCGACGCCCGCGCGCGCATCCTCGATGCCTTCGCCGCCGCGCTCGACCGCCACGAGGGACGCCGCCTGGGCCTGGTGGTGCACGACTTCGCGCTCGCCACCGTGCGCGACGCGCTGGCCCGAGGCGACGGCAGCGCGCTCTGGTCGCGCGTCGAGGGCCGCGGGTGGTGCACGCGCCACGTGCTTCCCGAGGGTGCCGCCGCCGCGCTCGGCGACTGAGCACGGCGCAGGGGTACACTTCGCGCGCAAGGAGCAACGGAGTGCCCGAACCCACCTGGACCGAGACGCAGGTCGTCACCAAGCGCGCCGTCCCCGACGGCCTCTGGACGCAGTGCCCGGAGTGCGGGGAGACGATCTTCCGCAAGAGCCTCGAGGCGAACCTGATGGTCTGCCCGAAGTGCGACCACCACATGCGCATCTCGGCGCGGCGGCGCATCGAGCAGCTCCTCGACCCCGGCACCTTCGAGGCCCGCGACGCCGACATGGCGCCGATGGACCCGCTCGGCTTCGTCGACCAGAAGCCCTACATCGACCGCCTGCGCGACATGCAGCGCAGGAGCGGCGAGATCGACGGCGTGCAGACCGGCACCGGCTTCATCAAGGGCCGTAAGGTGGTCGTCGGCATCATGGACTTCACGTTCATGGCCGGCTCCATGGGAAGCGTGGTCGGCGAACGCCTGACCCGCGCCATCGAGCACGCCACCGACCACAACCTGCCGCTCGTCATCGTCAGCTGCTCGGGCGGCGCGCGCATGCAGGAGTCCGGCTTCTCGCTGATGCAGATGGCCAAGACCAGCGCCGCCCTCGCGCGCTTCGACGACGCGGGCGGGCTCTATGTCTCGGTGCTCGCCGACCCGACCACCGGCGGCGTCACCGCCAGTTACGCGATGCTCGGTGACGTCATCTTCGCCGAGCCGCACGCCCTGATCGGCTTCGCGGGCCCGCGCGTCATCGCGCAGACCATCCGCCAGGAGCTTCCCGAGGGATTCCAGACCTCGGAGTTCCTGCTGAAGGCCGGCTTCATCGACCGGATCGTGCACCGTTCGGCGCTGCGGACCGAGATCAGCCGCGTCATCGACTACGCCGGGAAGTGACGGGTGCCCGCACCCGCCGCGCCGATGACCGCACGCCGTGCCGCGGCCCTTGCGGCCGTGTCGGCGGTGCTCTTCGGATGTGCCTACCCGCCGGTGGATGCGTGGCCGCTGGTGCTGGCGGCGCCGGTGCCGATGGTGCTCGTCCTCGCCGGCGCGGGAGCCGCGCACGGGCTTCGCGCGGCGCTGCCGTGGCGGATCGCGGGCGCGGTGGCCGCGGTCGGCGTCGCGAAGTGGCTCATCCTGCACTGGTGGCTCTTCCAGGTGACGCCGGCCGGCACGCCCGGGCTGGCCGCCTACTGCACGTTCCATGAGCTGGTCGGGCTCTTCGTCCTGGTCGCCTGCGCGCGCGTGCTGCCGGCGCGCGTGCCGTGGGCGGTGCTGCTGCCGGTCGCCCTCGGCGGCGCGGAGGTCTTCCGCACCCTCGTCCTCTTCGACGGCTACCCGTGGTTTCGCTGGGGGCATCCGCTCATCGAGCTGCCGGTCCTGGTGCAGGGTGCCGACCTCGTGGGCGAGCTCTTCGCCTCGCTGCTTGCGCTCTCGATCGCGGGTGCCGCGGTCGACGTGCTGCAGTCGCGCGGCGAGCCGATCGAGCGCCGGCGGCGCGCCAGGCTGCCGGGCGTCGCCGTCGGCGGCGCGTTCCTCGCCTTCGCCGCCCTTTACGGCGGGTGGCGGCTCTCACAGGCTCCGACCGGCCAGGGCCCGGGCATCCTCCTGGTGCAGACCAACCTCGCCACCAGCAACAAGGTGGCCTGGACCGCGCGCGACCAGATGCGCGACGTGCCGTCCTTCGTCGAGCTCACGCAGCGCGGCGCCGACGACTGCGCGAAGAAGGGCCTGCCCGTGGCGCTCGCCGTCTGGCCCGAGACCATGCTCGGTGGATTCGGGCTCGAAACCGAGACCATCGCGCTGCAGGAGGCGAACGGGTGGTTCCCCGGCGACGTCTTCCGCCGCATGGTGTCGGCGCTCTCGGGGAGGATCGGCGCGCCGCTCCTCGTCGGCAGCCCCGCGTTCATCGGCCTGCGGCCCGAGGCCGACCGCTTCCGCTGGGAGCGACAGTTCAACAGCGCCTACCTCGTGGGCCCGGGTGCGCCCCCGTACCCGCGCTACGACAAGGTCTTCCTCGCCCCCTTCGGCGAGACCATGCCGTACATCTCGAACTGGGACTGGCTCGAGCGCGCGCTGCTCTCCGTCGGCGCGCAAGGCATGACCTTCGACCTCGACCGCGGCGGCGAGCCCGTGCGCTTCGAGGTGCCGTGGCAGGGCGGGGCGGTGCGCGTGGCCGTCCCGATCTGCTTCGAGGACGCCATGAGCTGGGTGTGCCGCGACCTCGTCTACCCCGCCTCGGCGGGCCGCGAGCGCCGCGCGGACCTCCTGGTGAACATCACCAACGACGGCTGGTACGGCTGGTTCGACGCCGGCCGCGCGCAGCACGTGCAGATCTCCCGCTTCCGCGCCATCGAGACCCGTACGCCCATGGTGCGCGGCGCCAACACCGGCCTGTGCGCGTCGATCGACTCCTCGGGCCGGCTCCTCGGCACGCCGCCCGCGCCGCGCACCGCGTCGTGGATGCACGCGTCGCCGCCGCTCGACGCGCGCCGCGCGCCCTTCGCCTCCGTGGGCGAAGTAGCATCCCTCGCACTCATGGCCCTCTGCGGATCCATCGTCCTCGTGCGCCTCGTCCGCCCGCACCGCGCGCCGGCTGCCTCCGTGCGCGCCGCCGCGGCGCTCGTGATCGCCGGCGGCACGGCGATCCTCGTCGGCGGCTGCGGGCCCGATCCGGCGGTGTCCGACCAGCCCTGGTCGAGCCGCTCGCAGAGCGTGCAGCCCACGGGCGAGCCCACCATCTCGGCGGCCACGGGCCGCGTGGTGGCCGAGCCGCTGCCGGTCGAGTCGAACGGCGACGCGCGTGCGGCGGCGGTCAAGCTGCTGCGCGAGGCCTGCGTCTCCGAGGTCCCGGTCTTCCGCGCCAACGCGCTCGAGGCGCTCGACACGTCACCGGACGACCTGCGCGCCGTCGCGGGACCGCTCCTCTCCGACCCGAACCGCGGCGTCCGCTTCGTGGCCGCGATGGCCGTCGGCCGCGCGAAGCTCGCCGACCTCGCCGACCGCGTGCGTCCGCTCCTCGTCGACGAGAGCGAGTCGGTGCGCGCCTCGGCCATCTACGCGCTCACGCGCATGGGGCAGCCGGTCGATCCGAGCCCGCTCGCCGCCATGGTGCGCTCCGACGACCCCGAGGTGCGCTCGAACGCCTACCTCATCCTTGGCGAGCTGCGCAACGCGAGCGCCATCCCGATGATCCGCGACTCGCTCGGCAAGGGCATGCGCCAGGTGAACCCCGCGCGGGTGCGCATCGTCGAGCTGCAGGCGGCCGAGGCCCTGGCGCGCCTGGGCGAGGCCGACGGCATCGAGCCGATCCGCGCCGCGCTCTTCGCCCCCGGCGAGCAGGCCGAGTTCACCGCCCTCGCCGCGCAGCAGGTGGGCTCGCTCAAGGACGACGGCTCGCGCGCCATCCTGATGCGCCTGATCGACGGCACCGGCATCTCCGCGCGCCCGACCGAGGTGCGCATCTGCTGCGCGGTGGCGCTCGCCCAGATCAGTCCGCAGGACGCCCAGGCGGTGGTCAAGTTCTCGCGCACGCTCCTGAAGGACCGCGAGGCGTCCGTGCGCGCGCAGGCGGCCCTGGCCCTGGCCTATGCCGGGGGCCCCCCGGTGGTTCCGGAAATCGAGCCGCTCCTCTTCGACCAGGCCCCCTCGGTGCAGCTGGCCGCGGCAAAGGGGATCCTCGCCGCAACCGCGCCCCGTTGACATTGCGTATGGGTTCCGTGTACTACTGATAACAGTCGCGGGTCCCTCCCGCGATGTTCGCTTGTCGCCCATCGAGGCATCCGACCGTGCACATCCTGACCAAGATCCTCGTCGTCGTCGTCTCGCTCCTGGTGGCCGCGCTGGTGCCGCTCGCCGCGGTCAGCTCGACCAACCAGTCCGTCTTCAAGAAGCAGGCCGCCGACGCGCAGGCCGCGATGAAGACCCGTGACGCCGAGAGCGCCGTCGCCAAGGACGCCTACAACGCGAGCCTCGCCGCCCTGCAGGCCAAGTCCGCGAGCCTCGAGGCCCAGCTGCGCGCCGCCACGATGGAGCGCGACAAGGAAGTCCAGATCCGCGCCGACAAGGAGCGCGAGGCCGAGCGCGCGCGCCTCGAGGTCGCCGACCTCAAGGGCCAGCTGAATGCCGCCAGCGCCAACGACACGCTGCAGACCAAGCTCATCGACGCCATGCGCCAGGACATCGAGTCCGCGCGCACGCAGTACCTCGCCGCCGAGAAGGCGCGCATGGAGCTGCAGGACTCGCTCGCCCGCCTGCAGGGCGACCTCGACAGCGAGTCGGCCGCCCGCCGACAGCTGCAGGAGCAGCTGCAGCGCGTGAGCGACGAGAAGGAGCGCGCCCTCGCCGATGTCCAGCGCTACGCGGCCCTGCACGGGTCCGCCAGCCCGCGCGCCGGAGCCACCTCCGATGCGGGCCTGCCCATCGTCGCCGACCGCTCGCTCAGCGCCACCGTCATCGACGTGAAGCGCGAGCCCGATGCCATCCTCGCCGAGATCAACGCGGGCAGCCGCGACGGCGTCAAGGAGGGCTGGGTGATGACCATCGCAGACGGCTCCAACTTCGTCGGCAACCTGCGCATCGTGCAGGTGGACGTGAACCGCGCCGTCGGCGTCGTCGAGCTCGAGGACGTCGAGGCCCGCGGCGAGGTCAAGTCCGGCCACCGCGCCATCGCGCGCAAGGGCGAGTGAACCCATGGCCGACGCAGCCGCCAAGACCGACGTCAAGCGCGCCAAGGCGCAGTTGAACGTCTACACCAGCCTCCTGCTCGTGGCCGTCCTCATCGCGATCCTCGGCACCACCGTGGTCTCGCTGATGAACATGGACGCCACCGGCCAGGGGCCGTTCGACATGGCCAGCGGCCGCTGACCGCGGCCCCGTTTCCCCGGACCATCCGCCGCCCTCACGGGTTCCCGTGGGGGCGGTATCCTTCGCCGCGATGGGCCCGGAAGGGCCCCCGGCGCGGCGGAGTCCGCGTCCGGCACCAGGCTTCAGGAAGGAGCGCACCGTGGCTCTCGAGTTCGACTGGCTTTCGCGCCTCTTCAGCGTCGACATGGGGATCGACCTCGGGACGTGCAACACCCTCGTGTGCGTCCGGGGCGAGGGCATCGTGCTGAACGAGCCCTCGGTGGTGGCCGTGCGCAAGGGCACCAACATCGTGCTCAACGACGGCGACGCCGTCGGCTTCGCCGCCAAGGACATGCTCGGCAAGACGCCCGGCTCCATCAGCGCCATCCGGCCGCTGAAGGACGGCGTCATCAGCGACTTCGCCGTCACCGAGGCGATGCTCGGCTACTTCATCAAGAAGGTGAACGGCAAGAGCACGCGCATGTTCGGCCCGCGCGTGGTCATCGCCATCCCCTCGGGCATCACGAGCGTCGAGAAGCAGGCGGTGTTCGAGAGCGCCCAGCGCGCCGGCGCGCGCAGCGTGTTCCTCGTGGCCGAGCCCATGGCCGCGGCGATCGGCGCGGGCCTGCCCGTGGCCGAGCCCACCGCGAGCATGATCGTCGACATCGGCGGCGGCACCAGCGAGATCGCCATCATCTCCCTGGCCGCGATCGCCGAGTGCGAGAGCCTGCGCGTGGCCGGCGACGACTTCGACGACTCGATCGTCAACCACATGAAGCGGGCGCACGGCCTGCTGATCGGCGAGCTGACCGCCGAGCGCATCAAGATCGAGATCGGCTCCGCCGCCCCCACCGGCCCGGAGATGAAGATGGACGTGCGCGGCCGCGACCTGAAGACCGGCCTTCCCCGCAAGGTGGAGGTCACCAGCCAGGAGATTCGCGAGGCCCTCTCCGAGCCCGTCGGCATGATCGCCGAGGCCGTGGTGCGCGTCCTCGAGCGCGCCAAGCCCGAGCTCGCCGCCGACCTCGTCGACAACGGCATCACGCTCGCGGGCGGCGGCGCGCTCCTGCGCGGGATCGACAAGGTCTTCAACAAGGCCACCGGCCTCGACGTGAAGATCGCCGACGACCCGCTCTCCTGCGTGGCGCGCGGCACCAGCAACTACCTCGAGAACCTCGACCTGTTCAAGGACACGCTCGAGTCCGACGCCGACGCCGTCTGAACCGCGCCCCGCTGCCGGCGCCGCTCCAGGGCGGCGGTGACCCATGCGCTTCCCGACGAGCCAACGCCTGCTCACCGGCGCCGTGGCGCTTGCGGCGCTGTGCGCGGCGCTGCCCGAGCGATCGCAGGCGGCGTGGTCGGGCGCGGTGTCGGTGGCGCTGTGGGCGCCGCTCTGGCCGGCGACCGCGTTGCTCTCGCTTGCCCGCAACGCGATCCGCCCGTCCGACCCGCCCTACGAGGGCCTGCCCGAGGCGCTGCGCGACGCACTGTCCGAGCGCGACCGGCTGCAGGGCGAGTTCGACGCCGCCAGCCTCCGCCTGCGCCAGGTCGAGACCGAGCTCGGCGAGCTGACCGGGTACCGCCCGGGTCGCGAGGACGGATGGCGACCGCGCCTGGCGACCGTCGTGCAGCGCTCAGCCGGCCGACCGCCCGGGCTCTTCGTGATCGACCAGGGCCCCGAGCACGGCGTCGACAAGGGTGACCCCGTGGTGGTCGGCGGCAACCGGCTGGTCGGGCTGGTGGCGGGCGGCTCCGCGGGGGCGGGGCGGTCGCTCGTGATCCCGCTCGACGACCGCCGGGCCGGCCGCATCGATGCCGTCGTGATGGCACCGCCGCCCGCGCCGCCTGTGGGCGCGAAGCCGCCGTCGAAGCCCCCGGCGGCCGTCCCGGTGCTGGTCCAGCTGCTGCCTGCCGGCAACGGCCGCCTGATCGGCGAGTTCGACCCAAGCGGAGAGGTGAAGCCCGGCGACCCGGTCATCCTGAGCGACGCCACGTGGAAGCCCGGCGCGCAGGGCATGCGGATCGGCACCGTCGAGGCGGTGGGCGTCCTGGACGCCAACCCGCTGCGCCGGCGCGTCGAGGTGCGGATGGACGCCGACCCCGCGCGCGTCGGCCGCGTGGTGGTGAAGGTGTCCGCGGCCGGCGCCCCTGCGGGAGGCCAGCCATGAGGTGGTGGGTCTTCCTGCCGGCGATGGCGATCGCGCTTTCGCTTGACGTCGCGTTCATGCCGGTGCTCGCGCTCGGGCCGTTCGAGCCGCGGCTCTGGCCGGTGGTGCTCGCCTTCTGCGCGATGTACGCCTCGCGCGAGTCGACGCTCTGGGCGGCGCTCGTCACCGGGCTCTGGCTCGATGCCGCGCACGCCACCGTGGTCGCGAGCGCCGCCGACCCGGTGCCGTCGGCCGTGCCGATCATCGGCCCGCATGTCCTGGCGTGCCTCGCCGGCGCGTGGCCGGTGCTCGAGCTGCGCGCCGTGCTCTACCGGCGGAACGTGCTCGCCATCGCCTTCGCGGCCGGTACCTGCGCGGCGGCGTCCGCGCTTGCCTTCGTCGCCCTCGCCGGCATCCGTGCCGCCTACGCGGACGCGGTGCCGCTCTGGGGCACGGGCTCCGGGGCCGCGGCCGTGGGCGTCGACCTCGGCTCGGCCCTCTACACGGCGGTGCTCGGGCTGCTGCCCGCGCGGCTCCTGCACGAGACGCTGCCCGCGTGGGACTTCGCGACCGCGGGCCCGCGCTTCTCGCCGGGCGTGCGCATCGGCAGGGATCCGTGACCGCGCACGGCCGCATGGGCGCGGGTTACGCTCCGCGCATGGATCGCGCGTTCGTTCCCTTCGACGACGGGCTCGGTGACCTCGGGCCGCTCTCGGACCTGCGCGCGTCCTTCGAGCAGCGCACGGGCGGCTGCACGGTGCTCGAGCGCTGCCGGCTCGCAGGAACGGTGGCCTCGGTCGCGGTGCCGTCCGCGCGCGCGGCGCTCGCCGCCGAGCGCTGCGGCGTGCCGGCGAACGCCGCGGTCGACGGCGCCGTCCTCGTGAACGGCCGCCTGCAGGCGCCCTTCGAGGGCCCGCTGCGCGAGGCGCTGCGTTCGCTAGCTGCGGGGCAGGCGATCGTCGACGGCGAGGGAACGGTGGTCGCCGCGTGCCTCGGCGCCGGGGCGTCGCGTGCGTTCGTCGAGGCGGTGGCCGCTGGCACGCGCCCGGCCGCGCCCGGTGCCTGCCGCACCATGGACCTGGCGCTCTGGACCCGTCCCTGGCACGTCCTGGATGCCGCCCGCTTCGACGCCGCCCTCGCGGGCGACGCGGCGCAGGTCTCCGAGGACTGGGACGCCTCCGTGACCGGGGTGCTGCCTGCGCACGCCCACCACGTGGGCCCGCATGCGCTGCACCTGCACGCGCGCGCAAAGGTCGGCGTCGGCGTGGTGTTCGAC
>CAYTYU010000044.1:0-17792 GCA_964440815.1 uncultured Chitinophaga sp.
CGCCAGGTCGGGCCCGCCGCGGTCAGCCTGACGGGCATGGTCCTGAACAACCAGCCCGACGCGCCGATCCACCGAACGATCGGCCGCAAGCCGGACTGGCTGCGCGCGCGCGTGCCGGGCGGCCAGGGCTACGAGCGCCTCAAGTCGATCATCGACGAGCACCGCCTGCACACCGTCTGCCAGGAGGCGAGCTGCCCGAACATGGGCGAGTGCTGGAGCCGCGGCACGGCGACCATCATGATCCTCGGGGACACGTGCACGCGCTCCTGCGGCTTCTGCAACGTGAAGACGGGGCGGCCGCCTGTCCTCGACGAAGACGAGCCGCGGCGCGTGGCGGAGAGCCTCGCGCTCATGAAGCTCACGCACGTCGTGATCACGAGCGTCAACCGCGACGAGCTTCCGGACGGCGGTGCCGCGATCTGGGCCGAGACCATCCGGCGCGTGCACGAGGCATGCCCGGGGATGAGCGTCGAGTGCCTCGTCGGCGACTTCATGGGCGACGAGCGCGCGATCCAGGCGGTGTGCGACGCGCGCCCGGAGATCCTCTCCCACAACATGGAGACGGTGAAGCGCATGCACCCTGCGGTGCGGCCCCAGGCGAAGTACGGGCGCAGCCTCGCGGTGCTCAGCCAGTTCAAGGCAAGCGGCCTGGTCACCAAGACCGGCATCATGGTGGGAATCGGCGAACGCGACGACGAGGTGCTCGAGCTGATGGACGACGTGCGCGCGGCGAGCGACGCAGACATCCTCACCGTCGGCCAGTACCTGCAGCCGACGCGCAACCACCTGCCGATCGACCGCTGGGTGCACCCGGACCAGTTCGCGATGTACCGGCGCGAGGCGCTGGCACGGGGCTTCGGCGTATGCGAGAGCGGACCGCTGGTGCGCTCGAGCTACCACGCCGAGGAGCAGGCGCGGCGGCTTCGCGCAGACTGAACCGAAACTGCGGGATGCCGTGACCGGGAGCGAACGGGGTCCTCATGGAGGTGCGCCACGCTGTGCGCCACCTCCAGGAGGACCTCCCCATGCGCATCGCCATCGCCGCCGCCCTGATCGCCGCCCCCATCGCCGTCGCCGACGTCCCCGCCGGGCTGCGGCTCCACCTGCTGCACACCAACGACACCGAGAGCAAGCTGCTCTACCCGTCGTCGAGCCAGCAGAACTACGGCGGTGCCGCCCGCTTCAAGACGATGGTCGACACCCTGCGCGCCCAGGCCGCGCAGGCCGGTGCCGCCTCGGTGATGGTCTCCAGCGGGGACAACTACCTCGCGGGCCCGGAATTCAACGCCAGCCTCCGCCTGCCGGACGGAAGTCGCTACTACGACTCGATCGCGCTGCAGGCCATCGGCTACGACGCGGTCTGCCTCGGCAACCATGACTTCGACTTCGGTCCCGGCGTGCTGCGAACGTTCATCGAGGGCTTCCAGGACGGAACTCCGTTCCTGTCCTCGAACCTCGACTTCTCCGCCGAGAAGGGCCTGATGTCCCTCGTCAACTCGGGGCGCATCGCCAAGCGCACGACCGTGGTCCGCGACGGGGTGACGATCGGCATCGTCGGTGCGACGACGCCCGACCTGCCGTTCATCAGCTCGCCGGGCGACGTCGTCGTCAACCCCGACTTCCGCAGCGCGATCCAGGCAGAGGTCGATGTGCTGACCGCGGAAGGCGTCCGCCACGTCATCGTCATCACCCACCTGCAAGGGATCTCGGTGGAGCGCAGCCTGGCGCAGCAGCTGCGGGGCGTGGACGTGCTGGTGGCGGGCGGCGGCGACGAGCTGCTCTGGAACCCTGGCCAGCTCCTCGTGCCCGACGATGCGATCGACGCCAACAACGACGGCACCCCGGATGCGCGCTACGGGCCGTATCCGCTGTACGAGACCGATGCGGACGGCCGCCAGCTGCCGATCGTCACGACGCGCGGCGACTATCGCTACGTCGGGCGGCTGATGGTGGAGTTCGACGCCGACGGCAACCTCGTCGCGGTCGACACGGCCAGCGGTCCGGTGCGAGTGGCGGCAAGCTCGATCGCGGGCGGCGTCGCCGAGGACCCGTTCGTGAAGGCCTTCGTCACCGACCCAGTGGAAGCGGCGGTGGCGGGGCTGGCCGCCAACGTGATCGCCGTCAGCCAGGTGGCCCTCGACGGCCGGACGTCGACGATCCGTTCCGTCGAGACCAACGAGGGCAACCTCTGCGCGGACAGCCTGCTCTGGACCGCGCGCCGCCTGGCGCCGGCGGAGGGCGTGGTGCAGCCGATCATCGCCTTCCAGAACGGCGGCGGCATCCGGAACAACTCCATCCTCCCGGCAGGCAACTTCACGGAGCTGAACACGTTCCAGTTCCTGCCGTTCTCGAACTTCGTGTCGGTGATCCCCGAGCTGCCGGTGACGCGCCTGAAGGCCATCCTTGAGAACGCGGTGAGCCGCGTGTCGCCCCCGCCGGGATTCCCGTCGAACGGCAACGGCCGGTTCGCGCAGGTGGCCGGCTTCAGCTTCACCTACTCGCTGGCGGCGAACCCCGGGTCGCGCGTGGTCGACGTCACCCTCGACGACGGCACCGCGCTGGTGCGCAGCTCCGTGGTGCTTGACCCCTCCCGCACGATCCCTGCCGCCACGATCGACTTCCTCTGCCGCGGCGGCGACGAGTACCCGCTCGGCGACCTGGCGTTCCGGAACCTGGGGTCGAGCTACCAGCAGGCGCTGTTCGACTTCGTCCGCCTCCCGAACGGACTGGCCGGCCTGATCTCCGCGTTCGAGTACCCGACGGGTGGCGAGGGACGGATCACCCGCATCTCGCCGAACATCTCACGCCCGGCCGACTTCGATGGCGACAACGCGGTCGATGCCGACGACCTGGGGGTCCTCCTCTCCGAGTGGGGAACTCCCTCGGCAAGGTCGGACCTGAACCGCGACGGCATCGTGGATGGCATCGACCTCGGGCAGCTGCTGGCAGCCTGGACGCGCGGCTGAGCCGGCCCCAGGCCACGGGGATCGCAAAAAACGCGCTCGGCGCCCGACACTTCGATCGGACGCCGGAGCACGGACATGATGGCGGTCCCCGTGAAGCTCGTGGTCAGAGGTAGCGGATGCCGGCCTCGTGGTGGGTGACGTGGCCCTCGCCGTCGCGGATGGCGCGCGACCACACCACCATGACGGTTCGCTCGATGCTGACGTCGCCGGGGCGGAAGCCGACGGCCACGCCGGTCATCCCCTCGGGAAGCGGCGCATCGGTGCGCAGGCGCGCGCCGGTGCCGCTGGTGTCGATGGCCTCGTAGGCGGCGATCCGCGACGGGTCGTGGTGCCAGAAGAGGAGGATCTCGCCCGTGCCCGAGCGGCGGTTGGTGTCCCGTCGCTCGATGGCATCGAGGAACGCACTCGCACGTCGCACACTGCTCCGACGCTGGTGGTTGTCCATGGAAGTGACTGTGCGTTCGATCCGGCGGCGGGCCAATGCTGCCATGCCCGGTCGCGGAACAAAGTCGGCGTGCGCCGCCCGGGAACCTCCGCGCCCGCCCCATAAGCGCCGCACGGTCCCACCTACGATCCCGGCATGCCCTTCGAATTCCGGCACGCGACGCTCGAGAACGGCCTGACGGTGATCGCCGAGACGGACCCATCCGCCCACACCGCGGCGGTGGGCTTCTTCGTGAAGACCGGGGCGCGCGACGAGCCGCCGGCCCTGATGGGCGTGAGCCACTTCCTGGAGCACATGGTGTTCAAGGGCACCGAGCGGCGATCCTCGGAGGCGGTGAACCGCGACTTCGACCGGATCGGCGCCGACCACAACGCATTCACCACGGGCGAGCTGACGGCCTTCCACGCGCACGTGCTGCCGGAGCACCTCGGCACCGCCACGGAGGTGATCGCCGACATCCTCAGGCCTGCGCTGCGGCCAGCGGACTTCGACGAGGAGAAGGGGGTGATCCTGGAGGAGATCGCCATGTACGACGACAACCCGTTCTGGCGGCTCTGGGAGCACGCCAACGAGCGCTACTTCGGGGCGCATCCGCTCGGGCACCGGGTGCTGGGCACGCGCGAGACGGTGGGCGCGATGACGCGCAACGCCATGAACGACTACTTCGAGCGCCGCTACGGGGCGGCCAACACCGTGGTGTGCGCGGCGGGGGCGATCGACTTCGATCGCTTCGTGGAGGACGTGCGCCGGCACTGCGGCCACTGGCAGCGCGGCGAGCCCGGCCGAGCGCACCCTGCGTTCCACCCGCACGAGGAGCGCATCGAGGTCTCGATGCCGCAGGCGAACCGCGCGTACCTCGCGTGGCTCTGCCCGGCGCCGGCGCTGCAGGACCCACGGCGCTACGCGGCGTCGATGGTGGCCCAGGTCCTTGGGGATTCCGAGGGATCGCGGCTCTACTGGTCGCTCATCGAGCCAGGGATCGCCGAGGAGGCACAGATGCAGTACGACGGCCACGACGGCGTGGGCGAGTACGTGGCCTACGCGGCGTGCCGCCCCGAGGACATCGACCGCGTCGACGGCATCGTGCGCGCGGAGCTGGGGCGCGTGGCCGACGACCTGACGGACGCCGAACTCTCGAACGCGCGCGCGAAGGTGGCGACCGCGGTCACGATCTCGGGGGAGCGGCCGGCCGGGCGGATGCGCCGGCTCGGGTCGCTCTGGCTCTACCGCGGCGCGTACTCGTCGCTCGAGGACGAACTCGCGCAGATCGAGTCGCTCACGGTGTCCGACCTGCGCGCAGTGATGCACGACTACCCGTTGCGGCCGACGCTGCGCGCGCTGGTCTCGCCGGGCGCTCCCGCCGCGGGCTGAGCGGGCGGCATCCCGCGCGCGCCGAACACCGCATGCATCGTCGGCGGCTCGGTGCCGATCACCTGCCGCACGCACGCCGCCAGGAAGCGGTTGGCGCGCTCGATCGAGTCGACCGGTCCGGAAGTCGTGGCGCCCGCATCCTGCGCCTGCAGCGCGCGCACGGTGGCACCGCGCACCTTCCATGCGCCGGCAGCATCGGCGGACGCCATGAACGTGCCGGCGTCCGGCTGATAGGCAAGCACCGCGTCCGCCGCGGGCACGTCGATGTCGACGTTCGGCCGGTGCCCCGTCTCGCAGAGCAAGGTCCACTGGAACGCCAGCAGCGCCCCCGCACCGTCGGGCGGCGGCTCGCCGGGGTCGCGCGCACTTCCGAGCGTGCGAAGCGATGCGACGAACCGGTCGAAGAGCGCAGGGTGCGGGTCCTCGGGGGCCAGCATCCGACCCACGAGGTCCGCCATGTAGAACGCCGCGCGGTTGGCGGGAAGGTCCATGCGCAGCCGCGGAAACACCTCGAGCAGGTCCCACTCCGTGAGGGTTGCCAGTTCCTTCCCGGGCTTGACGATCGCGCCGAACTCGCCGCGCGAGAGCAGGTCGATGCCGCCGTCGAAGGCGCCGCGCTCGCGCCGGGCACCCTTGGCCAGGCCGCGCACGAGCCCGAGGCCGCGGCCGAAGAGGCTCACCGTCTGGCTGGTCTCGCTGAAGTCCCAGTGCCGTATGCAGACGCCCTGGTCGTGCGCGACCGGCATCGTCAGTGCGCCGGCCGGTGCGAGGGCGCGCACTCGATGCGGTTGCGGCCGTTGACCTTCGCGCGGTAGAGCGCCGCGTCGGCGGCGGCGACCAGGTCTTCCGGACCCTGCGCACCCGCGAGCGACGACAGGTCGGCGATCCCGAAGCTCGCGGTGATGACGCGGCCCGGGGCGCCGGGCCACGTCTCCAGCTCGAAGGCGGCGCGGTAGCGCTCGGCCACCTCGATCGCCTCGTCGCCGGCGGTGTTCGGGAGGATGATGCCGAACTCCTCGCCGCCGTAGCGGCAGGCGATGTCGCTCGTTCGCCCGGACTGCAGGATCTTCGAGAGCCGCTCGAGCACCAGGTCGCCGAACGGGTGCCCACACTCGTCGTTCAGGCGCTTGAAGCCGTCGACGTCGCACATGACGAGCGAAAGCCCGCGCGGGTGACGGCGTTCCTCGGCGAACTCCTGCGCGAGACGGCGGTCGAAGTAGGTGCGGTTCCACAGGCCCGTGAGCCCGTCGACCTGCGCCTTCTGGGCGAGCATCTTCACCAGGTGCTGGACGCGCAGCGCGCTGCGCACGCGCGCCTTCAGCTCGACCACCTCGAAGGGCTTGGCGACGAAGTCGACCGCCCCGAGGTCGAGGGCGCGCACGCGGTCCTCCATGCTGGCCGTCGCGGAGATGAAGATCACCGGGATGTCCTGCAGGTCGAGGTCCGCCTTCAGCGCCTGCAGCACCTCGAAGCCGTCCATGCCGTCCATCTCGATGTCGAGGAGGATGACGTCGGGAACGAGCGTCTTGGCCATCCGCAGGCCCTCGCGGGACTCGACCGCGCCGTGCAGCTCGATCTGCTCGTACTGCAGGCGCACGCGCAGCAGCCGGTGGATCAGCTCGGAATCGTCGATCGCGAGGACCTTGGGAAGCGAGGCGGGGAGGGCGGTCATCGGTTCATGGCCTCGTCATGCGTGGATGCGAGCCGCGAACGCGGCGAGCATGCCGAGCCTGCTCCGGATGACGTTGTGGTCGCAGCCCTCGCCGATGCCGCGATCGACCATCGCCGCGGCCTCGCCGAGCTTCGGGAACCCATAGCCGCCCGCCGCGCCCTTGAGCTGGTGCGCGAGGACGCGAAGCTGCGCGAAGTCGCCCGTCGACAGCGCCGACTGCATGGCCGCGACGCGGCTCGGCAGCTCGGACACGAACAACGCGATGATCCCGGCCATGTCCGGATCGTCGGCGAACTCGCTTCGGACGGGTGTTGCATCGTTGGCCATGCGCATGGCTGCGGGGGGAAAGGTCGGTTCCGGGACGGCCCGGCCGAAGGAACTCCCGGCCGGAATTGTCGCAGACGCCGGCATGATGGTTGGATAACGTCCGTCCGGGATGGTTCGGTAGGATCGAATTCTCGCACCGCACCCCGCCGCGCGAAAGCGCTGCGAGAGGAGATTCAGCCCATGGTTCCGCGTCCGCCTCCGCCGGAGGCACGCCTCGGCTTCGTCTATTCCGCCCCCTACCGCATCCAGGGCATCTCCGTCGCCGGGGAGCAGGCGGTGGTGCACGTGCCGGAACTGGACGTCTGCTTCGACGTGGGTCTGTGCCCGCGGGCCATCCTGCCGACGCCGACGATCGCGCTCTCGCACACCCACATGGACCATGTGGGCGGCCTGCCGTACTGGTTCAGCCAGCGGTTCTTCCAGAAGATGCCCGGGACGGCGCGCTGCTTGGTGCACCCGAAGATGGCCGAGCCGCTGCGGCGGATGATGGCCGCGTGGGTGGACCTCGAGCGGCAGCGCACGCCCCACGAAATCGTCGCCATCGAGCCGGAAACCGAGTTCCAGCTGCGGCCGAACGTCTTCGTGCGCGCGATCGAGGTGAGCCACACGACCCCCGCGCTCGGGTTCGTGGCGATCGAGCGCCGGAGCAAGCTGCGCGACGAGTTCCACGGCCTGCCCCAGGACCGGCTGCGGGAACTGCGTGCGCAGGGGGTGGAAATCACCCGGATGATCGAGATCCCGCTCGTCGCCTACACGGGCGACACGGAGCCGGGCGAGTTCCTGCTGCGCGAGGAGTTCCGCCGCGCGCAGGTGGTGATCTCCGAGTGCACGTTCTTCGAGGACGAGCACCGCGACCGCGCGAAGATCGGCAAGCACCTGCACGTCGAGGACCTGCGGCCCCTGCTCGAGGCGTGGGAGGCAAGGGACGTGGTCATCGTGCACGTCTCGCGGCGCACGCTGCTGCCCTTCGCCCGGACGCGCATCGAGGAGATCGCAGGCAAGGCGCGTGCCGAGTCGGTGCACCTCCTGATGGACCATAAGGCGAACAAGGCGCGGCTCGAGGCGATCGCGGCCCAGCGTGCCGGTGCCGCGGACGCCGCGCAGTCGGCCGAGGCCGGGGAACCCGCGGAACCGTGACGATCTCGGCGATGCGTGGTTGACGCTGCGCCGGGTGCGGTCTACATTCCCCGACCGTCGTTCGCGCGGCGTGGTGGGCAAGCTTCTCCGCGCACAACCAACCGTCCTCTCCGTCCGTCGCAGCGTCCGTGTGCTGCGGAGCGGTCCGCGCACCCACGCGGGACTTTCCGTCGCCGATTCCGAGCCATGAAGCCGCTGCAGACCCGACCCACGACCAACGACCGCGCACCCGACCGGCGGGCGGGCGCGCCCGTGCCGGGGCTGCGCGACCGGGTCGTCGAGCATGTCCGCCGGAACCACCCGGACCTGTGCAGGCACTGGTTCGACCAGATCGACGTGGTGGGCATGGACGGCGCGAACCTGACGCTCCTCATGGAGGAGCCGGTGCGGCTCTCCTACCTGCGGCGCTGCTGCGTGCCGCCGTTCACCGAGGCCGCCTGCGAGGCAACCGGCCGCCTCGTCGGGGTGCAGTTCGTCGGCGAGCGCACCGCGGAGGTGGCGGCGCCCACGGCGTCGAACGTCCAGCGCGGCAGCACCGAGGCGCTCTTCGACGACCGCATCCTGCTTTCGCCGGACTACGTCTTCGAGACGTTCGTCGTCGGCCCGAACAACCGGCTCGCGCATGCTGCCGCCCAGGCCGTGGCGCAGAAGCCGGGCCGTGCCTACAACCCGTACTTCGTGCATGGTGGCGTGGGGCTCGGCAAGACCCACCTGCTCCAGGCCGTCTGCCAGGACATGCTCCGGCGCGACCCGTCGCTGCGGATCACCTACATCTCCTGCGGCACCTTCATGGACGTCTTCCACGAGGCCGTGCGCGCCGGACGCATGCAGGAGTTCCGGCACCGCTTCCGCACCGCGGACATGCTGGTGATCGACGACATCCACTTCCTGTCGAAGCACGAGCAGACGCAGGAGGAGTTCTTCCACACCTTCAACGCGCTCTACCAGGCGGGCAAGCAGGTGGTGCTGAGCTCCGACGCCGCGCCGTCGGAGATCCCCGACCTCGAGGAGCGACTGGTCAGCAGATTCAACTGCGGACTGGTCGCGCGCATCGACCGGCCGCCGTACGAGACGCGCGTGGCGATCCTGAAGGCGAAGGCCGCGCTGCACGAGCTGGCGCTGCCGGACGACGTGCCCGCCTACGTGGCCGCGCGCATCGACTCGAACATCCGGGAGCTGGAAGGCGCGCTCACGCGCCTGCGCGGCCTGGCGATGGCGACCGGCGCGCCGATCAACCTCGAACTCGCCAAGCAGGCCGTGGCCGACGGACGACCCGTCGACGCGGCAGGTGCCCCGGTGCAGCCGTCGATCCAGCAGATCATCGAGGCAGTGACGCAGTACTACGACATCAAGCTCAGCGACCTGATGTCCAAGCGCCGGCACAAGAGCGTGGCGCTGCCGCGCCAGGTGTGCATGTGGCTCGCGCGCAAGCACACTCGCTTCTCGCTCGAGGAGATCGGCGGCTACTTCGGCGGGCGCGACCACACCACGGTCATGCACGCCGTGCGCACCGTGGGCGAACGGCGCCAGAAGGACATCGCCCTGTCAGGCGACGTGGAGCGCATCGAGCTGGCGCTCGGCCGGCGCGAGGCCTGATCCGCAACCGACAGGGCGTGTGGAAAGGTTGTCGGGGAATGGCGGTTCCGAACCGTGCCTCGTGCCTTATCCGGACGCATTCGCGGGTGGGGGTGGTTGATCGCGCCCGCGGCGATCCGGACGTTGTCGGTGCGCATCGCCTGCCGGATGCCAATCGACAAGGCAGCCCCATCGTGCGGTGAAATGCACAATCCTGCGGCGGCGCGACTTGCGGCGATCGGACGGGAGTTGTCCACAGTCAGACAGGGCTCTTTACTGGGAGGAGGAAGAGAGTCTTCCTTGCCATATCCAAACCGTCGTCGGACCGGCGTCAGCGCCCCGACGCGCGCCGGACGGACGTTCGGACGGAGCGGGACGGTTGCCTGTGGACAAGCCGCTGGCAGGCAGGGCACCAGCAGGTCGTCCGGCCGGCCAGGCGGCATGCGCGGATCGAGGTTCCGCAACGGAGGCACGGCAGGCCGCCGCGGCCGTACACCGCGTGCTCCTGCTGCGCGTCGCCGCGCGAACCGGTGGCCGAACGGTGGTCGCGCAGCGTGCTGCCGCCTCGGACCACGGCGCGGCCGAGGACGTTCCGGATCTCGCGTGCCAGGTCGTCGATGTCGCGGTCGCCCAGCCGCATGCACCGCATGCGCGGGTCGATGCCGGCGCGGTGCAGCGACTCGTCGGCATAGATGTTGCCGACACCGGCGATGGCACGCTGGTCAAGGAGCGCCGCCTTGACGCTGCGGCGGCCGGTGAGCGCGGCACGCAGTTGCCCGTGGCCGATGTCGAGGGCATCCGGGCCGAGCTCGTCGTCCCAGGCCCGGCGCACCGCGTCGAAGGACGGCCAGCTCGAGAGCCCGCCGAATCGCCGCGGGTCGCGGAAGGTCACGGGCACGCGCGAACGTCCGCGCACCGCTTCCCACGTCACGTGACGGTGCGTCGCCTCGCAGTCGCCTGCGATCAGCTGGCCCGACATGCCGAGCTGCACCACGAGCGTCCGACCGTCGCGCGCGACGATCGCCAGCTGCTTGCCGCGCCGCTCGAGCCGCTCGATGCGTGCGTCGTCGAGGAGCTGCCGCGCGGTCATCCACGATCCACGGACGCGTGCCGCGCGTCCCCTCCCGCGCGCGCGCATGTCGTGCGGGCCGACGTGCACCACGCGAAGCGACGCACCCTCGAGCACCGGCCGCAGCGACTGCCTGACCACCTCGATTTCCGGGAGTTCCGGCAAGGCGCAGAACTATACTTCTGCGATGAACGCCTCCGATGCACCGTCGGCCGTCCGTACGCCTGCCGATGCACGTGAAGCGGCCGGGCGCCTGCGCACCGCGGTGCACGGCACCATCGTCGGCCAGGACCGCGTCATCGACGAGGTGATGATCGCGCTCGCCTGCGGCGGCCACGCGCTGATCGAGGGCGTGCCGGGCCTGGCGAAGACGCTCCTGGTGTCGACGCTCGCGCGCAGCATGTCGCTCGGGTTCTCGCGCATCCAGTTCACGCCCGACCTGATGCCGAGCGACATGACCGGCACGGAGGTCATCGAGGAAGACCGCGCTTCCGGCACGCGCCGCTTGCGCTTCGTTCCCGGCCCGATCTTCGCGAACGTCATCCTGGCAGACGAGATCAACCGCACGCCGCCGAAGACGCAGAGCGCGTTGCTCGAGGCGATGCAGGAACGCCAGGTGACCGTGGGCGGCGTGAACCACCGCCTGCCGGAACCGTTCTTCGTGCTCGCGACGCAGAACCCGATCGAGCAGGAGGGCACCTACCCGCTGCCCGAGGCGCAGCTCGACCGCTTCATGCTGCAGGTGAAGATCGGCTATCCGACGGCGGAGGACGAGGCGGAGATCGTGCGCCGCACGACCGGTGCGCCGCCTCCGCCGCCGGTGCCCGTGCTGTCGGAATCGGACGTGCGCTCGATCCAGGCGCTGGTGCGCGAGGTGCCGGTGGCCGACCACGTGGTTCGCTACGCCCTGCGCATCGTGCGTGCCACGCGCGCGGCACAGGAACCGTCAGAGGCCGCCGGCGCGCCGAAGTCGGTGGTCGACTACGTGGCATGGGGCGCCGGCCCGCGCGCGAGCCAGTTCCTGGTGCTGGCGGCCAAGGCGCGTGCGCTGCTCTCCGGCGCGCCCACGGTGACGCCGGACGACATCCGCGCCGTCGCCGTTCCGGTGCTGCGGCACCGCGTGCAGCTCAACTTCAACGCGCAGGCCGACGGCGTGGGCGCGGACCGGATCGTGGCCGACCTGGTCGCGGCCGTTCCCGTGGAGGACGTCTCGAGCCCCGGTGCGCGCGAGCTCGAGCGCCTCGTGAAGCCCTGACCTCGTGCGCGCCGAGCAGTACCTGGCCCCGGAAACCCTCGCCCAGCTCGGGCCCTTCGAGATCCGCGCCAAGCGGATCGCCGAGGGCGTGATGAGCGGGATGCACCGCTCGCCCTACCAGGGGCTGGCGGTCGAGTTCGCCGAGCACCGCCAGTACGTGCCCGGCGACCCGGTGCGCCACATCGACTGGAAGGTCTTCGGCCGCAGCGACAAGATCTACCTCAAGCGCTTCCAGCAGGAGACCAACCTCGACATCCACTTCCTGGTCGATGCCTCCCGCAGCATGGCATTCGGGACGCTCGGCACGAAGGAAGGCTGGGGCGGGACGCGCACCGGCCGCGCGGCGGCGTGGACGAAGTTCGACCACGCGACCGCCGCCACCGCCGCGATGTCGTTCCTGGCGCTCTCGCAGCGCGACCGCGTGTCGGTGTCGCTCTTCGGCCAGTCGGTGGTTGCATCCACTCGGTGCTCGAACGCGCAGGGACACTGGCGTTCCGTGGTGCAGTGCCTGGCGACCAACCCGGTCGACGGCCGCGCGGACCTCGGCCGCGCGGTGGACGAGCTGCTGGCGCGAGTCACGCACCGTTCCCTGGTGGTGCTGGTGTCGGACTTCCTGATGCCGCATGCGCGCGTGCGCGACGTGCTGGCGCGACTGCGCCACCGCGGGCACGACGTGATCCTGGTGCGGATCCTGGACCGCGAGGAGCTGCGCTTCGACCTCGACGAGAACGCGCCGTTCGAGGGGATGGAGGGTGAACCGACGCTCGAGATCGATGCGCGCAGCGTGCGCGAGGCGTACCTGCAGGTTCTGGCCGAGGACGAGCGTGCGCTCGGGCGGCTCGCGCGCGGGTTCGGCGACGACCTGGTGCGCCTGGACACGCATGAATCCGTGGGACCGGCGCTGGCGGCCCTGCTGGCGCGGCGCGACCTGCTGCGCGGCGAGGGCGCGGCGTGATCACCTTCGCGTCGCCCGGGCTGGCTGCCGCGGCAGCGGCAGCGGTGGCGCTGCCGATCGCCGTCCACCTGCTGCTGCGTCGTCGCCGCCGGCCGGTCGAGTGGGCGGCGATGGACCTCCTGCGGGAGGCACTGCGCCGGGTCGAACGCACGCGGCGCATCGAGCGGTGGCTGCTGCTCGCCGTGCGCTGCCTCCTGGTGGCGGTTGCGGGCCTGGCGATCGCGGCGCCCCTCGTGGGTGGTGGTGCGTCGACGGCGCGCGCGGTGCGGACGCTCGCCGTGGTCATCGACGACGGAGCGGCGTCTGCCGAGCGCATCGGCGCAGCCACGGCGCTCGCACGGTCGGTGGCCGAGGCGCGCGCGCGGATCGAGGCGCTTTCGGAGGGCGATCGCGTGGCGGTGATCTCGATGTCGCGTCCGTCGGCGGAGGTGGTGGCGACGTCCGACCGCGCCGCGGCACTGCGCCGGCTCTCCGCGATGTCGAGCTCGGAAGCGTCGGTCGACGTGGCCGGCGCGATCGGCGCGGCGCATGCCGTGCTCTCGCACCCGGACGCGGCAGGCACCGAGCGGCGCATGTTCGTCGCCAGTGCCTGGCGCGAGGGAACGATCGGGCCGATGGGCGCGATCGCGGCGCCCGCCGGCGAGCCCGTGTCCGCCGAGGTGCTGCCGCCGCCCGAGGCCGAGGGTGCCAACCTTCGCATCGCGTCGATCGAGGCGGTCCGCACCGCCGGCACCGGCCCGGAAGCACCGGCCTCCGTGCGCGTCACGGTCGAGCGCGACCGTGGCGACGGGCCGCTGCGCACCACGGTTCGCATCGACGGGCCGTCGCTGGTGGCACCGGTGGAACGCGTGGTGGAACTCGCGGCCGGCGAGTCGTCGCGTTCGGTCACCCTGGCGGCGGCCGAACGACCGGTGCAGGCAGGCACCGCCTCGCGACGAGCGGTGGTCGCACGCCTGTCCGCCGACGCGCAGCCGGTCGACGATGCCTCGGCCACGGTGATGCCGTCGACCGAGCGTCTTCGCGCGGTGGTGGTCGACCGTCGCACCTTCGACCAATCCTCCGGCATCGACCGGCTGTCGCAGGGCGAGTGGGTGGCGCGCGCGCTTGCACCGTCGGATCCGCCCGTCGTCGACGTGGTGACGGTCGACCCGGCGGCGTTCGACGCGCGGGCGTCGGCGGGCGCGGACCTGGTGGTCGTCAGCCAGCCCCAGGCGATGTCGGCCGGGCAGTGGGAGGCAGTGTCTTCCCTCGTCGCGCGCGGGGGCACGGCCGTCGTCCTGCCCGCGCCACGCGAGGACGCGCAGGCCTGGACATCGGCGCTTGCCAGCCCGTTCGGCGTGCCGTGGACGGTGTCGATCTCGGCGGCCATGGTGGAACCGCCGGTGGCGCTCTCGGCCGAGCGCTCCGACGGCACGTTGCTGCGCGCGCTCGGGGCGGAACTGTCGTCGCTTGCGTCCGCCGTCGACGTGTCGCGCCTCCTGCCAATCGACGCCGGGAGCGATGTCTCGGCCATCCAGCTCCGGTGCGCGGACGGGCGTCCGGTGCTCCTTTCGTGGACGCCGGCAGGGGCGCGTGGACGCCTGCTGGTGTCGGCGGTGTCGATGGATCCCTCGTGGACGACGCTCCCGCTCAAGCCGCTCATGGTCCCGCTCTGGCAGGAAGTGCTGGCCGAGGCGCGGCGCAATGCCACCGCGGCGGAGAACGTGCGCGTGGGCGGCGTGCCGACGCTTGACCGTGCGGGCGTCGCGGAGCTCCGGCCGGTGGCACCCGATGGCGGCGCGCTTCCCGGCGCGCGGCCGATCGCGGTCGGCGCGGGAGGCCGGGCATCCATGGCCATCGAGCGCGGTGGGCTCTACGAAATGGTCGATGCACGGGGCGCATCGCAGGGCGTGCTGGCGGCGACGGTCGATCCTTCGGTCGCGTCGGTGCGGACGGTCGCGGTGGATCGGCTCATGCCGTGGCTCGGTTCGATCGGTGAGGTGACGTTCGGTGCGACCGCCGTGGACGGCGACGGCGGGCGTTCATCCGCCCTTTCCGGCGGAAGCGACCGATTGGTGCCATGGCTTTTTGCCGCGGCGGTGCTGCTGGCGGCGGTCGAGTCATGGCTGGCGCGGCGGTTCTCGCATGCCGTTCGGCGCACGCCGATCGCCGTGCCGGCCACGCGCATGGCGGCCGGAGGTGCGGCATGATCGGCTGGGCACCGGCCCGCTGGCTCCTCGGCCTGGAGGCGATTCCGTCGGATGCGCCCGTCGTGCGCTGGGCGTGGGAGCGACCGCTGGCTCCATGGGCGTGGGTGACGATCCTTGCCGCGGCGGCCGTCGTGGCCTGGCTTTCGTACCGGCAGGTGGACGTGGCGCTGGGCCGTCGGCGGACGCTTGCGGCGATGCGCGCCGTCACGCTCGCGTTCCTGGCGGCCCTCGTGGCGGGCCCGGTGCTCGAGGTGCCGCGGGAGCGCGTCGAGCCCGATGCGGTGCTGGTGCTCGCCGACCGCAGCCGGTCGCTCGAGATCGAGGACACGACGGGTCCGGACGGCACTCCGAGCACGCGCGACGCCGCGCTGCGTGCGATCGCGGCGCGTTCTTCGATCGACTCGCTCGGCGTCGAGCATCGCGTGTCGTGGTTCGGGTTCTCCGAGGCGCTGGTGCCGTTGCCGCGCGATGCCGGCGGCGGCGTGGCGGTCGGCGACGCGGTGGGCGAACGCACGCTGCTTGCGCAGGCGATCGACCAGGCACTGGCGCGGACGTCGGGCCGGCCGGTGAGCGCGATCATCCTGCTCACGGACGGTCGAACCACCGATCCGCCGGATCGCGCGCTCGTGCGCCGGCTGCAGTCGGAGGGAATCGTGGTGTCGTCGGTGGCGCTGGGTGCGGATGCCGCGCTCGGGGATGCGTCGGTCGCCGACCTGCAGGCTCCGCGCCGGGCGTTCGTGCGCGACCTGGTGCCGGTCGAGGCAGCCATCGAGCGCCGTGGGCCCGCCCGCCTGCGCTCGATGCGTGCCGAGCTGGTCGATCGGTCGACCGGTGCGGTGCTTGATTCCGCGGAGCTGGCCCCGCGTCCGGGCAGCACCGATCCGTCGCGCGAGGCGGTGCAGCTGGTGGCCACGCCGCCCGGGTCCGGCGACGCCACGTGGGAGGTGCGCGTGGTCGATGCCTCGGCCGCACGCGACCTGATCCCGGCGAACGACCGTCGCGCGGTGCCGATCGCGATCGTCGACCGGCCGGTGCGCGTCCTCTACGTCGACGGATACCCGCGGTGGGAATACCGCTACCTGAAGAACCTGCTGCAGCGCGAACGCTCCGTGGAGAGCGCGGTGATGCTGCTCTCCGCGGACCGCGACTTCGCCCAGGAAGGCAACACGCCGATCGCGCGCCTGCCGCGCACGCGCGAGGAGTTCGACCGCTTCGACCTGGTGGTGATCGGCGACATGCCCGCCTCGTTCTTCACCGGCGAGCAGCTGGCCGAGGTGCGCCGCGCCGTCTCCGAGCGCGGCATGGGCCTCGTCGTGATCGGTGGCGCGCGCAGCACGCCGCGTTCGTGGGCGGGATCGGCGCTCGAGGACCTGCTTCCGTTCTCGGGACCGTACGAACTCGACCGGCTGCCGGACGCGGTGAACCTGGTGCCTGCGCCGCCGGCGGCGCGCCTGGGCGTGCTGCGGCTGTCGGACGACCCGAAGGGCGCGTTCCCGGAGGAGCTGCGGTCGCCGGACGAGGCGTGGTCGCGGTTCGAGTGGGCGCAGCGGATCGCGCCTGCGTCGCTCAAGCCGGCCACCGAGGTGCTGGCGCATTCGCTGCAGTCGGTCGACGGCGTGCCGTCGCCGCTTGTCCTCTCGATGCGCTACGGCGCGGGGCTCGTCACCTACGTGGCGACCGACGAGGTGTGGCGCTGGCGAAACGGCCGCGGCGAGACGTACCCCGAGCGGTTCTGGATCCAGCTGCTGCGTGCGGCGGCGCGTCCGTCCCTGGGCACGGGACGCGAGGAGGTGCGCATCGCCATCGACACCGGCCGCGCGATCGTCGGCGAACCCGTGCGCATCGAGGTCGAGGTGCCCGCCGGAACGCAGGCCTCGCGCGTGGCGCTCGAGGTGGTCTCGGCGGATGCGGGGGTCTCCCCGGTTGAGGTCGAGGCGGTGCCGGCGGCGGGCGGTGGATTCGTTGCCACGTGGACGCCCGAGTCGGTCGGCCGTTGGACGCTTCGGCCGCGCGAGGCGACGCTCGCCGCCCGCGCGGGTGCGGGCGCGGTGATCGAGGTGTCGCGGGACGATGCGGAGCTGCGCGACGCCGAGGCCGACCGGCCGCTCCTGGAGACGCTCGCCCGCGAGACGGGCGGCCGCGTGGTCACGCCGGCCAACCTGGCGACCCTGGTGGCCGGCATTCCCAACCGGTCGATCGTGACCGAGAATCCGATCCGGGATGCGCTGTGGAACAGTCCGGCCGCGCTGATCACGCTGCTTTTCCTGCTGGGCGCGGAGTGGGTGTTCCGGAGACTGTCACGGCTGGTGTGATCGGTGCGCTGGACATCGGTGATGAACGACCCATCGAACAACCCCGCTTCATCGCGCGCCGACCAGCCGGCACAGGCCGTGCGTGGACCGCTCGAGGCGGTGCGTCGCTCGGTGCGGCGCGTGCTCGTGGCCGAGCGCGTCTCGCAGGCGGTGGCATTCGGGATCGCCGCGATCGCGGCGGCCGCGCTCGTCGACTTCGCGCTTCGGCTGCCGCCCGCGCTCCGGATGGTGGAGCTGGTGGCGTTGCTTGCGGGGGGCATTGCTTGGTTCGTGCGGCGCGTGCTGCCGGCATGGCGATTTTCGCCGCCCCTCGTCGAGGTGGCCCTGCGGCTCGAACGCGGGCGGCCCGAGGCATCCGGTCGCCTGGCGGCCGCGACCGATCTGTCGGCCGACGAGCATCGCGGGTCGCCGCTGGCAGCGGAGGTGATCCGCGCGGCCGGTGCGGTGGCACCCGCCGTGTCCATGGGACGCGTCGATGCGCGGCCGGCGCGGCGGGCGGCCGGCACGGCGGGCCTGGCG
>CAYTYU010000045.1:0-17708 GCA_964440815.1 uncultured Chitinophaga sp.
GGCCGCCCTCGACGCGGCCGCTGCCGCGGTGCGCGCGGGCGCGACCACGGCCGAGCTCGACCGCGCCGCCCGCGCGGCGCTCGAGGCCGCGGGCGCCGAGCCCACCTTCGTCGGCTACCCGAACCCGAACGGCGGCCCTGCGTTCCCCGCGGCGGCCTGCGTGTCGGTGGAGAACGAGGCCGTGCACGGCATTCCCGGAGCACGCGTCCTGCGCGCGGGCGAGCTGGTCAAGATCGACGTCGGCGCACGCATCGACGGTTGGTGCGCGGATGCCGCGGTGAGCGTGGTGGTGCCGGGCGCGGAGCGCGCCGAGGCCGACGCGTTCGTCGCCGCGGCATGGGAGACCCTGCACGCCGGCATCGCCCGCATGCAGCCCGGCTGCGCCTGGAGCGACGTGGCGGCCGCCATGCAGCGTGTCGCGTTCGAGCGAGGCCACGGCGTGGTGGACGGCTGGCACGGTCACGGCATCGGCCGTGCGGCGCACGAGGCCCCGCAGGCCCCGTCGATCGTCACGCCCGGCCTTCGCGAGCGACGCGACTTCACGCTGCTTCCCGGCATGGTGCTGGCGGTCGAGCCCATCCTGGTGATGGGCGCACGCGGCACCGTCGATGCCTCCGGCAACGCCACCCACGTGCCCGTCGAGGTGGCTTCGGACGGATGGACCGTCCGCGCCGCCGAGGGGCTGGTGGTCGCCCATGTCGAGCACACCGTCGCCGTCACCCGGCACGGTCCCCGGATCCTCACCCGCCGCGCGGGCGCCCGCGCCGCAGCCGACCTGGTCCCGAACGACGGAGGCTGCAGCCGCACCGGCTGATCCACCCCATGGCGAAGGAAGACAAGATCACGCTCGATGCCGAGGTCGTGGAAGCGCTGCCGGACGCGATGTTCCGGGTGAAGCTCCAGAACGACCAGGAGATCCTGGCCTACGTCAGCGGCAAGATGCGCAAGTTCTTCATCCGCATCCTTCCCGGCGACAAGGTCACCATCGAGCTCAGCCCCTACGACATGACCAAGGGCCGCATCGTCTACCGCTTCTGAACCTCCGAACCCGAAACGAACCACCGTCCCCACACAGGAAACGCCATGAAGGTCCGCAGCAGCATCAAGCGCCGAACCATGGATTGCCAGATCGTCGTCCGCAAGGGCAAGCGCTTCGTCATCAACAAGAAGAACCCGCGCCTGAAGCAGCGCCAGGGCTGAACCCCACGAGGAACGAACCATGCCCCGCATCGCAGGCATCGACATCCCCGAGAAGAAGAAGATCCGCTTCTCTCTCCGCTACGTCTACGGCATCGGCCCGAAGAACTCCGACGACATCCTCGCCAAGTGCGGGATCGACGGGGAGCGCCGCGCCAACACGCTCGACGACAAGGAGCTGGCCGCGATCTCCGCCGAGATCGACGCCAACTACCCGGTCGAGGGCGCCCTGCGCCGCCAGATCCAGCAGGACATCCAGCGCCTGAAGGACACCAAGAGCTACCGCGGCGAGCGTCACCGCAAGAACCTGCCCGTCCGCGGGCAGCGCACCCGTACCAACGCGCGCACCCGCAAGGGCCGCAAGAAGACGGTGGCGGGCAAGAAGGGCGTGAAGGGCTGATCGCCCGCATTAGGAGCACACCGCCATGGCAAGCAAGAAGAAGGTCCGAAAGAGCGTCACGAAGGGCGTCGTCCACGTCAATGCGTCCTTCAACAACACGATGGTGACGATCACCGACGTCAACGGCGAGACCATCTCGTGGGACTCGGCCGGCAGCGTCGGCTTCAAGGGCGCGCGCAAGAGCACGCCCTTCGCGGCCAGCCGCGCCAGCGAGAAGGCCGCCGGCAAGGCGCGCCGCCTCGGCATGAAGGAGGTCGAGGTGCGCGTCAAGGGCCCCGGCCCGGGCCGCGAGAGCGCCGTCACCGCCCTGCAGGCCGCCGGCCTGAAGGTCACGCAGATCGAGGACTGCACGCCGATCCCGCACAACGGCTGCCGTCCGCCCAAGAAGCGCCGCGTCTGACGCGGCACGAATCACGTCCCTCCGCCACAGCAGGAGGGCATGGCCGGCACCGGCAGCGGCCACGCCCATCCGATCAGGCGAGGGTTCCTCACGATGGGGTCCGCGGGCATGCCCGCCGCCCCGAGGTCCTGCCGGACCAGGTTCCAGGAGAACTGTCATGCACATCCGCTGGCGTGGACTCGAACTTCCCTATCGCGTCACCAAGGACGAGCGCTCGGCGACCCCGACGTTCGGCCGCTTCACCGCCGAGCCGTTCGAGCGCGGCTTCGGCACCACCGTGGGCAACAGCCTGCGCCGCGTGCTGCTCTCGAGCCTCGAGGGCGCCGCGGTCACCCGCGTCAAGATCGCGGGCGTGAGCCACGAGTTCTCGACGATGCCCGGCGTCCTCGAGGACGTCACCGACGTCATCCTGAACATCAAGGGCCTGGTGGTCAGCATGGACCTGGAGACCGACGAGCCCAAGACCATGCGCCTGATGGCCGAGGGCCCGGGCGAGGTCACGGCCGAGCTCATCGAGGCCGACCCGTCGATCGTCATCCACAACGAGGACAAGCTGATCGCCACCCTGACCGACAAGCGCGACTTCGCCGTCGAGTTCACGGTGCGCCGCGGCCGCGGCTACCTGCCGGCGTCCGAGCAGAACAAGGGCGAGGAGGAGCAGGTGCTCGGCGAGATCGCCGTCGACGCCATCTTCAGCCCGGTGCAGCGCGTGCGCTTCCGCGTCGAGGACACCCGCGTCGGCCAGCGCACCAACTATGACCGCCTGGTCATGGACATCTGGACCAACGGCACCGTGAGCCCGGACATGGCCATGGTCGAGGCCGCCAAGATCCTGCGCAAGCACCTCAACCCGTTCGTCCAGTACGACGCCCTCGGCAACGAGGTGGTGCCCACCGAGATCGCGGCCGCCAACGACGCGGACCTCGAGCTCTTCCGCAGGCTGTCGACGCCGGTCGCCGACCTCGACCTCAGCGTGCGTGCCGGCAACTGCCTCGAGGGCGGCAAGATCCGCTTCCTGTGCGAGCTCGTCACCAAGACCGAGAACGACCTCCTGGAGCTGCGCGCCTTCGGCCGTACCAGCCTCCGCGAGGTCAAGAAGAAGCTCGAGGACATGGGGCTCGCCCTGGGCATGCCCCTGCCCGAGGGCTACGTTCCCCCGCAGAACCCGGGCGCCTGAGCCCGAAAGGAAGAAGCCATGCGTCACCGTATCGCCGGCTACCAGCTGAACGTGACCTCCGCCCACCGCCGCGCCATGCTGCGGAACCTGGCGGCGGGCGTGCTCGAGCACGGCCAGATCACCACCACCCGCGCGAAGGCCAAGGCCGTGCAGCCCTTCGTCGAGGAACTCATCACCATCGCCAAGCGCAACACGCTGGCGGCGCGGCGCGAACTCACCTCGCGCCTCACCGACCGCAAGGTGTTCGCCTGGGTGGCCGACCCCAACACCCGCGAGGAGACCAAGGCGGCGCAGGCGCGCCTCTGGCAGCTCCCCGCGGCCGACGAGGTCGAGTTCAACCGCTACGGCGAGGTCCGCAAGGCCCCGCGCCTCATCCAGCACGTGATGACGCGCGTCGCCCCGCTCTACAAGGACCGCGCCGGCGGCTACACCCGCATCGTCAAGCTCGACAAGCGCCGCCTCGGCGACGCGACCGACCTGGTGGTGCTGCAGCTGGTCGGCGGCGAGGAAGGTCCGCAGGTGAAGGGCCGCAAGTCGACCCGCCGCACCAACGCCGACAAGCGCACGGCCTTCGCCAAGAAGGCCAAGGAGAAGGCGGCCGCCGCGAAGGGCTGAGCCCGGCGCGACGATCGATCCACGCGAATTCCGCGGCCCGTCCCGAGAGGGGCGGGCCGCGTGCGTTCAGGGCTGGGTGACCAGCGGCTGCCAGCCGTTCTGGTAGTTCAGGCCGAAGGCCGAGTTCACCAGCCGGCGTTCGATGTTGCCGTTGGCCCACATTCGGAAGAGCACGACGCCGTTGCCCGAGCTGGCGGTGGGCACGGCCGCGAAGGCAATGGGCTGCGGCTGGGCGGAAGGTGCCACGGCGGCCGGCGCCTGCGTTGCAGGCATCGGCGTGAAGACCGGCGTCCAGGAGGCATCGGCGGCAGGCTCGACTCGTCCCGTGCCTGCGGTGACGGCGGCGTGCAGGACGACTGCCGCGGCGAGGAGCGCGAGGCCGGTTCCGGTGGAGATGCGTGCGATGGTCATTCGCCGTAGGCTACCGATCGCCCGGCACCCATTTCGTATCCTTCCCGCCGATGCTCGCGGATCTCGATGCCGTCCAGTCCGATGCCCTTGTGGCGCTCGCGGCCGCGGGAACGCCCGAGTCGCTGGCCGGCTGGAAGGGCGCGTGGATCGGTGGCAGCGGCCGCCTGAAGTCGCTGATGGCGGGCCTGAAGGACGTGCCGAAGGATCAGAAGGGTGCGGTCGGCAAGCGCCTGAACGAGCTGAAGGCCGCGCTCGAGTCGGCGTACGAGTCGCGCCGCGCCGAGGTCGAGGCGGCCGCCGGGCCGCGCGGGCCGCTGGTGGACGTGACCGAGCCCGGGACCTCGGTGGCCGAGGGCTGCCGCCACGTGCTGAGCCGCACGATCGACGAGATCGTCGACGTCTTCGGCCGCATGGGGTTCACGCTCGCCGAGGGGCCCGAGGTCGAGGACGAGTGGCACAACTTCACGGCCCTCAACATCCCGGAGAGCCACCCGGCCCGCGACGCGACCGACAACTTCTACATGGGCGAGCAGGGCGGGGTGAAGCGACTGCTGCGCACGCAGACGAGCACCGTGCAGATCCGCGCCATGGAGCGCCAGAAGCCGCCGATCAAGGTGGTGGCGACCGGGCGCGTCTACCGCCCGGACACGCACGACGCCACGCACTACTCGATGTTCCACCAGATCGAGGGGCTGTACGTCGACCGCGGCGTGTCGATGGCGGACCTGAAGACCACCCTCGTGCAGTTCGCGAAGGCCTACTTCGGCGCCGAGGCCGAGGTGCGCATGCGCCCGAGCTTCTTCCCGTTCACTGAGCCGAGCGCGGAGGTGGACATGAAGATGCGCATCAAGGGCGAGTGGAAGTGGGTCGAGCTCGGCGGCTGCGGCATGGTGGACCCGAACGTCCTGCAGGCGGTCGGGATCGACCCCGAGGAGTGGACGGGGTTCGCCTTCGGCCTGGGGATCGAGCGGATCGCGATGCGCCGGTACGGGATCGGCGACATCCGCTGGCTGTTCGAGAACGACGCGCGCTTCCTGCGGCAGTTCTGACGCGCCGGCCGGGTGCCCGCGGCACGCGGCCGGTGCGCGCGCTCACTCGACGCCCATCTCCTCGTGCGCGTGGTCGCGCAGTTCCTCGACCTTGGCGAGGATCGCGGTTGCCTCGTCGGACTTGCCGGCGAGGATCGCGTCCTCGAGGTCGAGCAGCAGGCGCAGGTTCTTGCGCAGGTCGCTGCGGAACTCGGCCACGATTGCGGCCTTGGCCTCAGCGTCGGGCGCCTTCTCGGTGAACTTCGCCGGCAGCGGCGCGGCCTTGCACGCCGCGCATGCACGCTGTGCCTCGGAGACGGCCTTCAGGGCCTCGTCCTTCTTCGCCGGATCAGCCACCAGGCCCTTCAGGGCCTTCACCGACCGATTCATCGCCTTCATCGAGGCCTCGAGGTTGGCGCCGGCGGCTCCCTGCTGGCCACGGCCGCCGCGCGGCCCGCCCTCGCGGGGCGGCGCGCCCTCTCGGCCGGACGGGGCGCCCGGGCCGGGGCCACCCGGCGGGGGCGGCGGTGCGTCCTGGGCAATGGCGACGGGGGCGAGGGCCGTGAGCGCGAGGCCCAGGCCGAGTGCGGCGAGGAGGCGAGTCGAGGTCATGGTGAGGGAAACGTACCCGTCGGGCGCGGAGTGCGCTCAGGTCGTGTAGTCGGCGTTGAGTTCCACGTAGGCCTTGGTGAGGCCGCAGGAGATGAACTCGTCCGCGCCGGGGCCCTGGCCGACGCGCAGGTCGACCGTCACCATCGGCACGCGGAACGCTGCCTCGCGCGCCGCAAGCGGCGTGTCCGCCGGCGCGCCGCGCTCGAAGAGCGCCACGCTCCCGACCGACAGGTGCAGGTCGTCGACGTCGATCCGCACGCCCGACCGGCCGGCGGCCGCGAGGATGCGGCCCCAGTTCGGGTCGCCGCCAGTCACCGCGCAGCGGACCAGGAGGCTCGAGGCGATCGTCTTGGCGACGACCAGTGCGTCGGCGTCGCTCGGTGCCCCCGAGACGCGCACGTGGATGCCGCGCTCGTAGCCCTCGCCGTCGCGCACGATCATCAGGGCCAGGTCGCGCGCCACGGTCGCGAACGCGGCGCGCAGCGCGTCGGCCGGGAAGCCTCCGGCGGGCGCGGGCGCCGCGCCCGAGGCGAGCGCGAACACCGAGTCGTTGGTGCTCGTGTCGCCGTCGATCGAGATGCGGTGGAAGCTGCGCTCGACGGCCGCACGCAGGTGTCCATCGAGCTCCGCGGGCGCAAGCGGCGCATCCGTCATGATGACCGCGATCATGGTGGCCATGTTCGGGTGGATCATGCCTGCACCCTTTGCGCAGCCGACCACGGTGCAGGCGTGGCCGCCGTGCTCCACCGTGCGGCTCGACCACTTGGGATACGTGTCCGTGGTCATGATGGCGCGCGCGAACGGTTCGACGGACCCGTGCACCGCGCGGGCGGCCATCGCAGGCACCTCGGGCATCATGCGGTCCATCGGCAGCTGCACGCCGATCACGCCGGTGGAGTTCGACTGCACCGCCTCCGGCGCGATGTCGCAGGCACGCGCCACGGCGTCGGTGAGCTCGATGGCGTTCGCCATGCCGCGCTCGCCGGTGGCGGCGTTGGCGTTGCCGGAGTTGACGAGGAGCGCCCCGCAGTGGCCGCGGCTCTCGCGCAGCCGCCGGCGCGAGAGCCGCACCGGCGCCGCGCACACCTGGTTGGTCGTGTACATGGCCGCGAGCGTGGCCCCGCCCGGGCAGCGCAGGAGCGCCATGTCGTCGCGGCCGGGCTTCTTGACGGCCGCGGATGCCGTGGCGGTCGCGAAGCCCGCGGGGAGCATCGGCGCGTTCGTCGGCGCGCTCATCGACCGCCGTGTCCGTTCCCGTTCGCCGGGACGTCGTGCACCAGCGCGATCTCGTCGCACTGCTCGCGCTTGGGGCAGCCGGCGCAGTCCTTGAGCACCTTCTCCGGCAGGCTGTTGACCGACACCTGGCGGAACCCGGACTTCTCGAAGAACTTCGGTGCGCGCGTCAGGACGAACACCTTCGGGATGTGGAGCTGGCCCGCCAGCTGCAGGAAGTAGCGCACCAGCCCCTGGCCGACGCCCTTGCCGTGGTGGTCGGGGTGCACGCCGAGCGAGCGGATCTCGGCAAGCTGCGGCGTGTAGATCCACAGCGCGGCGCAGCCGACGATCTTGCCGTCGACCACCGCGACGCCGAAGTCGAGGATGGCCTTCAGGATGTCCTCGCGGCCGCGGGGCAGGTTCTCGCCGTGCTGCGACCAGTGGTCGACCAGCCAGCAGATGGCGTCGAGGTCGTCGGCGCGCGCCTGGCGGAACTCGACCTCGCCGGCGGAAGGATCGGCCACCGCGCGCTCGCGCAGCATGCGTCGCACGCGGGCGATCGCGTCCTCGACGGCGCTGACGGCGGTGCCGCCCTCGACGGCGCGCTTCTCGAGCGTGGCGCCGACCGTGAGCTGTGCATACACGTCCTGGTTGGCCTTCGGGGCCTGCTCGCGGATCACCTCGAGCGGGAGTTCCTCGAGCGCGCGGTCCTGCTCGATGGCGGTGCGCACCAGCCGGCCCACCTGGTGGTGCGCCTCGCGGAAGGGCACGCCCAGGCGTACCAGGTAGTCGGCGAGGTCGGTGGCGTTGGTGTAGCCCTCGGCCGCCATGTGCAGGGCGCGGTCGCGGTCGACCTTCAGGCCCGCGAGCATCGGCGGCAGCACCCGCAGGCTCAGGCTCAGGTGCTGCATCGCGTCGAAGAGCGGCTCCTTGTCTTCCTGCAGGTCCTTGTTGTAGGCAAGCGGCAGGCCCTTCAGGGTCACGAGCAGCGTGACCAGGTTCCCGACCGCACGGCCGCTCTTGCCGCGGATCAGCTCGCACGCGTCCGGGTTCTTCTTCTGCGGCATCAGGCTCGAGCCGCTGGTGAAGGCATCGGGCAGCTCGACGAGCGCGGCCTCGCTGGTTGAGTAGAAGATCAGGTCCTCGGCCAGGCGCGAGAGGTGGATCGCGCAGAGGGCGCACGCCGACAGCGTCTCGACCACGAAGTCACGGTCGCTGACGGCGTCGAGCGAGTTGGCGCTCGGCATGCGGAAGCCGAGGTCCTTGGCGAGCGCGGCACGGTCGATCGGGTATGCGGTGCCGGCGAGGGCGCCGGACCCAAGCGGAGAGACGCGCACGCGCTTCATGGCGTCGGCGAGGCGTTCGTCGTCGCGACGCAGCATCTCGACGTAGGCCAGGCACCAGTGCGCGAACAGGATGGGCTGCGCGTGCTGCAGGTGGGTGTATCCGGGGAAGGCGGTGGCCTTCTCGCGCTCGGCGAGGTCGGCCAGCGCCCCGATCGCCGCCTTCAGCTCGGCGCGACGCAGGCGGAGCTGCCGCACGGTCCACAGCCGCAGGTCCGTGGCGACCTGGTCGTTGCGGCTGCGGCCCGTGTGCAGCTTCTTGCCGAGGTCGCCGACCCGCATGACGAGCTGGCGCTCGACCCACGAGTGGACGTCCTCGTCCTCGGCGCGATCGAGCACCGCGGGATCATCGCGCCATGCGGCGAGGATCTCGCCGAGCGCCGCCTCGATCTCGCGCTGCTCGGCGGCGGCCAGGACGCCCGCACGCACCAGCGCCTTGCTCCAGGCGATGCTCCCCTCGACGTCCTCGCGGACGAGCTCGCGGTCGAAGGGCAGGCTGTCGTTGAAGCGGCGGAAGAGGTCGTCGGCCTGGCCGTCGAGCCTTCCCGCCCAGATGGCGGTGGTCATTTCAGTGGGCCTTCTGCGCGGAGGGCGCGTTCTTCGCGTGGCAGCCGCATCCGGCGCCGCAGCCGCCGGCAGGCTTTCCGGCCGGGGCGGCCGGGGCGGCCGCCGCGTCGCCGAGCCCGTGCTCGCGCGCGATCTGCGCGGCCACGGCCGCCGTGGCCTTGGCGTCAGCGCTCAGCCCGAGCAGGGCGCGGATGCGCATCGGCAGGCTGAAGAGGCGGATGAAGCCCTCGCTGTGCTTGTGGTCGTAGACCTCGTCCTCGCCGAAGGTGGCGAAGCCGTGGTGGAAGAGGCTGTTGGGCGACCGCCGGCGCACCGCCTCGGCGCGGCCCTTGTAGCAGCGCACGGCGACCTCGCCGTCCATCACGCGGGCGATCGACTCGAAGCTCGCCCACATCGCCTCGCGCATCGGCGAGAACCAGGTGCCGTTGTAGATCACCTTGGCGAAGTCGAGGGCGATCCGCTCGCGGTAGTGGAGCGTCTCGCGGTCGAGCACCAGCTGCTCCAGGCCGCGCACCGCCTCCATGAGGATGGTGCCGCCCGGGGTCTCGTAGACGCCGCGGCTCTTCATGCCCACCAGGCGGTTCTCGCAGATGTCCACGCGGCCGACGCCGTTGCGGGCGCCGATCGCGTTCAGCTCGGTCATCAGCTCGACCGGCCCCATGGGCTTGCCGTTCACGGCCACGGGGAAGCCCTTGCGGAACTCGACCACCACGTCCTCCGGGCGGTCGGGGGCGTCCTTCGGGCTCGCCGTGATCATCCACACGTCCTCGGGCGGCGCGTTCCACGGATCCTCGAGCTCGCCGCCCTCGTGGCTGATGTGCCAGATGTTGGCGTCGCGGCTGTAGATCTTCTCGGCGCTCGCGGTGGTGGGGATGCTGCGGGCCTTCAGGTAGGCAAGCATGGCCTCGCGGCTCTTCAGGTCCCAGATCCGCCACGGGCTGATGACCCGAAGCTGCGGGGCCAGCGCGGCGTACGTGCTCTCGAAGCGCACCTGGTCGTTGCCCTTGCCGGTGCAGCCGTGGCAGAGCGCGTCGCAGCCGGTGGCGAGCGCGACCTCGACCTGCGCGCGGGCGATGATCGGGCGTGCGATCGAGGTGCCCATCAGGTAGCGGTTCTCGTAGACGGCCCCGGCGATCGCCATCGGGAAGGCGAACTCCGTGAGGAACGCCTCCTTCAGGTCGACCACGATGCACTCGGCGGCGCCGCTCTTGGTTGCCTTCTCTCCGATCCCGTCGAGCTCGCGCTCGCCCTGGCCGACGTCGGCGACGCAGGCGACCACGGTGCAGCCGTAGGTCTCGCGCAGCCAGGGGATGATGCAGGACGTGTCGAGGCCGCCGGAGTAGGCGACGCAGACCTTCTTGGGGGTGGTGGGGGTGGACATGGGTGGTTCCTTCGTTGGTTCGGCGAGCGGGATTCGCGGAGCGGTGCGTGCGGCGGTTCAGCGGGCGGCCAGCGCGGCGGCCGGCTGGAGCAGGTGGCAGAGCAGGGCGTTCTGCGCATGCATGCGGTTCTCTGCCTGGTCGAAGACGACCGAGGCCGGGGAGTCCATCACCTCGTCGGTGACTTCCTCGCCGCGGTGCGCGGGCAGGCAGTGCATGAACAGCGCGCGGGGGCCGGCGGCGGCCATCAGCGCACGGTCCACCCGGTAGCGCGCGAAGCGGGCCTTCTTCTCGGCCGCCCCGGCGCCCTCCTGGCCCATGCTCACCCACGTGTCAGCATAGACCGCGAAGGCGCCGCGGACCGCGGCGGGGTCGTTGGAGACGTCGAGGCGCGCGCCGGTGCGCATGGCGCGGGCAATGCACTGTGCCTGGATCGCGGCATCGGGCTCGAGGCCCTCGGGCGTGACGACGGTCATGCCGCATCCCAGGATCGAGGCCATCTCCATGAGCGAGTGGCAGACGTTGTTGCCGTCGCCGATCCATGCGAGGCGGTCGTGCCGCAGGTCGAAGCCGCGCTCGAGGAGCGTCTGGAAGTCGGCGAGCGCCTGGCAAGGGTGGTGCCGGTCGCAGAGCGCATTGATCACCGGGATGCGCGCGGCGGCCGCGAGCGCCTCCACGGTCGAGTGGCGCATCACGCGCGCGACGATCGCGTGGCACCAGCGCTCGAGGTTGCGCGCGCAGTCGGCGATGGACTCGCGCTCGCCGATCGGCGAGGACTGGTGGTCGAGGACGATGGCCTGCCCGCCGAGGCGGAAGATCCCCACCTCGAAGCTGGTGCGCGTGCGCAGGCTCGGCTTCTCGAAGAGCATGCACACGCTCCGGCCGGCCAGGGCGCCGGCACCCTGCGACGGGTCGGCCTTGAGCGCGGCCGCGCTGGCGAGGACCTGGTGCACTTCATGCGCGGCGAGGTCGCCGATCCGGAGCAGGTCCTTGGTGCCGAGTGATTCGAACGTGGTCATCGGGCCAGCGCTCCTTCGCGTGACGGGGCGGCCGCGGTGGCGCGGTGCGGCGGGACGACGCGCGTCCCGACCGACGCGCCCGAGGCAAGCGCCTCGAGCGCCGCGGGGTCCGCCCAGCTGGCGATGACGACGGGCACGCCGCCGGCCTCTGCGGCCGCGACCGCGCCGCGGACCTTGGCGATCATGCCGCCGGTGACGGTGCCGTCGGCGATGAGGCGTTCGGCGTCGTCGGCCTCGAGTTCGGCGATCACCGCGCCGTCGGCGCCGCGCACGCCGGGCACGTCGGTGAGGAGGAGCAGGCCGCTCGCGCCGACGATGCCGGCCAGCTGCGCCGCGGCGTCGTCGGCGTTCACGTTCAGGAAGCCGCCCGACTCGCAGGTGGCGATCGAGGAGAGGACCGGCAGGTAGCCGCCCGCCAGCAGGTGCTTGACCAGCGCGCCGTCGCCGCCGGTGAGTTCGCCGACGCGGCCGGGGTCGAACCCGAAGCGCTCGGTCCTGCGCGCGCGGGCCAGGTGGCCGTCGGTGAGGGTGAGCCCGACGGCCGAGGCGCCGCGCGAGAGGAGGAGCCCAAGGAGCTGCGTGTTCATGGCACCGGCCAGCACCGCGGTCACCTGCTCGACCGCCTCGGGAGGGGTGATGCGGATTCCCTCGCGGCGCTCGGTGCGGATGCCCAGGCGGTCGAGCTGGCGGTCGACGGCCTTGCCGCCGCCGTGCACGACGACCACGCCGCCCGGATGCAGCTGGTGCATGCGCGCGAGCGCGTCGAACACCTCGGGGAAGCGCGCGGCCTCGTCGAGGAGCGCGCCGCCGAGCTTGACGACGAGTGGGCCGCTCACGAGGCCGCTCCGGCCGCCGTGCGGCGCGCGATCCCGAGGGCGGTCGTCTCGTCGAAGCCGAAGCGCACGTTGAAGGCCTGCACCGCCTGGCCGGCGGCGCCCTTCGTCAGGTTGTCGATGGCGCTCGAGACCACGAGGTGCGTGCCCGTCTCGTCCGTGCCCAGGGCGATGTCGCAGCAGTTGGTGCGCTCGACGGCGGCGATCGACGGCCAGCGGCCGGCCGGCAGCAGGCGCACGAAGGGCGCGTCGGCATAGGTGCGCTCCAGGCACGCGCGCGCGTCGGCCAGCGTGCGGCCGGGGGCGAGCTCGGCGTGGATCGTCGACAGGATGCCGCGGTCGAGGGCCACGAGGTGCGGCGTGAACAGGATGCGCGCGCCGGTTTCCTGGGCCATCTCCGGCTGGTGGCGGTGCGAGAGCACGCCGTAGGGCTGCAGGCTCACCTCGCAGAAGAGGCTCTTCATCGCGGCGGAACGCCCGGCGCCGCTCACGCCGGACGCGCTGTCGACGATCACCGGGCGCGCGCGGTCGATGATGCCGGCTTCCACCAGCGGGCGCAGCGGCAGGATCACCGACGTCGGGTAGCAGCCGGGGCAGGCGACGAGCTGCGCGGTACGGAGGGCGTCCCCTGCGAGTTCCGGCAGCCCGTAGACCGCCTCGCCGAGCAGTTGGGTGTGCACGTGCTCGAATCCGTAGTGCCTGGGGTAGAGCGCGGCGTCGCGCAGCCGGAACGCGGCGGAGAGGTCGAACACCACCACGCCGGCCTCGAGCAGCGCGGGCGCAAGCCGCTCGCTGGCCTCGTGCGGCGTGGCGAGGAACACGGCATCCGGCGTGCAGGCGAGGATCGACGCGGCGTCGCCCGCGCGCACGGGCAGGTCCACCACTCCGGCGAGGCGCGGGAACAGGTCGGCCATCGACTCGGCGGCCGCGTCGGTGGCGGCGCGGCGATCGCTGCCGAACAGGCCGACCAGCTCGACGTCCCGGTGGGAGGCGAGGATCGAGGCGAGCTCGGCGCCGGTGTAGCCGGGCGCGCCGACGATGGCGATGCGGATGGGTTCGCGCATGGCGGGATCCTCCGTGGGCTCAGGACGCGGCGCGCGAGAGGCGCTGCAGCGTGCGTGCGAGGGCGGCGGCCGCTTCCTGGTCGGCGGCCGCGATGAAGATGGTGTCGTCGCCGGCGATGGTGCCGAGCGCCCCGGGCAGGCCGGTGCGGTCGATCTCCACGGCGAGCGAGTTGGCGTGGCCGCTGGGGGTGCGCACCACGACGGTGGTGCCGCCGCGCGCCACGGACACGAGGTGCTGGCGCAGGGCGGAGGCGAGGGCATCCGTGCGCCCTGCGGGGGCGGCGGCCGCGGGCAGGGCGCCGGGCAGCATGTACCCGCCCGGGCCCTTCACGACGCCGAGCTCGGTGAGGTCGCGCGACAGCGTGGCCTGGGTGACGTCGATCCCCTCGCGCCGGCGGAGCAGCGCCGCCAGTTCCTGCTGGCTCCACAGCTGGTTCGCCGCGATGAGGGCGGCGATCCGGGCGCGGCGCTGGACGGGGCTGGCGGCGGTGGCGGACACGGATGGATGAATATACAGAAGCCTGCATGAGTATGCAAGCCATGCGGGTGGAATTCCGGGAATTCCGCTCCCGGGCCGATCTGCGGTGCTGCGTGGGCAGGGGCCTGGGCGCTCAGGCGCTCAGGCGGCCGGGATCGGGCGCGGGCGCCGGTCGGCGCCGATCGCCACGTAGGTGAAGATGCCCTCGGTCACCATCACCGTGCCGCTGTCGTCGTGGCGGCGCGCCCAGGCTTCCACCTCGACGGTGACGCTGGTGCGTCCCGTGCGCGCGATGCGGCAGTAGCAGGACAGCTCGTCGCCGACGAACACCGGCAGCCGGAACGCCATCTGCGCCACGGCCACGGTGGTCACGCGCCCATGGGCGCGCCGGCGGGCGAGGCTCGCCCCCGCGATGTCCATCTGCCCCAGCAGCCAGCCGCCGAAGATGTCACCCTGCGGGTTGGCATCCGCCGGGAAGGCGAAGGTGCGGAGCATGAGCTCCCCCTGCGCTCCATCGGGGCGGCCGGGCGCCGAGATCGGGCCCTCGGCGTCGGCGGCGGGGCTCACTCGTCGTCGCCCTCGTCGGGCTCGTCCTTGACCGTGACGGCCTCGATCTCGCCCTTGCGGCCGGCGGCCTGCTCCTTGCGCTTCCACTGCTCGATCTTGTTCTTGTCGGGAGAGATGATGGCGTTGATGCGCTTGCCGTTCAGGCGCGGCGCGGCCTCCAGCTTGCCGAGGTCGAGCAGGCGGTTGATCACGTCGTTCACCAGGCGCTCGCCGATGTCGCGGTGGGCCATCTCTCGGCCCTTGTAGCTCGCGACCAGCTGCACCTTGTGGCCCTCGAGCAGGAAGCGGCGCGCCTGCTGCACGCGGATGCCGACGTCATGCGGGTCGATCTTCATCGAGCGGCCGAGGCGGACTTCCTTCAGCTCGCTGGTCTTCGACTTGCTGGCCTTGTTCTTCTTGGACTCCTCGTACTTGAACTTGCCGAAGTCCATGATCTTGCAGACGGGCGGGCGCGCGTCCGGCGAGATCTCCACGAGGTCGAGCCCGGCTTCGTTGGCACGCTGCCGCGCCTCATCGGTCTCGACGATGCCGACCATCTCCCCGTTCTGGTCGATCAGGCGGATCGGCGTGATGCGGATGCGGTCGTTCGTGCGCGGCCCCATCGAGGGCCCGTCGCGCCGCGGTCGGTCGCCGCCGAAGCCCCCGGGTCGTGGTCCACCCATGGGCGGGCGGGAGGCGAACGGTGGGCGGCGAGGAGGAAAGCTGGAAATGGGTCGGTCCTTGGTGTCCGGCGGCGAGGGTCAGGTCGGACCCCCCGGCTCGGGCCGCCGCCAAGCGAGGGGTGCGGCGAAACGCCGCAGGAAGATCACTGTACCCGCCGCGGGGGTGCGGATGCAAACGATGCGTGATTTTCCCGCAATTACACTGGGTGCGCGATGCACCGATCCCGGCCGTTGCGGCGCCAGCCCACCCCGCGTCCCGCGTTCACCCTGGTCGAGCTGATGGTGGTGGTGGCGATCGTCGGCATCCTGGTGGGCCTGCTGGTGCCCGCGCTCGGCATGGTGCGGGCCACGATGCGTGCCACGAAGAGCCAGTCGAACCTGCGCCAGTGGGGCACGGCACTCGTCGGGTGGGCCAACATGAACGAGGAGCGCGTCCCGTGGGAGGGCGCGAGGAACACCGAGGGGATGCCGGTGAACCTGCCGAACCCCGCGTTCTGGCCGAACGCGCTGGCGCCGATGATCGGCCTCGAGTCGTTTCAGGGCATGTGCGAGCGCGCGTTCGCCGAGCAGCGCACCATCGACACCTGGGACAACCCCGACTCCGTCTGGAACGACCCCGCGGCCCAGCCGGACGCCGGTGAGCCGTGGTCGTTCGGCGATCCCGGCAAGGGCGGGCTGCGCCGCCAGTTCTGGTTCAGCTACGCGATGAACATCCGCCTGAACAACACGCTGCTCACGCAGGCGGGCATGCCGGAGTTCTCGACCGACGCGCTCATCCGGCTCTCCAACGTGGCGTTCGCCGACAAGACGGTGTTCATGCTCGAGCTGCGCGCCACGCCCGAGGAGCTGCCGCCCGACGACCCGCACCGCACGCGCAACCTCGACCGTGCCGCATGCAGCTGGAAGCGATTCGCATGCCGGCACGCGAAGGGCGGGCACATCCTGCACGCCGACGGGCACGTAGGGTGGTACGGCAACGAGGAGGCCACCACCAACGCGCAGGGCAGCCGCGACCCCGCGACGCCCGAGGGCGACTGGAACACGAACCGGCTGATCTGGGATCCGCTCGGGCCCGCGCGGCACTGACGCGGGCGGTGCGGTCAGGGGCGGTCAGCGGCTGATCCGGTCCACCAGGACGCGGATGCGCGAGATCCCGGGCCCGGTGGACCGGTCAACCTCGATTCGGAACTGGCGCGATCCATCGGGGGAGATCTTGCCGGTCGTGCCCGGCTTCTCCGGCGGCTCGGTCACCGCGCCGGTCTCCAGGTCGATGAGTCGCCTGGGCCCGCCCTGCCGTGCGGGATTGGCGTTCGTGAACGCGGACGCGAACTCGACGCCCAGCCGGCCGCCCGGTTCGATCCACGCGCGCCGGACTCCCCAGACATCCTCGACGATCGTGCCGTCGAGCGTCACGATGCGCTCGGCCCGGCCATCGACGGTGAGTTCTCGGAGCGCAACGCCGCCGCGCGATGTCCCGTTCCCCTGGCCGACCTGCTCGGTGGCGAGCGTGACGGTGCGGGCCTGTGGGTCGGTGCCGACGGCCGCGATCGCGGGCCCGAGCGCCCAGCCCCCGGGCGGGCCGCCGGTGGCACGGCCGCGGCCGCGATCCACCGTTCGGACGGCGCCCGTCTCGGGATCGACGGCCATGACATCGACCGCGATGATGGCGGTGCCGTCGTCGCGCGTGCGGTAGTTCATGCCGGTGCGCTGGAGCACGGCGATGATCTCGCGTCCGTCGGGCGACCAGCCGCAGACGCTCGGGAACCCCGCGTGCGCCGGGGCGATGCCGACGGATCCGCCGCGGCCCGTGGTCACGTCGAACCAGCGGACCGTGGGGACCCATCCGCTCTCGGGTGAGTGCTGCACCCAGGCGATCACCGTGCCGTCCGGTCGCGCCAGCACGTTCGACCGCGGGTCGTCCGTGATGCACGGTGACTCGAGCACGAGCGCCTCGGGCTCGACGCGGATGACGTCGACGCGGCAGACATGTCTGGACGGCTGGTCGACCGTGGAGGTCCGCGCCCAGGGCCAGCCGGGGACCTGCGCGGCGGCGGCGATCGGCCATGCGACGCCGATCAAGGGCGCACCGCGGACCGACCCGGTGAACAGCCACGCCCCGAGGCCCATCGCCGCCAGCGACGGGACGAGGACGCGCGCGAGGCGTCGCGCGCGGGTGGAGCCTCGCACGATGGCGCGCGCACCGAGCGAGAGCCCGCACTCGGGGCAGCGGTCGGACGCCGGGCGTGCCCCGGGGACGGCGTTCAGGTCGTGGTTGCAACGCCGGCAGTACGAGCGGCCGGGCACGCGCGGGCGTCGGATGACGCGTCCGATGCCGGCGGCGAGCAGCACGAGACCGCCGATCGCCAGCAGCGCCCCGATGTCGGGGCGCGCCGCATCGAGGAGCGGCCACGCCCGCGCGTCGACCGACCGCGCCACCAGGATCCGGCTGCCGTCGTCCGACCAACGCACGTCGAGCGGTGCCCCGGTCTGGGTGCGCTCCGGCAGGGGCAGGTCGATGGCCCGCGTGGCGGACGGTCGCTTGGGGACGTCGAGCATCGACCGGAGGCTAGCGGACGGCGATTTGGCGGCCGATCGGGGGACGGGCGTTGCATCGGGGTAGGGTGCCTTGCATACTCAAGGAGGCATGCCCGTGACGCCCGACCAGCTTCGATCGGCTTTGCGCGCCGCGCCTTTCGTGCCGTTTCGGATCCATCTCGTGGACCAGCGGACGTTCGACGTGC
>CAYTYU010000046.1:0-17703 GCA_964440815.1 uncultured Chitinophaga sp.
CCGGTCTCGCTGCCGCCACGCTGGCTTCCGCCGCCTCCGCGGACATCACCATCAACCTGACCAACCAGACCTTCGCCGGGTTCAACTTCAACCAGATCATGGACTACGCCGGTGGCCGCGAGGCCGTCGGAACCCTGACGGCGCTCTCCATCAACATGACGCTGAACGCATCGGCTGGCTTCGCCTACGCCGATGACATCTGCATCTATGTCGATCCGCTGCCGCTGGGCACCGGTGGCCGCCTGCAGGTCGGTGGGTTCTCCAACCTCCAGGCTGCCCAGCGCCTCTCCTGGCCGAACGGCGGCTCGAGCGCCCCGGGTACCACCGTCACCGGCACCGTCAACCTGACCACGGCGCTCGCCTTCATCGGCAACGACGCGATCGACGGCGTCATCTGGGTCGGCAACGGCTACGGTGGTTCCGGCTCAAGCGGCACCTGGAGCGGCACGATCACGCTCATCGGCATCGACGAGGTCCCCGCGCCGGGCGCGATTGCGCTGCTCGGGGTGGCCGGCCTCTCGGCTCGTCGTCGCCGTCGGTGACGGCAAGTCCGGTGCGTCCGCGGGCGTCCGGCTCTTCGAATCGCAGACTTCCCGAGGCAGCCCGCAAGGGCTGCCTCGGTGCTATTGGGCGGCGTGCCCGTCGCGCCCGGTAGATTCCGGTCCGTGACGCGCGCACCGATGCTCCTGGCCGAGCTCCAGCGGTGCCTGGATGCCGGCCTGCACGACTCCGCGGTGGCCGCCGCCGATGCATTGCTCGCGGCCCAGCGGCGCAGTTTCCCGGCACGTCTCGGCCGGGCGCGCGCCAACCTGTCCCTCGGCCGCGTCATGGATGCGGACCAGGACGTCGCCGAGGCCCTCCGGCTGATGCCCCAGGACCCGCAGGCGGGGCTCATCCGCGCGCAGATCGACCACCGCCTCGGGCGCATTGACGCGGCGGTCGATCGCCTTCGCGCCCTTGCGCGGAGCGGTGGGTCGCCGGGGATCGAGGCAGCCGTCGTCCTCTCCGAGGTCCTGCATTTCGCGCACCGGCACGCGGACCTCGCGGCGTTGGTCGCCGCCGGCGGCACCTGGTCCAAGGATCCGCGGTCGACGCTCGCCGCGGCCCGCGTGATGGCGCGGGAGCGTCCCGCGGAGGCGATCGAGGCGCTCCGTCCGCTCGCCTGCGCCGCGCACGGGCCGGTCATGCACCGCGTGGCGGGGTTCGAGGTCGTGCAGCTGCTCGACCGCACGGGCCGGTTCCGCGAGGCCTTCGAGCTGGCGGCCGCGCTGCATGCGGCCACGACGCCGCCCTACGACCTGGAAGGACTCCTGCTCGGCATCCGCGACCAGCGCGAGATGGTCGAGCGCGGCGGGCCGGCGTTCCGTCCGCGGTGCGATCCGGTGGAGGGCGTGGCGATCATGGTTGCGCTGCCCCGTTCCGGAACGACGCTCCTCGAGCAGATGCTCGACCGCCATCCCGCCATCGCCGGCATCGGCGAGTACGAGGGCATCGAGCGCGTGGGTGCCGCGCTGGTCTCCACCGGGCTGTGGCCCCGCGGCCTCGGCATGCTGCAGCCTGCCGCCGCCGCCGCCGCCCGCGGGCTCTACGTGGATCCGCTCGCACGCATGCGCCGGCCCGGCGCCGCGTGGAGCCTCGACAAGACCCTGTGCGCCTGGCAGTGGATCCCGGCGCTGGCTTGCGTCCTGCCGGGCGCACGCTGCATCCACGTGGAGCGCGACCCGCGCGACATGGCGATCAGCATGTTCCTCTCCTTCTTCAACCCCAGGCACTACGGCTGGATGTCGAGCCTTGGTTCGATCCGGCTGGTGATCGAGGCACATCGGTCGTTCGTCCGCCCGGCGCTGTCGGCGCTCGGCGTGCCACACGAGTGCGTCCCGTACGAGCGTCTCGTCGAGGACCCGGCCGGCCACGCCCGGCGGTGCCTCGACCTCCTGGGCCTTCCGATGGATCCCGCGGTGCTGGCCCCGGAGGGGAACGCCCGCGCGGTCTACACCCTCAGCCACGAGCAGGTGCGCCGCCCGATCAACGCCTCGAGCATCGGCCGCTGGCGCAACTACGAGTGGGCGTTCGACCGTTCTTGGCGCTGAGGCCCTCGCACGGCGCATACCGGGTGCTCATAGACTCGCAGCCCGATGCACTACGCCATCCGAAACGCCGTCGACCGCGTCCGCAACGTGTTCGTCAAGCGGCGTTTCGTGACCAGCCTCTCCGACAACGGCCGCTACCCGCAGGTCTGCCTCGATGCCGCGAACGACGTCGCGACCTTTCGCCAGTTCCGGCGGATCCGCAACTACCGTGCGATCCTCGAGCACGTCACCGAGGAAGACGGGCGCGCCTATCTCGATCACGTCCGGCGCAGGCCGGAACTGCTCGCCGCGCTGCCTCGCTTCGCCGCCAACGACCTGCACGGCCTGCCGCTCGCCTTCGACTACCCGCCGTACGGGCGCTTCTCGCCCACGACGCTGCGGTACGTCAAGGTGCTCGGCGACCTCCTCGATCGGTTCGGCTCGCTCGACGGGCTGTCGATCTGCGAGATCGGCGTCGGCTACGGCGGCCAGTGCCGGGTGATCTCGGAATGGGCTCGCCCCTCGGAGTACTGCCTGGTCGACCTGCGGCCGGCCCTGGGCCTGGCCGAGCGGTACCTGGACCAGTACGTGCTCTCGATGCCGATCGAGCTGCGGACGCTCAACACGCTCCGGTCGCGCGACTGGGACCTGGTCATCAGCAACTATGCGCTGACCGAGATGCCGCGCGAGGTCCAGGACGCCTACGTCGAACGGGCCGTCGGCCGGGCGCGCCGCGGCTACGTGACCTACAACCGGATCAACCCTGCGGAGTTCCGCAGCCTGACCCCCGAGGATCTGTGCCGCATTGCCCCGGATGCGCGGAGCGAGCCCGAGGTGCCGCTGACCCATCCGGGGAATTGCATCATCACCTGGGGGCCTGCGGCTACGCTGCATCCGTGACGTTCCTCTCGCCCCTCGCAACCGCCCGCCGCACGTGGAGCTTCGCGACGCGGCTCGAGACGAAGCGGGTGCAGTTTGCGTGCGCGCGCATGCGCGGCCGCCTGCCGGTGGTCACCTACGCCACGTGGAGGACCGCAAGCACCGCCGTGCACCACGCCATCCGTGCCTCGTCGCGCGCGGCAACGGTGAAGGCGCATTCGCTCCACCGCGCCAACATCGGCGGAGATCGGATGTCCGTGCTGACGGCGGTCTCGCGTCCGAGCACCCACGTCGGTGACTGGGCGGTGCACCGGCACGTCCTGGCCGGCAACCACGGGGCGGACTGGGTGGTTCTGGTGCGCGATCCGCTGGCGATGGCGATGAGCATGGCGGCGATCGATGTCCATCGGTCGACCGGCGCATGCGATCCCGCGCGGCGCATGGACGAGGCGATCGTGCGCGCCCCCGTCGGCGGCCTCGACTGGTGGCTCGAGCACGACATGCGACCGGCGCTGGGATGGTGCGCGCTCGACGAGCCATTCGACCGCGAGCGCGGCTGGATGGAGACCGAGTGCCCCCACGGCCGGATGCTCGTGATGCGCGCCGACGTCCCCGACGAGCGCAAGGGCGAGGTGCTGTCGCGGTTCCTCGGCACGCGGGTGCGCGTCACGCCGAAGAACGATGCACGTTCGGGCGGCCGGGGCGGGGCGCTCGCGGCGATCGCCGCGCGGCTGGTGGCGCATCCGGAGGTGATCGCCGCTTCGCTTGCGCAGCGGGCTTCCCTGCACTTCTGGACCGAGGATCAGCTGCTGGCGCTTCGCTCTCGGTGGCTTCCGGCAGCCTGAGCCCGGCCTCTCATCGCAGGCCGGCGGTTCCCGGCTCGGGCTCGATCTCGGGCTTGTCGGCGGGCGCGTAGGCGTCCGCGTCGTCCCGTTCCTTCCACCGGTGCTCGCCCGGTTCCCCGGGCTCGGCCTCCAGGCGGACGGGGCCGTCCCCGATGCGCGTGACGGTCGTCCGCGAGCGCCCCTCGATGAGGTCCGAGAGCATCGCCGAGGCGAGGTCGCTCATCACCGAGTGCACGGACACGGGGTTCGACACCGCAGACTCCGTGTAGCCGGTCGAGTCGCCGACCGACTGCCAGACGATCCGCCCGCTCGGCGCGTGGTACAGCTGCAGGACCATGTTCATGGTCGTCCAGTCGCTGCGGATCATGGTCAGCCCCAGCGGATTGAGGCGCACGGCGTTGGTGGTGCCGTGCGATGCCACCGTGCCCAGGAAGAAGTAGTCGAGGCCCGTGGCCTTGCCGAGCGCAGCAAGGTCCTCGGCCGCCAGGATGCCCGAGTCGTTCGCGTCCTTGAGGAGCTGGCCGAGCTCGCGCGACCTTCCCGCCCGCGCTGCCAGTCCCGCCGTGGCGGGGCCCGTGAGCACCGTCGCGTTCGGGCACTGGCGGTGCAAGCCCACCCGGATCGAGTCCGAGGCGAACGTGCCCAGCCCACGCAGCGGTGCGCCCGGCGACACGCCCTGCAGCGTGCCGACGCGCGGTGGCTTCGCGGTCAGGATGGCCATCACGCCCCTCTCCTGCTCGATCAGCGAGTTGGCGTACACCGCCGACCGCGTGTGCAGGCCCACCTGCAGCTTGGTGTCGGCGCAGCCGCCGGCGGCCGCGCCGGCCACGGCCAGGAGCAAGGCGATGGGCTTCATGCGGGTCAGTTCGGGCTGAAGGGCAGGGCGGACTTGTGGACGCACAGTCTCAGCGAGCCGTCCTTGCAGCGGCGGAAGACGAAGGTCTTGTCGACCATCACTTCCTTGCCGTCGGGGCCGGTGATGTAGACGTTGCCCATGGTGATGGCGATGTCTCCGTGCACCTGGATGCCGTTCTCGGCGGCGTTGTTGTCGTAGCGGGCCTTGGTCCAGCCCTTGAGCGCGAAGCCCGTGTCCTCGGGGAAGTCCGGGTTGCCGCCCACGAAGTAGGCCAGCGCCCCCTCGCGCGTTGGCCGGAAGGTGCGCGGCCCGAACGCGAGCGTCGGCTTGAAGAACACCTTGCCGTCGGCGTAGTCGTAGAGGGCGTCGATCATCTTCGCCGCCACTGCCTTGGCGTCGCCGCCGCGGGCATGCGTCTGCGACACGTTCACCAGCCCGTCGCACCACGCCTGCTGCGCGGCGTTCACCTGCTGCTCGGTGATGGGCGCGGCGCTCGCCGAGGCCGCGGGCGCAGCGACGCTGGTGGTCTTGTTGTTCCCGATCGAGACGCACCCGGCCAGTGCGGCGAGCGCGAGGGTTGCGAGCGGGACGTGGATGGATCGGGGGGCGTTGGCCATGCCCGGACTGTACCGGGTCGGTCGGGGCCGAGCCTCACCCCGCCACCGCCTGCGTCGGCACGCCCCCGTACGCCGTGTCCGCCTCCAGACGCTCGCGCTTCATGACCACCGAGTGCGGGGCGACGGTGGCGCGCTCGCCCACGTCCGCACCGTAGAGCAGCACCGCATTCGCCCCGACGGTGGCGCCGTCGCGCACGTGCACGTGGTCGATCTTCAGCACGCGGTCCTCGAAGGTGTGCGCCTGCATGAGCGCCTGCACCGTGACACCGTCGCCGAACCGCAGCATGTCGGGGTCGACCACGTGCGAGAAGCCCGGGCCGAGCAGCGCGCGCCGGCCGATGCGGCAGCCGAAGAGCCGCAGCACCGCCGGCAGCATGAGCGTTCCCTCCAGGAACGAGAGCGGCACCGCGGCCCACATTCCCCAGGCCACGTAGAGGAAGTCCCACCGGCTGCACCAGCAGCTCCAGAGGGGGTGCGTTCCCGGGCGGACGCGCCCGACCAGCACCCACTTCATCGCGATGCACGCGGCGACGAGCACCGCGGCGGACGCGAACGTGACGCACGGCAGCGCGACCAGGCGGAACTCGGCCGTCGTCATCCGGCCTTCCAGCGCCGACAGCGCGTCGAACCATGCGATGCCCGCCAGCACCGGCACCGCCGGAAGCGCGAAGCGCGCGAGTTCCCAGCTCCAGCGGTTCAGGCGGCGGATGGCGGATGGGTCGTGCGTCAGCGCGCGCGGTGCATCGATCACCTCGCGGCGCGGCAGCCGGAACGGCGGATGCCCGAACCACGAAGATCCCGGTTCGTCCGCGACGAGCTCGGCGCTGGTCGAGATGCCGACGAGCGTGCCGGCGGCCAGGCGGGTGCCGCCCGGCAGCACGGCATGGTTGCCGACGAAGCACGACGGCCCCAGCTTGATCCGGTCGATCACCGCGGATCCGGCGCGCAGCGTCGGCCCTCCGAGGTAGATGCCGTCGGCGAAGAAGGTCTCGGGACCGATCGTGACGGCGTGCGGGAGCACGTCGGTGACGGTCGAGATCTCGCAGCCGGGACCGATGCGAGCGCCGGCCAGGCGCAGCCATCTCGGCCACATCAGCGTCCCCGACAGCCAGCGCCCGGCCGACTCCACCAGCGCCGACTGCGCGGCCATGCGCAGCACGGCCACGCCGTGGAGCGACACCCGGCCGTCGGGCGGCGGGCCGAGCAGCCGTGCCAGCACGCCCTGCAGCAGGACCGTCGATGCCGCGGCGGCAGCCACGGCGGCGACGATGATGCCGGGGGAGTGCCAGCGGTCGCCGATCCATGCCACGGCGAGCGCCCACGGCAGGGCGGTGATCGCGAGCGATGGCACGGCGAGCGCCAGTGCGGCAAGCGCGCGCAGCAACCACGGTGCCGGTTCGTCGGGCACGTGCAACCGAGGAGCGTCCCCGACGGGAACCGCCGGCACGCCGTCGAGCACGGTGTGGCAGTGCACCTCTCCAGCCGCCAGGTTCGAGAGCGGCCGCAGGATGCTTCCCTCGCCGAGCTCGGCGCCCCCGGACATGCCGGCGCGCGTCTCGACCGTGGCTTCGCGGCGCACGGTGACCGGCGCCACCTCGATGCACCCCGCATCGAGGTCGACGACCCGCAGCGATGCGTCCTGCCCGATGGTCGCACCGTCCTCCAGGGTCAGGAGGTCCCATCCGCCCCCGGTGAGCCGCACCCCGGCGTGCACGTGCACGTTGCGGCCGATCCGCGCGCCGAGCAGGCGGAGTGCGGCCGGTGCCAGTCCGGCGGTTTCCAGGAGCCCCCATGGCACGAGGGACGCGGCGCGCATCACCGTCCAGTGGCGCAGGTGCCACCACGACCACGCGCGCACGCGCATCGGCCGGTAGCGGCCGATGATCGTCCATTTCGCCAGGGCGGCAAGCGCCAGGGTCGCCATCGTCCATGCGGGCACGGCCAGCACTGCCACCGAGGCCAGCATGAGTGCGTCGATGGCGGTCACGTTGCCGTGACGGAAGGCCAGTGGTGCGAGATCCGGAATCCAGAGGAGCTGTGACCCGGCGACGACCAGTGCTGCAAGCACCGCGGCCTGCGCGCACGTCACCACCGCGGGCATCGGGCGGCCGACGGCGGTCGTTCGCGGGCAGGCATCACCTGGAGCACGCGATTCCGTCGCGCCGTCGATCGCCGCTGCCGCCGTGCGCACCGTTCGATGCGCGTAGGTCATCCGCACGTTCGCCGCGCGCGTCCGCGGGTCCGTGCGCAGCCGCGAGACCACCATGGCCACCGTGAGCGAATCAAGACCCAGGTCGTCGAAGAAGTCGGCATCCGGATGCACCGCACCGGGCACGCCGAGCACGCCGGCGATCGCCTCGGACACCCGCCGCTCGGTGTCGGTCATGGGCCACGCGTCCGGCACCGTCGTGCTGCGGTGGTCGACGATCGCCGGCAGCCCTCTCCGGTCGACCTTCCCGCCGACCGAGCGCGGAATGGACTCGATCGCGGCGATCGCCGCCGGCACCGATGCCGGCGGAAGTTCGGCCGCCAGCGCCGCCCGCAACGCCACGGGGTCGAGGCCCACGCCGGCGCGCATCACCACGTGGGCCTCGAGGCGCTGGCCCGCGCCGATTCCCTGCACGGTGCACGCCGCCTCCAGCACCCCGGGCTGCGCGGCAAGCCTCGCCTCGACGGCGCCCAGCTCCACGCGATGGCCGCGCAGCTTCACCTGCGCGTCGATGCGTCCGTGGTAGTGGAACGCGCCGGCAGCGTCGCGGTGCACGAGGTCGCCGGTCCGGTACACGCGGCCGAGCGTCGGGTGCTCGACGAACCGCGTGGCCGTCACTTCCTGCTGCCCGCGGTAGCCGCGGGCGAGCGACGCGCCGCCGATCACGAGTTCCCCGTGCACGCCATCGGCGACCTCCGGAAGGTCAGCGCCGTCGGGATCGACGACCCACGCACGCGTTCCGGGAATCGGTCGGCCGATCGTGACGGGTTTCCCGGCATGCACCGTGCACCGCAGGCACGTCACGGTGCACTCGGTCGGGCCGTAGCCGTTCTCGAGGCGCATCCCGCGCGACCAGCGAGCGGCGACGTCCTCGGGCAGCGCCTCGCCGCCCACGTAGACCAGCCGGAGGTCCGGAAGGGAGCGCGCGGGATCATCGAGCCCGAGCGTCCGGAGCAGGGTCGGCGGCGGGCAGAGCACCGTGACGCGTTCGTTCCGAAGCCAATCGACGAGGTCCGGCCCCATGCGTGCCGTTGCATCGTCCATCACCACCACGCACGCGCCCACGGCCCATGCGAGCCACATCTCCTCGACGCTCGAGTCGTAGCTGGCGCTCGACCCCTGCGCGACGCGGTCGTGCACGCCCAGCCCGAAGGCCTCGATGTCGCCCGCGACGAGGTTCAGGAGCGAACGGTGCTCGATTTCAACGCCCTTGGGCTTGCCGGTGGTGCCCGAGGTGTAGATGACGTAGGCGAGCGAGTCGGGGGCGATCGGTGTCGTGTCGGCATCGGGTGCCATCGCCTCCCCATCGATGGCGCATACGGCATCGGCGTCGATCCACGTGGCCACGCCGCCCGCGTCGGCGATCGCGCGTACGCGCGCCGCAGGCCCGACGATCGCACGGGCCCGTGCATCCTGCACCACGTCCGCCGCCTGCCGGTCGGGAAACGACGGGTCGATCGCACAGTAGGCGCAGCCCGCGCGCATCACCCCCAGCATCGCGGCATAGAGCCGTGGGTCGGTGCGCGCGAGCGCCAGCACCACCACGGCATCGCTCGCCGCGTGCGGGGCGATCGCCGCCCGAAAGCGATCGGCCCGCTCGGCCAGCTGGCGGTAGGTCCACGTGACGCGTCCCCGCCCGTCGCCGGGGGGGACGTCAAGCGCCGCGCCATCCCCATGCCGCGCGCACGCGGCATCGAAGAGGTCGAGCACCGTCCGTTGGCCCTGCGGCTCAGGCATGGGGCCGGAGGCTACGCCTCCCGTCACCCGCCCCGGCCCGCGCACCGCTCGAGGCCCATCGCCACGAAGTCGAGCTTCCAGAGCAGGTGGAAGAAGTCGACCGCGGCGCGCGTGCGCGCGTCTGCTCCGGCCGCGTCCCGCGCCTCGGACGCTGCGGCCGCGTCGGCGATCTCGGTGATCGTCCGCCGGCCATCGACCTGACGGACGAGCGCCGCCTGCGCGTCGTCGAGGGCGATGCCCCAGCCCGGCTGCATCAGCTGGCTGCCCTCCAGCCCGCACCGGTGGCGCATCGAGGGCACGAAGCGCGGTGCATCCCCGGCGCCGAAGTCGATCGCGTACTCCCGCCGCGGCCGGTCCGCCGGGCAGGCCAGGAAGAAGTGGCAGCCGTTGTTGAAGTTGATCCGCTCCATCACCGACCACTGGCGCTCCGGCGGCATCGACGCGACCTGCGCGAAGAACGTGCCGGGCGCGGCGGGCGGTGGGTGATACGGTGCGCGGAAGAACAGCCCCTGGAACGCCAGGCCCGCCGCGGCGACGAAGTCACGGCATTCGTCCACCGTGTAGCTGCGCTCGCGCACGTGCATGAAGGTGTCCATCATGCCGGCGTCATCGTCGAGGTCGGTCGCGATCGCCCGGTAGCTCGCCACCGGATGGTCGGCCGGCAGGTTTGCCAGCGCGTCACGCACGAGGTGAAGCGACGGCTCGTCGAGCCCCATTCCCATGTCGCGGAAGACCGACTGCAGCATCTCGACGCCGACGCGTCCGTACCGTGCATAGAGCATCAGTGCCGCCACGCCGTGCGGCTTGAGGCAGCCCGCGAGGCTACGAAGGCCTGTGACCGGATCGGCCATGTGGTGCAGGACGCCGGTGGACACCACGAGGTCGAACGTTCGTCCGATCGTCCGGGCTTCCTCGATCGGCAGCTGGTGCAATTGGAGGTTCGACAGCCCGTGCTTGTCCCGCAGGTACGCCTGGTGGCCGAGCGATGTGCTGCTCACGTCGATCCCGACCACCGTGGCCCCGGGGTTGTTCAGCGCGAAGACGGCCGCCTGGTTGGTGCCGCACCCGGCGACGAGGATCTCCATGCCGGCCGGGGCGGGGCGGTCGGGCCAGAACAGCCGGTGGGCGTGGCTTGGGTCGAACCACTGCCAGTTGTCCACCATCCACGCCGTCAGGTCAGGGATGGGAGCCGGGTAGGCCCACCGCTCGTACTGGCGGGCAACCGCGTCGGAAAGGGGGGTGTCTGCCATGGGCGGCCGGAGGTATCTTGCGGAAAGTCTGGCGGCGCCGTCCTGCTTCGTGGAGGCGCTGCACCCGACCTTACCAAAGGAACCACTCATGAAGCGCGCCCTCCCGATCGTTGGATCCACGCTCGCCCTCGTCCTGGTTGCGGCCCCGGCCGTGGCTTCCTTCGTCCCCCCGCCGGGCAACGGCGGTAACGGCGGCAACGGCGGCACCGGTGGTGCCGGCGGCAGGGGTGGCAACGGAGGCGCCGGCGCCAAGGAGGCTCCCAAGAAGGACGCTCCCAAGAAGGACGCTCCCAAGAAGGAAGAGCCCAAGAAGCCTTCCTGAGCTTCCGCCTTCGTTTCTCTGATCTTCGCCGCCGCCGCGCCGACATCGGTGCGGCGGCGGTGCTTTGCGCATCACGGATCAACGGGTGGAGAGGTACGGTGGCACCTTGCCAGGCATGCATCACCCTCCCGCTTCAGCATCGATCGTCTGGCACCGGACCGACTTCCGGCTCGCCGACAACGCAGCCGTGGCCGCTGCGGCGAGTGCCGCCCCCGGCAGCGTGGTTGGGGCGGTCGTCCTGCCCGGCGATACGGCTGCACCGTTCGTGCTGGCTCGTGCGCGTGGTTCGTCGGCCTCGACCCACGACGACCCGCCGGGCGTGACCCGGTGGAGCCCCCGCCGACTGGGTCACCTCCTTCAGGCCGTCGATGGACTCCGGGCCGAGTGGCGTGCGGCGGGATCGGAGCTCTTCGTCCTCCGTGGCGACCCCGCGGAGTGCATCCCCGCTCTGGCCGCCGACCTGAGTGCCCGCGCGGTGCACACGGCGCCATGCCCTGCCTTCGACGAACTTCGCGAGAACGGGGCCGTGGCGCGCGCGCTGGCCACGCACGGGGCCGAACTGCATGTCCACGACGAGACCACCATGATCGCGGCGAGCGACCTGCCGTTCGCGATCGGCGAGTTGCCCGACGTCTTCTCGAGCTTCCGGCGCCGGGTCGAGCGGGAGTGCCGCGTACGGGCGCCGGTGGCCACGCCGTCCATCCGCGAGGCGAGCGATGCGATGCGCGCGGTCGCGGCGGCACGGTCGGATGCGACATTCGCAGCCGGAGACCTTGCCGAGGCCCGTGCCGCGGCCGCCTCGCATGACCCGCGGTCGTCGTTTGCGTCCGACGGCGCGCGCGCTTGCGGCCTGGCCCGGATGGAGCAGTGGTTCTGGGCGGACGATTGCGTCGCCCGCTACAAGGAGACGCGTGACGGGCTGGTGGGCGCGGACTTCTCGTCGCGGCTCTCGCCATGGCTTGCCCTCGGGACCATCTCGCCCCGCGAGGTTGCCGCCGAGATCCGCCGCTACGAGTCCGAGCGGACCGCCAACGAGAGCACCTACTGGCTCTTCTTCGAGCTGCTCTGGCGCGACTACTTCCACTTCTGGGTCCGCCGCTGGCAGGGCCGCGTGTTCAAGGCGAGCGGCGTGCTCGGCCGCACGCCGTGCGGCGCGCGGGACCGCGACTCGTTCGCCGCGTGGTGCGACGGCACCACCGGCGAGCCGTTCGTCGATGCCGGCATGCGCGAACTGCGCGCCACGGGCCAGCTCTCCAACCGCGCGCGCCAGAACGTGGCAAGCTGGCTCGCGCGCACCGCGGGCATCGACTGGCGCTGGGGCGCCGCGTGGTTCGAGAGCCAGCTCATCGACTTCGACGTCGGCCCCAACTGGGGCAACTGGCAGTACGTGGCGGGCGTGGGCAACGACCCGCGCAATCGGGTCTTCGACGTGCGGGGGCAGGCGGAGCGATACGATGGCGACGGCGCGTACCGCGCGCGGTGGGCGCGACCTTGATCCAGGCATCGGGTCGATCGACGATGAGCCTGCGATTGCTTGGTCCGTTCGCGGCGAGGATCCCGCGATCGCGACGGACGCCCCAGTTTCTTCACCCGCCCGATGGCTCGGCGCAGGGCATGATGCGCCGGCGATCGAGGGAGAGCACCCATGCAGGACCCCGAACTCACGCGTGAAGCGCTCGCCGAGTTGCCCCCCGACATCGGCCAGAGCCCGCTGTTCAACGGGGACCTTGCGCCCGTTCCCAAGGCGCGCCGCACCTGGACCACCTGGAACTTCGCCGCGCTCTGGATCGGGATGGCGCACTGCCTGCCCACCTACATGCTGGCTGGGGGGCTCATCGCGCTGGGCATGAACTGGTGGCAGGCGCTCGCCACGATCGCCCTGGGCAACGTCGTCATCCTCGTCCCGATCCTGCTGAACGCCCACCCCGGCACCAAGTACGGGATCCCCTTCCCGGTGCTCGCGCGGTCGAGCTTCGGGACCGTCGGCGCGAACGTGCCCGCCATGCTCCGCGCCATCGTGGCCTGCGGCTGGTTCGGGATCCAGTGCTACATCGGCGGCGAGGCCGTGAGGACCTTCGTGGTGGCGGTGTGGCCGGCGTTCGACGCGATCGGCGGCACTGCGTCGATCATGGGCCTCGGCGTCCCGAGCGCGATCACGTTCGGCATCTTCTGGCTGCTGAACATCGCGATCATCCTGTTCGGCATGGACGCCGTGCGGGTGCTCGAGAACTGGAGCGCGCCGATCGTGCTGGTGCTGGCCGGCTGGCTGCTGTGGTGGATCGTGGCCCGTGCGGGCGGGCTGGGACCCATGTTCGACCGCCCGAGCGGCTTCGCCACCGATGCGGACTTCTGGAAGGTGTTCGTGCCGAGCCTCACTGGAATGATCGGCTTCTGGGCCACGCTCAGCCTGAACATCCCGGACTTCACGCGCTATGGACGCGGCCAGCGCGAGCAGGCGTGGGGCCAGGCGCTCGGGCTTCCCGCCACGATGTTCGGGTTCAGCGCCATGGCCGTGGTGATCACGAGCGCCGCCGAGTCCGTCCTGGGCGGCACCGACCCGAAGTCGCTGTGGGACCCGGTGGTCGTGCTCTCGCAGATCACCAGCGCAGACGCGCCCGCCGGCCTCGATGCCCCGCTCATCGCCGGCCCGGGGACGCGCATGCTGGTGGCGCTCGTCAGCCTGTTCGCCGTCGTGGTCGCCACCGTCTCCACGAACATCGCCGCGAACGTCGTGGGCCCGGCGAACGACTTCGCGAACGTCGCGCCGCGCCACGTCAGCTTCCGCACGGGAGGGGTGATCACGGGCCTGATCGGCATCGCCATCATGCCCTGGAAGCTGCTCGCCAACCCCGAGGCGTACATCTTCGACTGGCTGGGCGGCTACGGCGGCCTGCTCGGCCCGATCGCCGGCATCATGGTGGCCGACTACTGGCTGGTGAGGCGGCGGGAACTGGACGTCCCCGACCTCTACCGCACCCAGGGCCGCTACGCGGGCACCAACTGGGTGGCGATCCTCGCGCTCTGCCTTGGCGTGGCGCCCAACATCGTTGGCTTCCTGCGCAGCGTGAAGGTGGTCGCGGGCGGACCCGACGCGTTCGACGCGATCTACCCCTACGCGTGGTTCAGCGGGTTCATCGTGGCCGCGGTCGTCTACCGGCTGGGCATGGCCCGCAGCCGCTTCGGCAGGGTTCCCGGGTAGCCGCGCGCGGCGTTCAGGCTCCCGAGCCCGCACGCATGTTGTTGTAGGCGTTGAGCGCCGCCACCCGGTAGCACTCGGCGTAGGTCGGGTAGTTGAAGACGTTCGACAGGAAGAAGTCGAGCCCGCCCTTGAGGCGGATCACCGCCTGGCCGATGTGCACCAGCTCGGTCGCGCTCGCGCCCAGGACGTGCACGCCCAGGAGCTCCTTCGTCTCCCGGTGGAAGATGAGCTTCAGGTAGCCGTCCGAGGACTGGTCGATCTTCCCGCGCGCGATCTCGCTGTAGCGCGCGATGCCGATCTCGTACGGCACCTTGTCGGCGCTCAGCTTCTGCTCGGTGGCGCCGGCGCTGCTCAGCTCTGGGATGGAGTAGATGCCGAAGGGGTAGTCGTCGCCCATCGGATGGACGGGTGCGCCGAACATCGCCAGCGCGGCGATCCGTCCCTGCGCGGCGCTGGTGGCCGACAGCGCAGGGAATCCCACGATGTCGCCGGCCGCGAACACCGAGGGCACCGACGTTCGGTAGTACCCATCCACCGAGATGCGGCCGCGGCCGTCCGCCGCCAGCCCGATCGCCTCCAGCCTCATGCCCTCCACGCAGCCCTGCCGGCCCCCGGACACGATCGCCGCGTCCGCGGTGATCCGCTTGCCGCTCTCGAGCTCCACCTGCACCCGGCGGTCCGGCTCGGGCGTCACGGCGATGGACACGACGTTCTCGTTGCAGCGGAGCACCAGGTCGTTCGTCCGCAGGTCGTGGATCATCTCGTCCACGGTCTCGTGGTCCATGAACGAGATGGGCCGCGGCCCGCGCTCCACCAGCGTCACCTTGGTGCCGAGCACGGCGAAGAACGACGCGTACTCCACGCCGATGACGCCGCCGCCCACGACCACCATGCTGCGCGGGATCTCCTTCAGCCGCCCGACGGTATCGCTCGTGAGGACGATCGGCGACTCGTCCCCCGACTGGTCGGGGCAGCCGGGCGGGAGCACCGGCCGCGTCCCGCACGCCAGCAGCGTGAAGGCCGTGGTGATGGTCCGGTCGCCGTCGGCGCTGTCCACGAGGATGGTGTGCTCGTCGACGAACGAGGCGAATCCCCAGATGACCTTGATGCCGTTGCGCAGCAGCGTGCCCCGGATGAGCTGCTGCTCGTCGTTGATCACCGAGGAGACCCGCGCCAGGAGCATCTCCATGGTGAGCTCGACGTGGTGGATGCCCGCGGCCTCGAGCGACTTCTGGACCGAGCCGCGCTTCAGGCTGATCACCGCCTCGCGGAACGTCTTCGAGGGCAGCGTCCCCAGGTGCACCGTGACTCCGCCGACGCCGCGCTTGCGCTCGATGACGGCCACGCGCTTCCCGAGCTTGGCGGCCTGGATCGCGGCGGCCTGTCCCGCGGGCCCGCTTCCGATCACGACCAGGTCGAACTCGTAGGCGGCTTCCATGGGGCGGCCAGCCTATCGCGGCGCATCCCGGCCTCTCCGGAGAGGAAGATCACGCCCGGGGCGACCCGGTCCGCGTGCCCCGTCCAGTCGCCAGCGACACCACGACGCCCGCGATCGCGCTGAGCGGGATGGTCACCAGCGCCGGCTGGCTGAAGGGCACGAGCGCGTCGGCGCCGGGCAGGCCGTAGACCTTCTCGAAGGCGTCCTTCGAGAGGAGCACCCACGCCAGGCTCGAGCAGAGCCCCACCATGATCGCGGTCGCCACGCCTTGCCGCGTGGCGCGCCTCCAGAAGAGCGCCATGAGCAGGGCGGGCAGGTTGGCGCTGGCCGCCACGTTGAAGGCCCAGCCCACCAGGAAGGACGCGTTCAGGTCCTTGAAGAGGAGCCCGAGCGCCATCGCCCCCGCGCCCAGCCCGAGCGACGCGATGCGCGCGATCCGGACCTGCGCGCGCTCGTCGGGCGTGCGGCCCATCACGGTGGTCACCAGGTCGCGCGCCACCGCCCCGCTGCCGGCGAGCACCAGGCCGCTGACCGTGCCGAGCACCGTGAAGAACGCCACGCTCGAGATCAGCGCGAACAGCACGCTGCCGAAGCTGCGCGCCAGGAGCGGCGCGGCCATGTTGCTGTCGGACGTGTCCAGCACGCCGCCCGTCATGGCACCGAGCCCCAGGTAGAGGGTCAGCACGTAGAAGGTGCCGATCGCCCCGATCCCCACCACCGTGCTCAGGCGTGCGCTGCGCACGTCCTTCACCGTGTAGTAGCGGATCAGGATGTGCGGCAGGCTCGCGGTACCGAGGAACAGCGCAAGCATCAGCGAGACGAAGTCGATCCGGTCCATCGCGCCGCCGCTGCGCAGCCCCTTGAAGGTCGGGCTGTTGCCGGGCTGGAGCAGCAGGTTGCCGCGGACGAGTTCCGGGGAGGCGATGCTCTTGGCCTGCCCGTCCGCGCCCGTGGATCTCGTGGTGCGCCACGCGGCGATCTCGCTCTCGCCGAAGACGCGCAGGTACTCGACCGGGCCGAGCGGGCCCGTGTGCGCGCCCTCGGTGCGGACCAGCCCGTCGGCGTCCGGCACGGCGCCGGGCACCGCCCACCCGGGAAGGCCGGACACGGATCCCACCCCGCGTGCCGGCGCCTCGCGCGCGGGGCCCGGTGCATGCACCGTGAACCCGCGCCCCAGGATCAGCGCCACGAGGATCGCGCACAGGGCGAGCAGCAGCCCGCCCTTGATGAACTGCACCCACGTGGTGCTCACCATCCCCGCCGTGGTCACGATCACGGTCACCACCACGCCGACCAGCCCGACGCCCACCCACTGCGGCAGCCCGAGCAGCGGCTTGATCAGCGCGCCGGCGCCCACCATCTGCGGCACCAGGTAGAAGAGGCTCACCACCAGTGTGCTGATGGCCGCGGCGAGCGTCACGGCCTTCGACCCGAATCGCGCGTTGAGCGCGTCGGCGAAGGTGAACCTGCCCAGGCGCCGGATCGGCTCGGCGATCACCAGGAGCGCCACGATCCATCCCGCCAGGTAGCCGATCGAGTACAGGAAGCCGTCGTAGCCCCAGAACGCGATGAGCCCGCAGATGCCCAGGAAGCTGGCGGCCGAGAGGTAGTCGCCCGCGAACGCCACGCCGTTCACGAACCACCCGACCTGCCCGTGCGCGGCGAAGTAGCCGCCGACGCTCGAGGCGCGCCGGCCGAGCAGCGAGCTGAGCACCAGCACCATCACCGTGAACGCGGCAAAGACCGTGACCGAGAGCCAGTCGGTCCCGGCCGCTGGCCCCACGTCAGCGCCCCTCCGGCAGCCGGAGCGCCGCGAGCGCCACGGCGAACGCGAGCACGATCAGCCCGAAGCCCCAGGCCACGGCCAGGTTCACGCCGCCCGCGACGTCCGTGGCGAACAGCCCCGGTGCCGCCACCGCGACCCCGATGAAGCCGCCGTACGCGAGCACGTAGACGGCCAGGAGCGCCCAGCGGCGCCGTCGGCCGGGCGACGCGGCGCGGCGCGGGGTGGGGTCGGTCGAGGCGGCCGGCACGGGGGGAAGATAGTCATGGCGTCGGGAGGCGCCGTGCGGGCAAGGAGAGGTTTGGGACGCCGTGCGCGCAGCAGTAGCCTGATCCGACCGGAGCCAGGTGCTCTGGGAGGCATTGAAGACATGCGAACCACGATCCTGGCGGTGATGGCGGCGGCAGCGGTCTCCACGACGGCGTTGGGGCAGGCGGTCCGGGCGTGGGGAGAGAACTTCTACGGCCAGTGCAACGTTCCGGCCGACCTCGGTCCGTGC
>CAYTYU010000047.1:0-12615 GCA_964440815.1 uncultured Chitinophaga sp.
GCGCGAGCGGCGGGCGAGGCCTCCGTCGCGCGCGTGGCGATCCCGGCGGATGCGCCAGGCGAGGGCGCCGGCGGCCGCGAGCGGCGGCAGCGCAAGGCCCGCGATCGAAAGGGCATCCACGCCGACCGGCGCGCGCGCGAGCATCACCGGCGACACGGGCTTGTTGGCGACGAGGCCGTCCTCGATGGCAGTGAGCTGGGTGGCGCCGGCGGTGGGCGACGTGTCCGTGCCGGCGGTGCCGCCCCCGACGATCTTCGCGAGGTCCATGCGGCTCGCCGGGCGCACCGACACGGGAATGGGAGCACTGCGCACCGTGCGGAAGGTCTTGGTCGCGGGGTCGAACGAGGAGAACTCGATCGGCGGGATCGCCTCGATGCCCGCGCGCGTCGGGCGCACGGTGACCGTGAAGCGCTTGGCGTTGCCGGACACCTCGCCCGAGAGCGCATCGGTCGGCACGCGGAAGTCCTTCGTGAGCTCTGCGTTCGCCGCGAGGGCGGGCGGCAGCACCGACTCGAGGTTCGCGCGGCCGGAGGCGTCCTGCAGCGTGAGGGTGAGCGTCACGGGCTGCCCGACCTCGACGTCGACGGGCTTCGCCTGCACGTCGAGGCGGAACTCGCCGACCGCGCCCGTGAACGAGGCGGGGCGGCCTTCGTCGGGCACCGGCAGCACGCGGATGCCGGTGGCCTCGGCCCGAACGCTCAGCGGGCGGGCGTCGGAGATCGTGAGCTGGCGCTCCAGGAAGAAGGACTGCGTCTCGCGCAGGGCGATGGGGTAGGTCATCGCCACCTTCACGGGCTTGAGGTCGGGCACGCCCGATCCCGCCTTGGGCGGCCACGTGCGGCTCTTCAGCTCGTAGACGAACCACGTCGTGCCGTCGCGCGACTCCTGGTGCGAGCGCGGCACGGCGCTGCGGCGCACGAGGTCGGCGACCTCGGGCTCGAACGGCCCCCACTCGCTGCCCTGCACGTCGACCAGGCCCCACATCTGCGTCTCGTTGAGCTGGCCGTAGTTCGGGTCCCGGTAGGGCTTGATCACGATCCGCAGCACGAGGTCGAGGGGCTGGCCCACGTACACCTCGGGAGGGCTGCCGTAGATCTCCGCCGAGAGCAGGTCGCCGGCGTCGCTGCGTCGCACCGCCACCGTGAACGCGGGGCTCGATCGCTCGACGCCGTCGGCGGTGACCGAGATCGGCGGGATCGAGAGCGTGCCCGGCGCGTCGGGCGTCACCTCCACCGCCCACGTGACGGTGGTCGAGCTCGACACGCGGCCGTTTCGCACCTCGGTGCGCGACTGCCGCCCGCGCTCGACGACGCGCACCTGTGCACCGTCCACCTTCGGCCCGAGCGGCGCCTGCACGTCGGCGGCGTTGCTCACCTCGACCAGGATGCGTACCGGGATGCCTTCCCAGGTCTCCGCCGCCGGCGGCACGAACCGCACGTCCCCGGCCCGGGCGATGCAGGCGAGCATGAGCGCGGCCAGGATGGCGATCGTCCGCATCGCGTGCATCACCAATCCTTGGCCGGTGGACGGCGGTTGCGCGGCACGGCCGCGGCGCGCTCCTGGTCGGCGCGGCGCTCGCGCTCGCGGTCGCGGACGGCCTGCAGCAGGCGATCGGCCTCCTGCTTGGTCATCTCGCCGGGCCGCTCCCCGCTCGGCTTGGGCGGCGGGGGCTGGTCGGCGGGTTGCTTCGGGGCGTCTTGCTCGCCGTCGGACGGCTGCTGCTTCGGCTCGTCCTTCGAGTCGCCCGGATCCTCCGGTGGCTGCTCTTCTCCTTGGTCGCCGGACTGCTGATCCTTCTGTTGCTGTTGTTCCTTCGGCTCCTGTTCCTGCGACTGCTGCTGGTCTTGCTGCTGCTGCTGCTCTTGGTCCTGCTTCTGTTCCTGCTCCTGATCCTGCTTCTGCTGTTCCTGCTGCTTCCGCAACTCCTCGAGCGCGCGCAGCAGCCGCAGGCTCTGCTGCGCATTCGCGCGCGCGTCGCGGTCGGTCGGGTCGTTGAGGGCCGCATCCTTGAATCCCTGCAGGCTCTTCTGCGCGTCCTCGATCGCGGCCTTCAGGGCCTCGGGGTCGACGGGCTCCTTCGCCGGGGCTTGCGAACCGTCCAGGACCGTCGCGCCCGCGGACTCGAGCATCCGCTCCGCCGCCTCCGCCTGCGCCTTGGTGGCCCGGTAGTGGCTGGCGGCCTTGTTGTAGGTGCTGCGCGCCTCGACGCCCGGGTCGGTCCGGGTTCCCTCGGACGCGATCTCGGCTGCCTGCGAGAAGGCACGTGCGGCGTCGCCGTACTTGCCCTCGCGATAGAGGGCGACGCCCTGGTTGTAGGCCGCGGCGGCCGCCTCGGGCCGTGCGCGGAGCGCCTCGGCGTAGCGCTCGGCGGCGCCCGCGAAGTCGCCGGCATCGAGCTTGGCGCGCGCCTCGCGCACGATCGTCGAGAACGACGAGGGAGGCGGGGGTGGCGCCATCGGCACGGGCATCGGAGGCGCCGGCGGCGCCGGCGGTGCCGGAGCCGCCTGCAGCGCGACCGCGAGGAACGCATGCGCGAGCATCATGTCGCGACCTCCCGCCGGTCGCGCGGCGCCGGAACCAGCGTGGCGCCGAGCAGGCACGCGAACGCGACGCCCGCGAACCACTGGAACCGCGGCGTGCGCCGGGTCACGATGGAGGCGTCCGATTCCTGCCGCTCGAGGAGTCCCACGGTCTGAGCGTACGCACGTGCCATGTCGACGCGCTCGGTGCCGGCCGGGATGAAGGCGCCCTCCCCGGCAAGCGCCGTGTCCCGCAGCACGCGCTCGTCCATCTTGCTCCACACCTCCTGGCCCTCGTGCACCAGGTAGCGCACGCCCTCGGCGGTGCGGGCGACCGGGATGCGCGCGCCCTCGCGGGCGTCGCCGATCCCGATGGTGTAGGTGTGGATGCCGTGCGCGCCGAGCACCTCCCTGGCCGCCGCCACGGGGTCGTTGCCGGCACCCTCGCCACCGAGGTCCTCGCCGTCGGAGAGGATGACGATCGCGCGGCTGCCCGCGGAGGTCTCGGGGAAGCTCGCCGCCGCGAGCGCGATGGCCTTCGCAAGCGCCGTGCCGCCGCGCGCGCCGGAGAGCGGCTTGAGTTCCGCAAGCGACGTCCGGAACGCGCCGTAGTTCAGGGTGAGCGGCACGCGCATCGCGGCGGTGCCGGCGAACTCGATGAGCCCCACGCGGTCGCCGCCCAGGCTCTCCACGGTTTCGTCCACCAGCTCGCGCGCGCGCTGCAGCCGGCTCGGGGCCGCGTCCTCGGCGGTCATCGAGCGACTGACGTCGACCAGGAAGAACACGTCCGCGCCGCGGCGGCGCACTTCCTCCACCTCGGCGCCCCAGCGCGGGTCCATGAGCGCCGGGACGAGCGCCGCAAGCCCGGCGACCGAGAGCGCGACGCGCCATGCCGGCCGGGAAGCGCCGGCGCGCGGCGCGATGGCACGCAGCAGCGGATCCTCGGCGAACGTGCGCAGCGCCCGCATGCGCCCGCGCAGCCGGATGGCCGCGAGCACCGCGATCGCGAGCACCGCCCATGTCCACGCGGCGGCCGACGGGTTGGCGAACGCGAAGTCGGCCGGGGTCACGGCAGCGTCCTCCAGCGCGTCAGCGAGAGCACGAGGTCAAGCGCCGCCAGCACGAACGCCGCGGCCAGCAGTGCCGGCATCCGGAACCCGGCGAGGTCGAATCCCTCGACCGCGAGGTCGCGGTACTGGAGGTAGCGCCGCTGTTCCGTCGTGGTCTTCTCGAGCTGGTCGATCGTCTCGTAGATCGCCTCCAGGCTGCGCGAGTCGGTGGCCCGGAAGTAGCGCCCGCCCGTGAGCGTCGCCATGTCGGTGAGGAGCTTCTCGTCGATGTTCACGGGCCGCGGCACCAGTTGCACGCCGCCGAAGGGCAGCTGCACGGGGTAGGGCGCCTGCCCGATCGTGCCCATGCCCACCGCGTAGATCTTGATGCCGTAGGTGCGGCACACCTCGGCCGCGGTCATCGGGTCGATCTCGCCGGCATTGTTCTCGCCGTCGGTGAAGAGGAGGATCGCCTTGCTGCGCGGCTTCGGCAGGTCGCCGGCGCGCTCGACCGCGTCGCGCAGCCGCTCGGCCGCGAGCGCCACGGCCTCGCCGATCGCGGTGCCGTCCTCGGCGCGCACGCCGGCCACCTCGATGTCCTCGAGCGTGTCGACGAGGTAGTCATGGTCGAGCGTCAGCGGCGACAGGCTGTCGGCGAAGCGCGCGAAGGCCACCAGCCCGATGAGGTCCCCGGGCCGGCCGCCCAGCCCGCCGCCGCCGAGGACGAACCGCGCGGCAACGTCCTTGAGCGCCTGCAACCGGTCGGCCCGGCGGCCCTTGACCTCGAAGTCCATCGCGAGCATGGAGCTCGAGCGATCGACCACCAGCTCGATCGCGATCCCCTCCACCCAGACCCTGGTCTGCTCGTTGGCCTTGATGGGCCGCGCGACCGCGACCGCCACCAGCGCCAGCGCCGCCGTGCGCAGGACGAGCGGCAGCCAGCGCGTGCGCGCGACCAGGGTCGACCCGGCCGCACGCAGCGCGGCCGCCGACGGGAAACCGACCGACGCGCGCGCCCGGGCCCGCATCGGCTGCCACCAGGCCAGCGGCACCAGGAGGAGCAGCACCAGCCACCACGCGCTCGATTCGTGGAAGCCGGTCATGTCGCGGCCTCCTCGCGCGGCGCGGTGGCTTCGACGAACGCGCGCATGCGGTCCAGCGCGTCGCCGCAGGCATCGGCGGCCGGCCGTGCGGCCGCGAACTTCACCATGTCGGCCGACCGCAGGAAGTCCGCCAGCGCGCGGCCATGGTCGCCGGAGAGGTCCGGGTGGCGCGATGCCTCGCGGATGAACTCCTGCGTGGTCCGGTCGGGCGCGGCGATGCCGAAGCGTCCCTCGATGTACGTGCGCACGATCGACGAGAGCCTTACGAAGAACGCGTCCACCTCGCCACGGGCGGGCAGGTCATCGGCCGCCAGGCGGGCCAGCTCGCGCATCGCCCACGCATGCGGCGGAAGCGGCGGCTCGACGGCCACGGGCCGTGGGCGGTGCATGAGCCACCACGTGAACCCGAGGGCACCGGCCGCGGCAAGCCCCGCCGCCAGCCACCACATCCAGCGCCCGTCGTCGATCTCGACCGCGTCGCGGATGTCGCCGGCGGCCAGCTCGGTGAGCGGCACGTCCTCGCCGACGAGCGATCCGATGGTCACGGCCGCGACCGGCGATGCGAGCGACACCTTCGTGCCGTCGGCCAGCGTCACGGTCGCCGCGACCGCGGGCACCTCGAGCTCGCCGTCCTCCCAGGCCACGAGCGTGACCATGATCCGTGCCGGCTCGCCCGGCGCCGCGGGCGTCACCCGGGCATCTCGCACCTCGAAGGCACCGAGCGTCTTTCCGGCCGGGTCGAAGGCGACGCTCGCGCCCTCGGGCAGCGTCACCCGCACGTCGAGCTCGATCGGCACGCCGGGCTCCCAGCCCATCGGGGCGATCACGCGCCGCTCGATCGTCGCGCCGCGCTCGGTGATGGACGCGGGAGCGATCTCGGCGGGCGGTCCGCCCGCCTCGGACGCGCGCACGGCCCCGAGGGCCAGCGCCGCCGCGAGCATGGCGGCTGCCGTCCTTGCGGCACACGTGCGGCGGGACCTCACCTTGCCCTCCTCGCGCCGCGGCGGCGGAAGAAGGCGCGCATCGGCTCGGCGATGTCGCCGCCGGTCTCGATCCGGATGGCCTCGCAGCGAAGCCGGCGCAGCGTGTCATCGAGGAGCTGCGCGTCGGCCGCGGCGAGGCGCGCGAAGCGTTCGCGCACGGCGCGGGACCCCAGGTCCGCCACCACGCGCTCGCCGGTCTCCTCGTCCTCGAACTCGACCAGCCCCACCGGCGGCAGCTCGCGCTCGCGCCGGTCGCGCACCACCACGGGGATCACGTCATGGCGCGCGCGCGCCACGCGCAGCGCTTCCTCCCACGGCTCGGCGCCCGAGGGCGCGAGCCCGCGTGACTGCCAGTCGCTCACCACGAAGAGCACCGCGCGGCGGCTCAGCAGCCGGTCTGCCTCGGCGATCGCGGCGCCGATGTCGGTGCCCCGGCGCTCGGGCTCGAAGGCGAGCAGGTCGCGCACGATGCGCAGCACGTGGCGCGACCCCTTGCGCGGCGGCACCACGAGCTCGACGCGGTCGGTGAAGCAGACGAGCCCCACGCGGTCGTTCGAGCGGATCGCGCTGAAGGCCACGGTGGCGGCAACCTCGGCGGCCAGCTCGCGCTTCAGCTGCGCGTGCGTGCCGAAGCCGAGCGACCCGCTCAGGTCGACCGCGAGCATCACCGTCAGCTCGCGCTCCTCGCGGAAGAGCTTGACGTGCGGGAACCCGGTGCGCGCGCTCACGTTCCAGTCGATCGAGCGAACGTCGTCGCCGTACTGGTATGGGCGCACCTCCTCGAACTCCATCCCGCGGCCCTTGAAGGCGGAGCGGAACTGCCCCGCCAGCACGTCGCTCACGAGGTGCGACGTGCGGATCTCGATGCGGCGGACCTTGCGGAGGAGCTCGGAGGTCTGCATGGCCGCGGCCGCCCGGTCACGGGACCGGGACGTGCTCCAGGATCGAGCGCACGACGTCGTCGGCCGACTTCTCGAGCGCCTCGGCCTCGTAGCTGAGGCCGATCCGGTGGCGCATGACGGCGGGGGCGACATCCTTCACGTCCTGCGGCACCACGTAGCCGCGGCCGTCGAGGAACGCCTTGGCGCGCGCCGCCTGGGCGAGCGAGATGGTCGCGCGCGGGGACGCGCCGTACTGGACCAGGTCCTGCACCGGCACCTTCCAGGCCGCGGGGTCGCGCGTGGCAACCACGAGCGACACGATGTAGTCCTTGATGCTGTCGTCGACGAAGATGCCGTCGACCACCTCGCGCGCGGCGCGGATCTGCTCGGGCTGCATCACGGGCCGCACGCCGATCTTCCCGGTGGTGCGCGACATGCGGTCGAGGATCTGCCGCTCCTCGGTGCGCGTGGGGTAGGTGATCACGAGCTTCAGCAGGAAGCGGTCGACCTGCGCCTCGGGCAGGGGGTAGGTGCCCTCCTGCTCGATCGGGTTCTGGGTGGCGAGCACCAGGAACGGGTCGTCCATGCGGAAGGTCTCGCCGCCGATCGTGACCTGCCGCTCCTGCATCGCCTCGAGCAGCGCGCTCTGCACCTTGGCGGGCGCACGGTTGATCTCGTCGGCGAGGACGATGTTCGCGAAGATCGGGCCCTTCTTGACGCTGAACTCGTGCGTGGCGGGGCTGTAGACCATGGTGCCCACGAGGTCCGAGGGCAGGAGGTCCGGGGTGAACTGGATGCGGTGGAAGCTGGTGCGCAGCGCGGCGGCGAGCGTCGCCACGGCGGTCGTCTTCGCCAGGCCCGGCACGCCCTCGATCAGCACGTGGCCGTTGCACAGGAGCCCGATCACCAGGCCCTCGAGCAGCTCCTGCTGCCCGACGATCACCTGCTGGAGTTCCTGCCTCAGGTGCGCGAACGGCGGGTGCGCCGCCTTGACCTGCTGCTCGATGGCGCCGATGTCCTGCTGCGTGATGGATGGCATGGGGTGGTTCGCTCCGAAGGTGGACGCCCGGCACCCTCGCGCGGGCGGGCCGAAAGGATATCGGTCACCATCCGTACGCGTGGACGACGGCCTGCGTGCCGCTGCGGGCGAACCCGGCCTCGCACAGCGAGGCGTAGGTGCGTTCGGCCGCATCGGCGCATGGCAGGGCCAGGCCCATCGATCGGGCCTCGGCGAGCGCGATACGAAGGTCCTTCAGGAAGTGTTCGCAGAAAAATCCGGGGGCGAAGTCGCCCTTCAGGACGCGGGGCGCCAGGTTGGCGAGCGACCAGCTGGCGGCCGCGCCGCCTCCCACGGATTCCAGCACCCGCGACGGATCGAGGCCGCTGCGCCGGGCGTACGCAAGCGCCTCGGCAAGCCCGAGCATTGACCCCGCGATCAGCAGCTGGTTGACCATCTTCGTGTGCTGGCCGGCGCCGGCCGGCCCCTGGTGCACGATCGTCTTCCCGACGGCGCCCAGGATGGGTCCCGCGAGCTCGAACGCGCGGGCCGAACCGCCGCACATCACCGAGAGCGTGGCGTTGCGCGCGCCGACGTCCCCGCCCGACACCGGGGCGTCGAGCGATTCGACGCCGTGGGCCGTGGCAGCCTCGGCCACCCGCCGCGCGATGGCGGGGCTGCTGGTCGTGAAGTCGATGAGGAGGCGCGGTCGCGCGGCCGCCGCCAGCGTTCCACCTGGCCCCAGGTGCGCGGCCTCGACGTCCTCGGGGTAGCCGACCATCGAGCACGCGACGTCCGCGCCGTCGGCGGCCTCGGCGGGGCTCCCTGCCCAGCGTGCACCGGCGTCGAGCAGGGCCTCGGCCCGGGCCCGGGTTCGCGTGTGCACCCGCAGCCGATGCCCCGCGGCCATCAGGTGCCTGGCCATCGAGGCGCCCATGACGCCCGTTCCGATCCACGCGATGTCGAGGGAAGCCATGCCGGAAGGCTAGCCCGAGGTCGGCAGCACGTCCCGATAAGTGGCACGCACTGCCCGGCCGGGCCCCCGCGGCTCCGGCTACACTGCGCTGCTCGGCCGAGCGAACGTCGGCCACGGAGCACACCATGTCGAAGCTCGCCCCCAGCACCACCGTCCACTTCACCGTCACGGCGATTCCCGCCGAGGCCCGCCGCAGGCAGACCATCCTCCGCCTGATGCGCATGAACTCCGGCGTGCAGGGCGCGCTCAACCGCCTCAAGCGCGAGCGCCTGCGCAGCGGCAACCGCCGCACCGCGCGTGCCGGCCGGGTGTGGCTTGCCCGCGAGCGCTGCACCCGCGTGGTGGGCGTGACCAAGGGCGCGACCTTCACCCTGCGCATCACGCCGCAGGTGATGGCCGACGTCCGCAGCGTCGAGCGCTACCTCGACGCCAAGGTCGCCTGACCGGCGATGGAAGTCTTCCTCGCGCTCTGCGCAGGGCTCGGGCTCGCGGCCGCGTGCGGCCTGCGGGTGTTCCTCCCCCTCTTCGTGGCCGCGGTGGCGATCCGCGCCGGCGCGCTCCCCATCGGCCCGCACTTCGAGTGGATGGGCTCCAACGCGGCGATCGTCCTCTTCGGCACCGCCTGCATCGTCGAGATCGTCGGGTTCCTGGTGCCATGGGTCGACCATGCGCTTGACCTGCTCTCGGCGCCGCTCGCCGCGGTGGCCGGTGCGGTGCTGATGACCGGCCAGCTCCTCGGCGGCACGACCGGCGCCGACGGCGTCTTCGTCCCGTTCCTGCACCCCGCCGTCGCCTGGTCGCTGGGCATCATCGCCGGCGCCACCACCGCTTCCGGCGTCGAGGCCGCGTCGATCGCGGGGCGCATCTCCAGCTCGGTGCTCACCATCGGCTGGCTCAACCCGATCTACGGGATGTTCGAGACGGCGCTTTCGTTCGTCATCACGATCATCACCATCGTCGTGCCGGTGATCGCCGGCATTGCGGTGCTGCTGTTCCTGCCGGTCCTGGGCCTGGCCGTGTGGCGCATCCTCGCGTGGCGGCGCAGGCAGCGCCGCGCGCACGAGGAGAAGCTGCGCCTGGCGCGCGAGCGGATCGCCCTCGCCATGGCGCACCGCGCCGGCAAGGGAGCGAGCGCCGCCTGAGGCGGGCGTTGCGCCGATGGCCGACTTCGATGCGCTCTGCCGGGACTTCTGCGTCAACCAGAAGCTCTCGCTGAAGATGGACCTGCCGGGCTCGCGCGAGCCGGTGCTCGACCTCTTCGGCCGGCTGCGCAAGGAGATGCCCCGGCTCTCGAGCCTGGAGCGCTACCCGGACGGCGAGGTCGCGCTGGAGTCCGAGGAGGGTGACCGCGACTTCCTCTGGGTGGCGATGCGCCAGACGTCCCTCAAGAGCGGCTGGGTGAACCCGGCGTCGCTCGAGGAGGCCTACCGGATGCACCGCGCGGTGCTCGAGGTGGCGCCGTTCTTCCTGTCGATCAGCCCGCTCGACGTGGCGCACCTCGAGCTCGTGTACGCCTTCGACTTCGAGTGCGAGGGGAACCGCGACGAGGTCGTGCTCGACGCGCTGCTCGGCGGCTCGCACCTGGGGGACTTTGCGGAGGCATCGACCGACTCGGTGATCGACGCGCAGCCGTTCCTGGCGCTGGTGCTCGCCGACGCCCCGGACATGCACGTCTACCTGGAGGTGAAGACGAAGTCGCCGCGCAGCGAGCCCTCGGTGGCGCGCGAGGGCGCCGACCCGCTGAGCGTGATGCTCACCGTGCGCCGCACCGGCCCGGTGCGCCGGCTCGAGGACCTGCCCACCCACCAGGCCGCGCTGAGCGGCCATGGCGAGCGGCTCGTCGAGCAGCGCCTCATCCCGCGCGTCCTGATGCCCCTGCGCGCCCGGCTCGACCGCGGCTGACGCCGCCCGGCTCAGCCGCCCGCGCGCACGATCCAGCGTGCAAGCGACGCGGTGTCGCGCAGGTCCGCGACCGCCAGGTCCGCGCCCGCCTCGCGCAGGGCGTCGATCCCGAACTTGCCGGTCGCCACCGCGATGACCCGCGCCCCCGCGGCATGCGCGCAGTCGACGTCATGCGGCGTGTCGCCGATGATCGTGACGTCGCGCGCATCCACCGCGCGGCCGTGGCGGTCGCGGTAGCGGCCCATCGCCACCGGCACCAGGCTGCGGCGGTCGGGGCCGTCGTCGCCCCAGGCGTTGACCACGAAGTGGTCGGGGTCGATCCCCGCGTGGCGCACCTTGAGGCGGCCCGTGCGCTCGTAGTTGCCGGTGAGGAGCCCGGACGTGACGCCCTCGATCGCGCGCACGGCATCGACCAGTTCGTGCGCGCCCGGCATCGCCTCCACCGTGTTGCGCTCCGCGAGCCGGCGCTCGAGGTGCCCGGAGTAGCACTCCTTGAAGCGCGCGTGTGCCGCGTCGTCGGTCGCGAATCCGTGGATGCGCCCGAGGTCGCGCCAGATCAGGGTGTCGAGGCGGCCGTGCACCTCGACGCGCGCGAAGTCCGCCTCCGCCCCGTGCAGCTCGCGGATCGCCGCGCTCATGGCGTGGATCCCCGCGCTCAGCGAGTGGAGCAGGGTGCCGTCGATGTCGAAGAGGACGAGCATGGCGCGGTCAGGCGACCGCGGCGCAGACCTTGCGGGCGGCGTCCGCCAGGTCGGTCGCCGACTGCATGGTGGGAAGCTCGGCGCGCGCGGCGTCCAGGATGAGCCGGGCCTCGGCGACGTTGGTGCCCTCCAGGCGCACCACGAGCGGCACCTTGAAGCCGACGGCCTTCGCCGCCGAGACGATGGCGCGCGCGACGCGGTCGCACTGCATGATGCCGCCGAAGATGTTGACCAGCACGCCCTTGACGCGGCCGTCGGAGAGGATGATCCGGAACGCCTCGGTGATCGCCTGCTCGCTGGCGCCGCCGCCGACGTCGAGGAAGTTCGCCGGGTCGCCCCCGTGCAGCTTGATGATGTCCATCGTGCTCATCGCCAGGCCCGCGCCGTTCACCAGGCAGCCGATGTTGCCGTCGAGCGCGACGTAGTTGAGCTCGAACTCGCGCGCCCGCATCTCGGCGGGGTTCTCCTCGCTCGGGTCGAACATCGCGCGCAGGTCGGGGTGGCGGAACATCGCGTTGTCGTCGAAGTTGAACTTCGCGTCGATCGCGATCACCTGGCCGTCCGGGTGCGCGGCCGAGGGCGGGGTGACGACGAGCGGGTTGATCTCGGCGAGGCTCGCGTCCTTGGCGAGGAACAGCCCGGCGAGGCGCATCATGACGTCGGCCGCCTGCGCGACCTGCTTGCCCTTGAACCCGAGGCGGAAGGCCGTCTCGCGCGCCTGGTAGGCGGCGAGGCCGCACAGCGGGTCGAGCGCCACCTTGACGATCGCCTCGGGGCGCGTGGCCGCGACGTGCTCGATGTCGACGCCGCCCTCGGCGCTCGCGATCAGCGTGTTGGTGCGGCGTGCGCGGTCGGTGACGATCGCGAGGTAGTACTCCTTCGCGATGTCGACGCCGGCGGCGACGAGGAGCCGGCGGACCTCGAGCCCCTCGGGCGGGGTCTGCGGGCTGTGCATCCGGTTGGAGAGCATGAAGCGCGCCGCGGCCTCGGCCTCGTCGGCGGCCTTGCACACCTTGACGAACCCGGCCTTCCCGCGGCCGCCGGCATGCACCTGCGCCTTGACCACCACGATGCCGGCTCCCGACGCGAGCTGCTCGCGCGCCTCGCGCGCGGCGTCCTCGGCGCGTTCCACCATGCGGCCCCCGGGGACGGGGATGCCGGCGTCTGCGAGGAGCTGTCGTGCCTGGTATTCGTGGATCTTCATGTGGTCGGGTCCGGTCTCGGGAGGGTCGGGAAGTCTACGCGGCCCCCGCCGCCGTCACCGCCCGGATGCGCCGGCCCGCGATTCACGGCGCAGCTTCCACCACTCCCACGCGATCGGCAGGAGGCTTGCCACGATGATCGCCAGCACCACCTTGCTGAAGTGGCGCTGGACGAACTCGAGCCCCCCGAGCCAGTAGCCGCCGCCGAGGAGCAGGCCGACCCAGAGCACCGCGCCGAAGACGTTGTAGAAGAGGAAGCGCCCGTAGGCCATGGTGCCGACGCCCGCGACGAAGGGCGCGAA
>CAYTYU010000047.1:12715-17412 GCA_964440815.1 uncultured Chitinophaga sp.
AGAAGAGGAAGCGCCCGTAGGCCATGGTGCCGACGCCCGCGACGAAGGGCGCGAACGTGCGGACGATGGGCACGAACCGCGCGATGACGACGGCGCGGCCGCCGTGTCGCTCGAAGAACGCCTGCGTGCGCTCGAGGTGCTCGCGGCGCAGCCACCGGAAGCGGCCGCTGAAGGCCACCGGCCCGATGGCGCGGCCCACGTGGTAGTTCACGCCGTCTCCGAGCACGGCGCAGACGAAGAGGACGAGCGCCATGGTCGGCCCCGTGACCGCGGGCGCCGCGCCCTGCTCGGCGGCCACGCGCTCCACCGTCGCGGTCACCGCGCCGGTCGCGAACAGCAGGCTGTCGCCCGGCAGGAAGGGCGTGACCACGAGCCCCGTCTCGCAGAAGACGATCAGCCCGAGCATCGCGTAGGTCAGCGGGCCGCCGAGCGTCTCGACCACGTTGGCGAGGTTCTCGCGCAGCAGCCCGGGCTCGCTGACGAGCTGCCAGAGGGCGTCGATGAAGGCGTCCATGGGACGAGTCAGCGTACGGGGCGCGCCGCACCGCGCGGAGGGTGCGGCGCGGGCCGGAAGCGACGCGGCCGCGGCCCGTTCTGGGCCGCGGCCGCGGCAAGCGGACGGGGCGGGATTCGAACCCGCGATACGAGGAATACCCCGTATACCGGTTTAGCAAACCAGCGCCTTCAGCCACTCGGCCACCCGTCCGGACGGGGAGCGCGAGTCTAGCAGGGGCCGCGACGGCCTTCCATGCTCCAGGCGCTCGAGGCGCTTCAGGCGGCGGCGCGCTGGTAGAGCTCGAGGATCCCGGTCGGCGGGTCGTAGGTGCCGCCGCGCAGGCCGGCCAGGCCCGGCACCGCCGAGGTGCAGTAGGCGAGCCGCCCGCGCTCGAAGCTGGCGCGCAGGAGCACGTCGGCGCCGGCCGAGAGCTCGAGGTGGACCCACAGGCCGCGCGTGCGCACCGCCATCCGCGCGTGCGCCGGCACTGGCACGGTCCGCACGTCGCCCGCCCGGTCGAGCGAGGCGCGGCACGAGGCGTCCCCCGTCGCCGGGTCCCACTCGCACTCGAGCCGGACCACGGCGCTCGCCCAGGTGCGCGATGCATCCAGCGCGCCGGAGGCCGCGTTCCATGCGACGTCGAGCCGTGCGGGGGCGTTCACGAGGGGCGCTCCCCGAGGGCGCCGAAGGCGCCGGAGATGCCGTCGCCGCCGGAGTCGAGGTAGTGCTCGGCCAGGACGTCGAAGGTGCGGATGAAGCTTGCGATGTCGCGCAGCTTGCGCTCGAGCTCGGCGGCGCGCGCGGCGGTCTCGGCGCACCCGCAGCCGGGGCCCGCGCCGGAGGCGAGGGCGCGGCATTCCTCGACGAGGCCCATGAGCGGGTCGATCTCGCGGCGCTTGCGCACCCGGATCACGGTGGCGAACAGCGTCCACACGTCCTGCTCGGCGCGGAAGTAGTCGCGGCGGTCCTCGCGGTTGTGGACACGGGTGACGATTCCCCACTCGACGAGGGTGCGGGTGGTCATGGAGGCATTGCCCCGGCTGATCCCGAGGCGCGCCATCAGCTGGTCCGTGTTCAGCATCCCGCCGTCGACGAAGAGCAGGGCGTGCACCTCCGCCATGCTTCGCGGCACGCCCCATGAGGCGGCCATCCGGCCCCACAGCTCGATGAACCGAGCGTGGGCCCGGTCAAGCGCGGCGCCGGGGGCATCCGCACGCGCCGGGGCTGCCGGGACCGCGGGGGAGGCATCGGTGGCTGGTCCGGATCGGTTCACGAGGAATTGAAATGTAGGCGAGCGGGCGCTCCCGGGGGCGATCCGGTCGGAAAGAAACGCCCCCGGCCGCAGGGCCGGGGGCGGGGTGGGGTCGGGTTTGGGTTCTTGGCAGGGCTCAGGGCAGCCCGGCGCCGCCGCCCGTGTCGAAGATGTCCACGTCGATCACGAAGTTGAGCTGGTCGTGGAGCACGGTGTAGCCGGCTCCCGTCAGCCCGCACGTGTAGACGCGCGCGAAGATCTGGCTGCCGTTTCCGGTGGACGGGCGCATGAAGTCGCGTGGGTCGCCCGCCGGCGCGTAGTTGCCGCCGCCGTACGCCGCGGCCAGGGCGACGTAGCCCGACGGCACCCATCGCCGCTGCGTGAAGTCGTAGAAGTAGATGATCTCGATCACCGGCAGGTTCCACGAGACGCGCGAGCGCGTCTGCAGGAGGAACGCGGTGACCTGCGACGGGGGCGACGAGGTCGTCACCGAGAGCTGCAGGTCGGTGGTGCTGCCGGTGAGCGGGTAGAAGAGCGCCGAGCCGAAGCCCTGGCCCTTGTTGCCGGCCCGCCGTCGCTGTGCGGCGATCCGGAGCGTGATGTCGTCCGCCTCGCGCAGGGAGAACGCGCCGCCCGCCTGGTAGGTGCCCGTGATGATGTCGAAGAGCACCGGGTTCGCGCCGCTGAAGGCGTTGGCCACCAGCCAGGCGACCGTGTTGCGGGCGCGCGGGAAGCCGCCGATGCGCGCCTGCTGGCCGCCGGCGACGATGTCGCCGTACTGCTCGCAGTTCTCCGGGAAGCCTGGGAATTGCTGGGCGCTGTAGGCCAGGCCGCACTGCTGGAAGTAGTTGCCGGGCGACTCGAGCGCGTCTCGCAGGTCGGGTACCGGGAGGGCGGTGCCGAAGTACGCGAGCGAGAAGCTCTGCAGGCGCGAGCACCAGCCGGCGATGATCGCCGCCGCGGCGCTCGTCCCCTCGAAGCTCTGGCCCGCCGTGTAGGTCCGCAGCTTGTTCACCTGCAGCGGGTCCGTCGAGGGCGAGTCGCCCTGGAACAGGTCGCCGTAGCCGCAGGTGGCCACGCCCGTGCCCCACGCCGAGATCGACGACGCCTGCACGCCGGGCAGGCCCTCCTCGGGCTCGTAGTTGGACTGCTGGAAGCGGCAGTAGTTGTAGCCGGGGAGTCCGCCCTGGCCGTTGCCGCCGGGCACCGCCGAGAAGCTGGGGGCGGTGCCGATGCGGTAGCCGGGCCAGCAGGCGCTGACGATGATCGCTCCGCTGTCGACGGGGCCCTGGTTGATGCCCACGCCGGTGTTGCCCGCCGAGACCACCGAGGTGATGCCCGCGCCGGTGCCCACGCCGACCAAGAGGTTGGCGGTCGGCTGCGACACGATCGCGTTGCCGTTCGCGCCGATCGGCAGGCAGATCACGTCGCCCTCGCCGAGGTCGATGAGCGCCTGCGTCATTGCGGCGATCAGGCGCTCGCCTTCCTCGACGCTGACCGACGGGTAGAAGTTGATCCGGGCCGCGTACGCGATGCCGGTGATGCCGAAGTCGTTGTTCTCGGCGCCGATGACGCCCAGCACGGCGGTGCCGTGGTTGGGATCCATCGGGTCCTGGTCGATGAGCACCTGCGTCTGGCCGGGCTCTGGATTGACGACGTTGACCAGGTCCTCGTGCTCGACGTAGGCGCTCAGGTCGATGACGGCGACCGTCGTGTTCTGCCCGTGGCCCTGCGTGGCGGCATTGATGCCGAGCTCGCCGAGGAGTTCGTCGTAGCCGGCGAGGTCGAGGCCGCCGCCGCGGTAGCCGCTGTTGAGCCATGCGAGCGTGCCGAGGTTTCCGGCACGGTTGGATCGGCTCGGGTCGGGGACCTCGGTGCTCGGCTGGGTCGGGGGCTCGACCGGGTAGACCTGCGGCGGCACGAGGGCCGACGGCGCGGTGAAGGGGTCGAGCATCGCCTGGCCGACGGTATAGGCCTGGTAGCCGCGGGTGTTGCCGAGCTGGCCGCTCGGGAAGACCTCGCGGCCGGCGGTGAGCAGCGGGGTCGGGCCGCCCGGCGGGAAGTTCGAGTCCGGCGCCACGCCCGGCGTGGTCGGGAGCGCATCGCCGGTGCACGGCGAGCCGAGGCCGAGCAGTTCGCCCTGCGAGCCCGGAGTCGGGGCGGGGGCGGTGGTGGCAAGCGACACGCAGTTGTCGTCCCACTCGATGATGCAGCAGGCCGGGTCGTTGCGGCAGACGTAGACGCAGCAGGTGACCTGGTTGCAGCCACCGCTCGCGTGCGGGGTGAAGCAGCCGCCGGCGAGCAGGGCACCGCCGCCCTCCAGGCTCGGGTCCGGCATCGCCTGCTGGGGCACGCCGGTGTCCGGGTCGGCCTCGTCGGTGATGTTCAGGTTGGGATAGTCGATGGCATCGAGCCGGTCGGTGCCGGGGACGAACTGCCCGGTGTTCGGGTCGAGCGTGTACTCCATCAGGCCGCCCGAGACGGTGTTCGGGGTGTCGGGTGCGACCACCTGGCCCTGCACCACGACCGGGCCGCCCTCCGTGGAGGGCGACTGGAAGATCGCGCCGCGCATGGCGAAGCACGGGTCATACTTGTAGAAGTCCGGGGTGCCGTCCGGCGAGCCGCGGGGCGGGCCGCCGTCGTAGATGCTCCCGAACTGCGCGCAGAGGACGTTCGCGTAGGTGGCGCACAGCGCATCCCAGCCCTGGTTGCCCTCGACCTCGCTGCATCCGGGAAGGCAGCCCGCGATCAGGTTGCAGCACTGGGTGTCGTTGCAGCCCGCGCGGCACTCCGGGAGCACGATGTCGGCCTCGCAGATCTGCGGAGAGTTGCAGCCGCCGCCGCCGCCGAGGGCCGAGCAGCGCGGGGCATTGAGCTGCGGGGGACGGCTGGCCGTGAAGCAGTTGTTGATGCCGGCGGTGAGCGGGGAATTCTCTCCTGCCGCGCCGC
>CAYTYU010000048.1:0-17371 GCA_964440815.1 uncultured Chitinophaga sp.
GGCCGCCGCGCCCGCCGCCCAGCGCGCGCCGCGCGTGGCACCCGCCAGGGCGGCCGGCGCGAGTGCCGCCCCCATCGCCGCACAGAGCGGCACCGCGCACGGCAGCAGGAAGCGCGCCTTCAGGTGCGTCGCGAACATCCAGAACGCCAGCTGCGCGGCGAGCATGGCGGCCAGCGCCAGCGCCGCGCGCGGCGTGTGCCGTGCCAGCACCGCCAGCGCCAGCATGCCCGCCCAGAACGCGACGCCCCACTGCGGCAGCCATGGGTCTGCGTCGGGTGCGGGTCCGAGTCCTTCGCGGAAGGCGTGGTCCCACAGTGCCGTCAGGCGAGCATCGAGGCCAGTGCCCGGCGGTGCCGCGTGCCCGGCCGCGAAGCGCGCGAACTGCTCCGGCGTCCAGCCGAGTCCGCTCGCGGAGAACGGGAAGAGCGCCGATCCCGAGTCCGCGGCGTTTCGGATGAGCCAGGGCACCAGCATGGCCCCCGCCGCGACCGTCGCCCATCCCGCCGAACGCGCCAGCGCGCGCGCGCCGCCGGCCGTGCCGCCGACGATCGCCCAGGCGGCGAAGGGCAGGGCCACCATGCCGACGGCGGTGAGCTTCGCGCCGATCGCCGCGCCCAGCGCCAGGCCCACGGCGATGCCGACGGTCGCCGCCGGCGCGTCGCGCCGGTCCTCGTGCCCCTCCATGCGCGCACCCCAGGCGAGCAGCGCCGTCGCCGCCATCAGGAGCACCGCCATCTCGTCGTAGGCGAGGCTTCCGGTGACGATCACCCACGGCACGCCGAGCAGCGCCACGAACCCCGCGGCCTGCGCCACGCGCGCGCGGTGCGGGTCGGGACCCGCCAGCATTGCCGCCACGCCGCCCACCGCGACGGCCGCCCCCACGCCGAGCAGGGCGTGCAGCACCTGCGGCGCCATCGCCAGCCCGTGCGGCGCGGCCTGGCCGATGAGCGACATGCAGTGGAGGAACGCGGCTTCGACGAAGTTGGGGAACGCCGAATACACGCTGTCGGGCACCGTCGCGATCCGCCGCATCTCGAACCACGTGCGCGGCAGCTCGAGGTGGTAGCTCAGGGCGTCGTAGCCCCCGAACTCGGTCGCCCAGGCAACGCCCGGCGGCAGCGACGTCGCGAAGGCGAGCACGGCGAGCGCCGGCAGGGCGCACCACGCCAGCGGCAGCGAGGCCAGCGCGCGCAGGCTCGTCATGTCCCCAGCCGCCGTCCGCCGCGGATCGCCGAGCAGCAGGAGCCCCGGCACCAACGTTGCCCATGCAAGCACCTGCCGCCACCCGCCGGCACCGCCGAACGCCCCAAGCGACCCGAGCGTGACGTCGACCCAGAGCAGGACGGCGACCCCCAGGCCGAGCGTCAGCCCCGCGTGTGCCGGGTGATCGCGGCCGATCGCCGGGAAGAGCGCGAAGCGCGCAAGGCGGCCCAGCCCGAAGGCGGAGCCGAACCACGCCATGGCCACCACCGCGCCGGCCACTGCGGACGTGGCCGGCGCCGCCGTGCCGGCGACCGCGATGCCTGCCGCCACCGCAACCGCCGCCATGGCGGCGACCTGCACCAGCGGTGCCGGCACCGTGAACGCGCGAACGGCGATGGAGTGGTCGTTCACGGCGCGGGATTCTCGCAGACCGCTCATGCACGCGGGCGCCAGTGGCCGATATCCCCCTCGGCGCAGGGATCGGGCTGGAGCCCATCGCTGCCGTCCGCTGCCACGGTCGCGCCAGGAACGGAGTTCCGCATGAAGGTCCGCACCACCAGATTCGGCGAAGTCGAGATCGATCCCACCCGGCTGCTCGTGTTCCCGCACGGCCTGCTCGGGTTCGCCCGCTTCCGCACGTTCGCGCTGCTGCAGCCGGACGACCGCGGCGTCTTCTACTGGCTGCAGTCGGTGGAGGACCCGGAGCTTGCCTTCGTGGTCACCGACCCCACGGCATGGATCCCCGGCTACAGCGTGCCGATCCGGGCCACGGACCTGGCGGGCCTGGGGCTCGAGCGCCCCGAGGACGCCACCATCTTCGCCATCGTCAACCGCCGCGACGGCGCCATCACCGCGAACCTGCAGGGCCCCATCGTCCTGAACGCGGACAGCCGCACCGGCATCCAGCTCGTCCTGAGCGACCGCACCTGGAGCACGCGCCACGAGCTGGTGCGCCTGCCGGGCACGGCCGCCGCCAAGACCGCCTGAACACGCGGGCCCGACGGACCGGGCCCCCGCACCCACGCCACGGAAGGCCCCATGCTCGTCCTCTCACGTCACATCGATGAAGCCATCGTGGTCGGCGACGACGTCGAGATCGTCGTCGTCGACATCCGCGGAGACAAGGTGCGCCTGGGCGTGAACGCCCCGGCGCGCGTCGCCGTGCACCGCAAGGAGATCTACGAGTCGATCCGGCAGGAGAACGCGCAGGCCGCCGGCCTGCGCGACGTGCTGGGCCGGGTGCCGGGCGCACCGTCGCTGGCCGAGCAGCGGGCCAGCGCCATCGCGAGCATCGCCGCCGCGCGCATCAGCGCCTGAGCGGGCGGCGGGAGGGCGGAAAGGGAACGGCGCCCCGCGCGAGCGGGGCGCCGTCGTCGTTCGGTGACGTTGCCGTCGCGGTCAGGCGGCCTTGGCGTGCGCGACCGTGCAGTGCTTGCGGGCGGTCGCGACCAGGGCGTCGAACGTCGCCGGGTCGTGGATCGCGATCTCGCTGAGCATCTTGCGGTTGAGCAGGCAGCCCGCGTGCGCGAGGCCGTTGATCATCAGGCTGTACTTGAAGCCGCGCATGCGGCACGCCGCGGTGATGCGGACGATCCAGAGCTGGCGGAAGTTGCGGCGGCGCAGCTTGCGGTGGCGCCACTTGTTGCGCAGCGCGCGCATGATGGCGACCTTGGCCTGCTGCTTCAGCCGGCTCTTGGTGCCGTAGTAGCCGCGGGCCTCGCGGAGGAGCTTGCGTCGTGCCTGGGTTCGGGCGGCGCCCTTGCGTACGCGTGGCATGGTGGGTGTCCTCTTCGGTTGGTTGGCTTACTTGGCGGCGGCCTTGGAGGCCTCGCGCGCCTTGTCGTCGGCGACGTGCTGCTCCTCGGAGCGCAGGCCGCGGTTGAGCAGCTTCTTCAGGTAGCGCAGGTCGCCGGTGCGCGCGTAGCGCGACTTCCGGTACGACTGCACCTGGGTGCCGGTCTTGTTGCTCTTGATGTGGCGGCTGTTCGGGGCCTTGAAGCGCACCTTCCCGCTCTTGGTGAGCTTGATGCGCTTGAGGAGGCCGCGATGGGACTTTTGCTTCGGCATGGTCGGGTGTTCCGTCCGCTCCGCGGGATGCGGCGCGAATCGCCGAGGATAGCCGAATCCCCGTCTCCCGGCAACGCGCCGCGTCCGCAGCCGTTATCAGGTCACTGGGCGACGAAGTTGTCCGCGGCGTGGCCGGGCCAGGACCGCAGCTGGATCCGGTCCCGGCCGAGTTCGTCCTGCGGCAGCCAGATGTTGTCGGTCATGCCGGCAGGGCCACCCTGCAGGAGCGGCGTGGTCCACCACTCGACGGCCCCGTCGCAGAAGAGGAGGTTCTGCCCCTCGCCGCGGTGGTTGCGCGAGTTGATCGCACGGCCGCCGTGGCGGCCGCTGCGGTGGTCCTCGATCACGGGGTTGGCGTCGGCCACGACGACGGTCCGGCTCGGCGTGTCCAGCATGAACCGGCCGCCTCGGCTCGGCACCCGGTAGGCGAAGCAGGGTTGCCCCGCGGCGCATGCCGGGCAGCGGAGGTGGTCGCCCGCGCAGTAGCCGGCGTCGACGAGGGTTCCCAGGTGCGCGCTGTGGTTCGACTCGGCCCAGCTGGGAACGCCCTGCATGATGCGGATCACCGTGCCGGGACGGCGGAACTCGATGACGAGCTGCGTCGGCATCTGGGGCACGCCCGGACGCAGGCGCTGCGCGGGGGCGCGCACGGCGGGCGGGGCATCGAGCCGGGTGACCCGGTCGGGCTCGCCGGGGCGGGCGGCGAACATGCCGCCGAAGCCGGCGACGGCCGAGCTGAGGGGCAGGGCGCCGCCGTTCGACGAGGCGTAGCTGCCGAGCGCCCCGTGCACGGCACGCAGATTGGACGCGCACAGCGTCGACAGCTTCTGCGCGCGCAGGTTGGCGATCATCGGCACGGTGACGCCGAGGAGGAGCAGCACCACCGCCGCCACGCTCACGAGGTCGGCGAGGCGGAAGGCCGGCGGCCGGGCGAAGCCGATCCGCCGCGACGCGTCGACCGCCTCGTCGTGGGCGGCGATGCGCGCAAGCGTCGCGTCCACCAGCGAGTCGTCTCCCTCGTCCGCGGGGTACGCGTCGAGCACCGACATCTGGCGGATCAGGGCCATCGCGCGGGGGCGGTCGGCCTCGGGAAGCAGGTTCACCCGTGATGCATCGAAGCCGTGCTCGGCGAGGAAGTCGAGCACGCGCAGGTCGGCGTCGCACAGTGTGGGGGGTTCGCTCATGCCTTGAACTCCTTTTCGGCATCGGCGCCGCGCGAGCGTCGTGCGGCGGCCTTCCATTGCTCGGCGAAGGTGGCGGTCGCCGCGTGGATGCGGCTCTTGACGGTGCCCAGCGGGATCCCGAGCACCTCGGAGATCTGCTGGTAGCTCATGCGCTGGAAGTAGTTCAGCTGCAGCACCTCGCGGTAGATGGCGGGCATGCCGTCGACCACGTCCTTCACGCGCGCTCGCACCTCGGCGCCCTCGAGCGGGGCCTCCGGCGCTGCTTGGCCGGACTCCATGAGGTCGATCACCCGGCCGCCCTCGCCGTCGCCGCCGAGCGGCGCATCGAGGCTTGCCATGCGGCGGCGCTTCTGCCGCCGGTGCCAGTCGCGCGCCTTGTTGGCGGCGATGGTGAAGAGCCACGGCTTGAAGGTGCGGTCGTGGTCGAAGGTGTGGGCCGCCACGTGCACCTGGAGGAAGGTTTCCTGGAAGACGTCGTCGGCGGCGGCGTTGGACCCGAGGAACCTGGCCAGGAAGCCGTGGAGCTCCCGGCGGTAGCGCTCGACGAGCGACGCGAACGCGCCACGGTCGCCGGCCATGTAGTCCGACAGCAGCGACTCGTCAGATCGATCGGCGGCGGTCGCCATGCGTGCGTCCCGGGGAACCTCCGGGCGGGGGTTCGCGATGCTACCCCTCGCCCCGGAGGCTCCCTCGCCCGCGCCGAGCAGCCGGGAGACCCCGTTCGCGATGGCCGCGTCGAGTCCCGCGAGCGCGGGCCATCGGGCCGTTGCCGGCCTGGTTCCCGGGAAGTCCGCCACGGCGGCGAGCGTCGTCATGCCCGTGCTACGATCCCTCCCCGCCCGCGGGTTCACGCCCGTTTTGTGCGCCCGAGCAGATTTTTCGCGCCCCACGCCCCCAAGCACCACCCCAGGCACCGCCCATGGCCGTTCCGATTTCCCAGATGTGGACCGTGGCCTCGTACGTTCTCGGACAACGGCTCCGTGGTCGCAAGCGCTACCCGCTGGTGCTGATGCTGGAGCCGCTGTTCCGGTGCAACCTGGCCTGCGCCGGCTGCGGCAAGATCCAGTACCCGGCCCACATCCTGAAGCGAAACCTCACCCCCGAGGAGTGCTTCAAGGCTGCCGAGGAGTGCGGCGCGCCGATGGTGAGCATCCCCGGCGGCGAGCCGCTGCTCCATCCGCAGATCAAGGAGATCGTGGAAGGGCTGGTGGCGCGGAAGAAGTACGTCTACCTCTGCACCAACGCGCTGCTCCTCAAGGAGAAGCTCGAGGAGGGGATCTTCAAGCCCAGCAAGTACCTGAGCTTCAGCGTCCACATGGACGGGCAGCAGGAGCACCACGACTTCGCCGTCTGCCGCGAGGGCACGTTCGAGAAGGCCGTCGAGGGCATCCGCCTCGCGGTGAAGATGGGATTCCGGGTCACGACCAACACCACGCTCTTCGACGGCGCCGACCCCGCCTCGGTGCGCGGCTTCTTCGACGAGATGATGGACCTCGGCGTCGAGGGGATGATGGTCTCGCCGGGCTACGCCTACGACAAGGCGCCCGACCAGCAGAGCTTCCTGGGGCGCCGCAAGACGAACGACCTCTTCGGCATGATCCTCTCCAACCGCAAGAAGCGTTGGAAGTTCAACATGAGCCCGCTGTTCCTGGAGTTCCTGATGGGCAAGCGGGACTTCGAGTGCACGCCGTGGGGCAGCCCGGCCTACAACATCTTCGGCTGGCAGAAGCCCTGCTACCTGCTGCAGGAGGGCTACCACGACACCTTCCGCGAGCTGATCGAGGACACGGCGTGGGACCGCTACGGCGTGAAGAGCGGCAACCCCAAGTGCCAGAACTGCATGGTGCACTGCGGCTACGAGCCGAGCGCCGTGGACTACACGTTCGCCGGCGTGTCCGGCATCTGGGCGAACGTCAAGGCGATCCTCTCGCCGCTCTACCCCGACGAGGCCGCCGCGCGGCGCCTGGCCGAGGAGGCGAAGAAGCCGCACCGGCCGATCGAGCGCCTGGTGCAGCTCGGCGTGGCGAAGGACGTGTTGGAGAAGACCGCGGCCTGAGCCGCGGTGGGCGACCCGAGCGGCACGCCGTCAGGCGGCGCCGAGGCGGTGGTCGCCGTCGACGAAGACGTGCACGGCGCGGCCGCGCAGCGCGCGGCCGGCGAACGGGGTGTTCCGGCTCTTCGAGCGCCCGGAGGCGGGGTCGACGCTCCACGTGGCGTCGGGATCGATCATCGTGACGTCGGCGGGCGCGCCGACGCGGAGCGTGCCCAGGCCCATCGAGTCCAGGCCCAGGAGCCGTGCCGGCTGCAGCGTCATCAGCTCGATAAGCCGCGGCCAGCCGATCGCGCCGCTGTCGACCAAGGCCTCCCGGTAGAGGGGCAGGGCGTGCTCGAGGCCGATGATGCCGAACGGGGCGCTCGCGAAGTCGCGCGCCTTCTCGGCCGGCGAGTGCGGCGCGTGGTCGGTGGCCAGCACGTCGATGGTGCCGTCGGCCACCGCGACGCGCAATGCCTGCACGTCGCGCGCGGTGCGCAGGGGCGGGTTCATCTTGGCGTCGGTGCGGTCGCCGTCGCAGGCGTCCTCGGTGAGGAGCAGGTGGTGGGGCGAGACCTCGCCGCTCACGGGCTGGCCGGCGGCGCGCGCGGCGCGCAGGATGTCGGCGCTGCCGGCGGCGGAGAGGTGCTGCGCGTGATACCGGGCGCCCACGGCACGGTTCAGCATCACGTCTCGCTGGAGCATCAGTTCCTCGGCGACCGCAGGCCATCCGCCGTGGCCGAGGCGCGCCTGCAGGACGCCGGAGTTCATGGCCGCGCCCTGCGTGAGCGAGGGTTCCTGGCAGTGCTGCATGAACGGCCGGCCGACGGCCTTCGCCATCTGCAGCACCCGGAGCATGACCTGGGCGCTCGCGATGCCCTCGCCGTCGTCGGTGAATGCCACGGCGCCGGCACGGGCCATCGCGGCCATCGGCGCGAGCTGCTCGCCCGCCCGGCCCACGGTGGCGGCGCCCGCCACGAAGACGCGGGCGTGGTTGGCCTCGCGTGCCCGCAGGCGCACGAACTCGACGAGCGGCGCCGAGTCGAGGCAGGGCGTGGTGTTGGGCATGCAGCACACCGACGTGAAGCCGCCGGCGAGCGCGGCGGCCGTGCCGGTGGCGATGGTCTCCTTGTGCTCGCCGCCCGGCTCGCGCAGGTGCACGTGCGGGTCGATCAGGCCGGGGCAGACCAGGAGGCCCGCGCAGTCGACGATCGTCGCGTCGCCCGCGGCGAGTTCCCCGGGCTTCGCGCTCACTGCCGCCACGCGGCCCCCGGCAAGGAGGACGTCGGCGGTCTGGTCGAGTCCGGAGGCCGCGCACAGGACGCGGCCGCCTCGCAGCAGGGTGGTGGCCATCGGCGCGGGAGGCTACCCCGCGCGGAGGGAGGGGTGGCAGTGCGCGCAAAAAGCACGCACGCCCGTCCGGAGACGGGCGTGCGGGAGGTTCAGGTCAGGACGGAGGGCTCAGCCCTGCGTCTTGGTGCAGGACGACTTGGAGCAGCCGTCCTTCTTCTCGCTGACGGCGCCCATCGAGGCATCCTTGGAGGAGGTGGTGCCGGTCATCGGGCAGCTCTTCGCGCAGTCGGACTTGGTGGCGGTGCACTCGGCCTTGGTCGCGGTGCACTCGCTCTTGGCGGCCGAGCAGTCGCTCTTCGCCGAGGTCTTCGTGGTGCCGCAGCTGCTGGCGCAGCCTTCCTTCTTGTCGCTCACGGCGCCGGGGGCGGCCTTCGCGTCGGTCTTCTTGCAGCAGTCGGTCTTCGCGCAGGTCTTGACGTCACCGGTGCACTTGGCGTCGCACTTGGCGGCCTCGCTGCAGCAGGCGGACTTGTTGCCGACGGCGCCGGCGGCGGTGTTCTGCTTCTCGGTCGAGTTGCAGGCGGCGAAGCAGAGGGCGGCGGCGATGCCGGCGGTGAGGAAGGCGAACTTCTTCATGGATCAAGGTCTCCGTTAGGGGTGGCTCGTTCCCGGCCGGAAGCCCGGCTCGGGTCCCTGAGTATACGGCCGCCCGGGCCCCCCGGCTCCATAGGATTTTCATCGGATGCCCGAAGACCCCCGTCCCGAGCGCCTGAGGCGGCTTTCCGAGAAGGCCCGGTCCCTGCCGGACGTGCCCGGGGTGTACCTCATGAAGGACGCCGCGGGGGTGGTGCTCTACGTGGGGAAGGCGGTCCGGCTCCCTGACCGGGTGTCGAGCTACTTCGTCCCGAGCGCCGACCTGGGGGCCCGCAAGCAGCCCATGCTCGACGTGGTCGAGGACGTGGAGGTGCTGGAGTGCGAGGCCGAGTGGGAGGCGCTGCTGCTGGAGTCGCGCCTGGTCAAGGACCTGAAGCCCCGCTTCAACGAGCTGCTCAAGGACGACAAGACGTTCCCGTACCTGGCCGTCACGGTGCGCGACCAGTTCCCCGGCGTGTACGTGACGCGCAACCCGTCCGACCCGCGGTTCGAGGGCGCGCGCATCTTCGGGCCGTTCACCAGCGTGCACGCGCTGCGAAGCGCGGTGACCGTGATGCAGCGCGTGTTCCAGTACCGCACGTGCGAGCTGGACATCAAGGCCGACGACCCGGCCAACCGCCGCTTCCGGCCGTGCCTGCTGCATTCGATCGGCCAGTGCACCGCGCCGTGCGCCAACCGCGTCACGGTGTCGCGCTACCGCGCCGACGTCGACCGCTTCCTGCGCTTCCTCGGGTCGAAGCGAAGCGTGCTGGTCCGTGAGCTGCAGGGCGAGATGGAGCGCGCCTCCGCGGAGCGGCGATTCGAGGACGCGGCGGCGCTGCGCGACCAGATCCATGCGCTCGGCAAGCTCGACGACCGCGAGACGCGCCGCGGCATGGAACATGAGTGGCAGCCGGAGCTCACGGTGTTCGCGGGCGACCCGATGGTCGGCATGCGCAGCCTGCAGCGGGCGCTGGGGCTCGATGCCCAGATCCGCTGCCTGGAGGCGATCGACATCGCGCACCTTGGCGGCGAGGAGACGGTGGGCAGCAAGGTGTGCTTCGTGGACGGCCGGCCCTTCAAGGACGCGTACCGCCGCTACCGGATCACCACCGCGGGAAACGACGACTACCGCGCCATCCGCGAGGTGGTCAGCCGCCGCATGCGCGAGGGGCAGGGCGCGGACGAGCTGGTGCCGGACGTGCTCCTCATCGACGGCGGCATCGGCCAGCTGCACGCGGCGCTCGAGGCGATGGAGGACTTCGCGCGGCGGCCGGCGATCGTCATCAGCCTCGCGAAGAAGGAGGAGCTCATCTTCGTGCACCGCGAGAGCGAGCCGATCCGGCTGCCGCGCACCAACGCGGGGCTGCGCCTCTGCCAGTCCGCGCGCGACGAGGCGCACCGCTTCGCGCGGCGGTACCACCACGTGCTGCGGCGCCGGCGGACGCTCGGGGAGGATGCGTCGGGCTGATCAGGCCGGACTCGGGATCACCCCGGGCGCGGGCCCGTCGTCGGCCGGGCGCGCCGCGGGAGCGGCCGGCTTGGCGGCCGGCTTGGACATCTCCGCGCCGAGCAGGTCGGCGACCGTCGGCTTCGCCGGCGGCTCGCCGCGCATGACGCGCTCGACGTCGTCGCGGGACAGCGTCTCGTACTTGAGCAGGGCCTCGGCCACCGCGGCGATCTTCTCCCAATGCTGGTCCACGAGGCGGCCGGTGTCGGCGTAGGCGCCGTCGGCAAGGTGGCGGATCTCCTCGTCGATCAGGCGCGCGGTGTCGGGGGAGTAGTCCTTCTCGGGCATGAACGCCTCCCGGCTGTCCTCGCCCTTGTAGCTGACGAACCCGAGCCGCTCGCTCATGCCCCACTCGAGCACCATGGCGCGCGCGATGCGGGTCACCATGCGGATGTCCATGCCGGCACCGCTGGAGACGTCGCCGGTCTTCTTGCTCTCGGCGATGCGCCCCGCGCACAGCACGCGCATGGTGGCCTCGCAGTACTTGCGGCCATAGCCGTAGCGGTCCTTCTCCGGCAGGCTGAACGTGGTGCCAAGCGCCTGGCCGCGCGGGATGATGGTCACCTTGTGCAGCGGGTCGGCGTCGGGGACGAGCATCTGCACCACCGCGTGCCCGGCCTCGTGGTACGCGGTCGCCACGCGCTCCTGCTCCTCGATCTTGCGGCTCTTCTTGGCACGTCCGTAGCGGACCTTGTCGCGGGCCTCCTCGAGGTCGGCCATCTCGATCAGGTCCTTGTCGGCCATGGTGGCGATGATCGCGGCCTCGTTGATGAGGGCAGCCAGGTCGGCGCCGCTGAACATCGGCGTGGCGCGCGCGAGCCGGTCGAGGTCGACGTCCGGGCCCATGCGCACCTTCTTCGAGTGCACGGCCAGGATCTGGCGGCGGCCCATCACGTCGGGCAGGCTGACGCCGACCACGCGGTCGAAGCGGCCGGGGCGGGTGAGGGCGGGGTCAAGCACGTCGGCTCGGTTGGTGGCCGCGATCACGATCACCTGGTCGCTGCCCTCGAAGCCGTCCATCTCCACCAGGATCGCGTTCAGCGTCTGCTCGCGCTCGTCGTGGCCGCCGGTGGTGAACCCGCCGCCGCGGCGACGTCCGACGGCGTCGATCTCGTCGAGGAAGATGATGCAGGGCGAGTTCTCCTTCGCCTGCTTGAAGAGGTCGCGCACGCGGCTGGCGCCGACGCCCACGAACATCTCCACGAAGTCCGAGCCGGAGATCGAGAAGAACGGCACGTCCGCCTCGCCGGCGATGGCCTTGGCCAGCAGCGTCTTGCCGCAGCCGGGCGGGCCCTCGAGCAGCACGCCGCGCGGGATGCGCCCGCCGAGCTTCTGGAAGCGCTTGGGGTTCTTCAGGAACTCGACGAGCTCCGTGACCTCCTCCTTGGCCTCGTCGATGCCGGCGACGTCGGCGAAGGTGACGTTCACGCTCTCCTTGGTCTGCACGCGGTGCCGGCTCTTGCCGAAGCTGCCGAGCATGCCGCCCGGGCCGCCGCCCGCGCCGCGCATCGAGCGCGACAGGAAGAAGATCAGGAGGCCGAAGAGGAGGAGCGGCCCGATGATGGTGAGGAAGAGCTGGCCGAGGAACGAGCTGCCGACGTTCACGACGTTCGGCACGCCCTGCTTGTTGAGCTCGGCGTGGTAGAACTCCATCGCCCGCGGGTCGAGCGCGACGGTGATGGTGGTCGGCCCCTTCTCGTCGGTGACGCCGGGGACGCTGCCGGGCTTGAGCTTGGCGACCGCCTGCGAGTCGGTGATCTCGATGTCGCCGGCGATCTTGCCCTCGCGGGCGTAGGTCATCAGCTGTTCCCACGAGACCTTCATGCCCTGCGGGCCGCTCGAGGTGAGCACCACGTAGACGAGGCCCAGGAGCGCCACCAGCATCACCCACGTCAGCGCACCGCCGCGACGGGGCGTGCCGCCCTGCGGTGCGCGCGGTCCGCCCTCGCGCCGGCCCGCGTCCTTGCCGCGGGGCTCGTCGTCGGCCATGTGGATCGCGGTGGCGTTGGGCATCCGGCGCTCGGGGGTGGGTGCGGTCATCGGGTTCCCCAACGATATGCGTTCCGGGGCCTCCCGGTTCACCATCCGGCCTGCATGTTCGCCACGACGTCGGTCGCCAGGTTCTGGACGACGGCAAATCGCCCGATATCGGTGGGTTCCGCGGACGGCCGGCTGGGCACGAACACCGCGCTCGCGGTGAATCCGTTGCGCGCGACGATCGGCTTGCCGGTGCGCTGGTCGATCCACTCCCAGTCGATGGTGACCTCGTAGAGGGCCTCCTCGGTGAGGCCGGTGCTGCGGCTCTTGGAGAGCTCGCGCACCTCGCGGCGGCGCACCGTGCCGCGAAGGACGGTGTCGGCGCGCGACTCGGAGGAGATCCGGTACGGCGTCGTCGCCTGGACCTCCTTGATGATCGCCTCGGTGAGCTGGCCGTTGAGCGGCCGGTCGTACGTGTCGTTGCGGAAGACGTTCACCGCGATGGTCCGGTACTCCTTCGGGTAGCGGTTGCGCACGGCGTAGCCCCCGGCCTGGTCCGGTCCCGACGTGCACCCGGCGAGCGCGGCGCCGGCCGCGAGGCAGCAGGCGGCGAGGGCGGCGCGCATGGCATGCGTGGTCATGGCTTGGGCGGTCCTTCGGGCGCGGCGGGCGCGATGACCTCGGCCTCCGCCGACTCGGTGCGCGTCTCGGGTTCCGGCCCGAGCCGCTGCGCGCGCTCGGACGCGGCAAGCAGCTCGCGCCGGATGCCCGCGTAGTCGGGCGCGGTCCTGCGGACGGATTCCGGCAGCTTGGCGAGCACCTGGTCGATGACGCGCAGCGCCTGGAGGGTGGCCACCGAGCGCGGGTACTTCCTGACCATCGCGCGGATCTCGCGCTCGGCGCTGATCGGGTCGCCGATCGACCAGTACCAGTTGGCGGTGGTGAGGCGCTTGTCGGCCTCGCTCTCGTAGATGCGCAGCAGGATCGCCTCGGCGCCGAGCTGCTTCGCGAGCTGCGGCTCCGTGGCCTGCATCTCGCGCAGCTTGGTGGCGGCCTCTGCCAGCCCGCGCGCATCGAACTCCGGGCCCTTGTAGCCCGAGCAGTACGACGCGATCAGCCGCACGCGCGCCTTGTCGGCGAGGTTCGAGCGGGGATAGTTCTGCAGGAAGAGGTCGTAGGCGTCGGCCGCGAGGTCCATGTCGCGGCGGTCGTAGTAGAAGTCCGCGAGCGACATGCCCGCCTTCTCGGCGAGCGCGCTGCCCGGCAGGCGTTCCTGGATGCGGATCAGGATCTCCTGCGCGTCGTCCTCGGTGCTGACGATGCGGAAGGTCCCCCAGAACTTGCGCTTGAGTCCGGCGGCATAGCGCAGCGCGATCTCGTACTCGCGCTCGAGCGCGGGCACGAACGAGCTGCTGTACGGGTACTTGCGCGCGACTTCCTCGTAGTCGAACAGGGCGCCGTACTCGTCGTCGAGCCTGTCGCGCGCCTCGCCGCGCACGAGGAGCGCCTCGGGCCGCAGCACGTCGGCGGGGAAGCGCTCGAGGAACGCATCCATCAGCGCCTTCGCGCGCTTGGCCTCGCCCTTGGCGAGCACCAGCCGCGCCTGGCGGACGATCGACGCCGGCGAACCCGGCGGCGGGGCATCCTGCTCGCGCCAGAGGTCCCGGTCGTCGAGCTTGAATTCCTGCTGCGCGAGCGCGCGCCCGTGCAGCATCGCGGCAACGACCGCGGCGATCAGCAGGGGGATCCGGCGCATCGGCGCGAATGGTAGCCGGGGCGCGGCGGGCGCCGCGCGCGCCGTGCGCGGCCGCGGCCCTACGCTGCCCGGGATGCGAGCGGCGATCGTGAGCAATGCGGCCGCGGGACGCGGTCGGGCGGTGCATGCGCGCGACGGCGTGCGTGCCGCGTTGGCGCGCGCGGGGATCGATGCCGTCGACGTCGCGCTCGACGGTCCGTGGGACGAGGCGATCGACGCGATGCGTGCGGTGATCGCCGTCGGCGGCGATGGCACGGTGCGTGCCGTGGCGGGGCGGCTGGCGGGCCGGCGCGTGCCGCTCGCGATCGTTCCCACGGGAACGGAGAACCTGGCGGCGCGCGCGTTCGGCTTCCGCGTCGGGGCCGATCGGCTGGCGGCGGCGGTGCGCGATGGGTCCACGCGGCGCGTCGACCTCGGGGTGATCCGGCGACCCGGGATGCGGGAGCATCGGTTCGTCGTCATGGCCTCGGCGGGATTCGACGCCGACGTGGTGGCGGCGCTGCACGCGGCGCGCCGCGGGCCGATCTCGCATGCGTCGTACCTGGGGCCGATCGTCCGGACGGCGTGGCGCTGGCGTGCGCCGGAGGTGACGGTGTGCGGCGCGGGCGGGGAGGCATCCGTGCGCTGGTGCGGCGGCCTGGTGGTCGCGAACGCGCCGGAGTACGCGCTGCGGCTCAATCCCGCGCGCGGGGCGGATCCGGCGGACGCTCGGCTGGACGCGGTGGCGCTGCGGTGCCGGTCTGCCTTGGGGGTGATCGGGTGGTTCGTGCGGCTGGCCGTGGCTGGCCCTGGTCGGGCCGCAGGCCTCGGCCGTGACCACGCGTGGCACCTGCGGTGGGACCGGCCCGTGCACCTGCAGGCCGACGGAGACCCCGTGCCGGGCGGCCCGACCGCCGAGGCCGAGGTGGAGGTGCTTCCCGGGGCTTTGGCGCTGCTCGACGTCCGCCCGGCCGCCTGAGTCCGGCAGGAACTGCGCACTCTCTGCAGGAATTGCCGGTCCGGGGCCGATGAATGCAGGGAGCCAAGGATGGCCATCCCCGTCCCCGTCGATCGTTGGTCGTTGGCGCGCGCCGCGGTGCGGCGGCGCGCGGTCCGTGCACGCCTCGTTGCCGTCGCGTTCGCGATCGCCGTGGCGATCGGGGCGCGTGCCGCGACGGCGCAGGCACCGGCCGTGGGCGAAGGCACGCCGCTTCCCGCTGCGGCGCCGGCATCGCGCGTCGATGCGGTGTCCGCGGGCGGCGAGATTGCGCGAATGGTCGGGGCGCTGGTCGTGGTGGTGGGCATCGTGTTCGTGGCGCGGTGGTGGATCCAGCGCTCGGGCATGGCGCGCACGCTGTCCGGCGACGGTGCCTTCGAGGTGATCGCGCGGGCGCCCGTCGGCCGCGGGCAGCAGGTGCTCGCGGTGCGCTTCGGCCCCAAGGTGCTGTGCGTCCACCAGGGGCGCGACGGAATGCGCACGCTCTCCGAGCTCACCGACCCGGCGGATGTCGCGGTGATGCTCGCGCGCACGCGCGGGGCGTCGGTGGCCGCCGCGCCCCCGGCCGAGCGTGTCGTCGACCTCCGTTCCGGCCGGGGGACGCAGGCATGACGCAGGACGCGGCGGGCATCGACCCGGTGTCGATCGTCGCGGGCGCGGCAGAGGCACTGCCCGCCGGCGCGGGCTTCCGCGGCGCGGTGGACATGGTGGTGCTGCTGGCGGTGCTGTCGCTCGCGCCGGCGGTGCTCGTTCTCTGCACCTGCTTCACGCGGGTCGTGGTGGTGCTTGGGCTCCTGCGCCAGGCGGTGGGCGCGCAGGCGATGCCGCCGAACCAGGTGGTGGTGGGGCTCTCGCTCCTCCTCACCTTTGCCGTGATGGCACCGACCTTCGACCGTGCGTGGAACGCCGGCGTGCGGCCGTACATGGACGGCACGGTCGCGAGTTCCGCCGAGGCATGGGAAGCCGCGCGCCAGCCGCTGCGCGAGTTCATGTTCGCGCAGATCGAGGCCACGGGGAACTGGCAGGGCGTCTACATGCTGCTTGCGCACCGGGGCGTCGACGTCTCGGACCCGTCGAAGCTCACGCGTGCCGACGTCGACATGGCGACGCTCGTGCCGGCGTTCGTCCTCAGCGAGCTGAAGGTCGCGTTCCTGATCGGCTTCCGCGTGCTGCTGCCGTTCCTGGTGGTGGACCTGGTGGTGGCGAGCATCCTGGTGAGCCTGGGCATGTTCATGGTGCCGCCGACCCTGGTGTCGATGCCGCTCAAGCTCCTCCTCTTCGTGCTGGCCGACGGATGGACGCTGGTGGTCGGGTCGCTCCTCGGCGGACTGGCGGTGGCGGGATGACGGGCGACGCGCCGGTCGACCTGCTGCAATCGGCGCTGCTGACGGCGCTCGTGGTCGCGCTGCCCGTGCTGGTGGTGGCGGTGGCCGTCGGGCTGGTCGCCGCGGTGCTGCAGGCGGCGACGCAGGTGCAGGACCATGCGGTCAGTGCGGTGCCTCGGCTGGTGGCGTGCGCGCTGGCGCTCCTGGCGCTTGCCGGCTGGATGGTGTCGAAGCTGGTCGGGTTCGCGCAGGCGATGTTCATGGGGGCGGCATGAGCGGCGAGGTGCTGGTGCCGCTCGCCCTCGCGGCCTGCCGGGTGGCGGGCGTGGCTGCGTTCGCGCCCGCATTCGCGTCGGCGGCGCTCTCGGCGCGGATGCGCGCGGCGATCGCCATCGCGCTGGCGGCCGCGGCGCTGCCGACCGTCGCCGCGTCCGGGCTGCCGCAGGCCTCGGTCGACGAGCCATGGCGGCTGGTGCCGGCCGCGGCGATCGAGTTCGCGGTCGGTGCGGCGATCGGCACGATCGCGATGCTGCCGGTGGCGGCGTTCCGTGCCGCGGGTTCGCTGGCCGGCGTGCAGATGGGGCTTGGGTTCGGAGCCGCGGTCAGCGACGGTGCGCCCGATGCGATGGACGGCGACGATGCCGTCGGGCAGGTTCTTGGCTTGGCGGGCGCGGCGATGTTCGTCTGGGCGGGCGGGCTCGACGCCGTGGCGCTCGCAAGCGTCCGCAGCTTCGACTACGTGGGCCTGGGGCTCTGGCGCCCGGGCGAGGGAGCGCTTGCGGTGGCGACCGGCGCGGCGTGCGCCGCGTGCGAGCTGTCGCTGCGAGTGGCGATGCCCGTGACCGTGGTGCTGGTGGTCGAGAGCCTCGTGTCTGGGCTGATCGCCCGTTCGGTGCCCGGCATCTCGCCGATTGCCTTCGGCTTCCCGGTGCGTGCGGCGGTGGGGTTCCTCGCGCTGGCGACCGGCGCGTGGGCGATGCAGTCGTCGATGGACGGTGCCGTCGCGGGGATGCTTGATGCGATGCACTCGATCGCGGGAGGCGCGCGATGAGCGAGGAGCGCACGATCGATGCGGGCCCGCGGCGGATCGAGCGCCTGCGCGAGCGCCACGGGGCACCGGTGCGCGCGGCACCGTGCGCGATCGGGGCGATCGCCGGCGGATTGGCGGCGGCGTGGGCGTTCGGGGTGCCCGGGCGGCTGCTCGGCGAGGTGTCCGAGGGGTTGCGCGCCGCGGGGCACGCGGGCCTGGCGGGCGGAGGCATCGACGGCGCATCGGAGGTGCGCTTGCTCGTGGCAGCGGTGGCGGCGGCGTGCTGGCCCGTTCCGGCCGCTGCGCTCGCCGGCGCGTGGCTGGGCGCGGCGGTGCAGGGCGCCGGCCGATGGTCGTTCATGCGCGGCGCGCGGTGCGCGTCGGT
>CAYTYU010000049.1:0-16843 GCA_964440815.1 uncultured Chitinophaga sp.
CCACGGGCGGCGCGCCCGCCGGCACGCCCGCCCCCGCGGGCACCGCGCCGCCTCCCGCCCCGCCGACCGCGCCTCGGCATGGCTGAGCGCGGGTGGCTGCCGCGCTTCCATGACCCGGCGCTGCGGCTCTCGCTGCGCGAGCAGGTCTCGCTTCACTGGGACGCGAACGTGCGCATGCTGCGCGACTGGCGCGCGTGCTGGGACTTCACGTGGGTCTCGCTCCTGCCGGTGCCCATCATGTGCGCGGCGATCCTGATCCCGCCGGCCACGGCGTTCACGCCCTCGGCACGCGCAGGGCTCGTCGCCGGCGTCTGCCTCCTGGTCCTGTACTTCCCGCTCCAGCACTGGGCGTTCTGGGTGGCGATGCGCCGCAGCTACATGCCCTTCGTGCGCACCGCACTCTGCGCGCGCGGCCACCACACCTGCATCGCGTGCGGGCACCTCCTGGGCCCGCAACCGCCGCCTGCCTGCCCCGAATGTGGTTCGGCTCCCCCCCGGCCGCGCTAGACTTCGGGACTTTCCCGTGCGCATCCGCAACTTCTCCATCATCGCCCACATCGACCACGGCAAGAGCACGCTGGCCGACCGGCTGCTGCAGGCCACCAAGGCGGTGAGCGAGCGCGAGGCGCGGGCCCAGCTCCTCGACTCGATGGACCTCGAGCGCGAGCGCGGCATCACCATCAAGGCCTCGGCGGTCACGGTGACCCACCGCTACCAGGGCGAGGACTACGAGCTCAACTTCATCGACACCCCCGGCCACGTCGACTTCACCTACGAGGTGAGCCGCGCCCTCAAGGCCTGCGAGGGCGCGATCCTGGTGGTCGACAGCACCCAGGGCGTGCAGGCGCAGACGGTGGCCAACGCCTACCTCGCCGTCGCCAACGACCTGACGCTGATCCCGGTCATCAACAAGATCGACCTCCCCGCGGCCAACCCGGACAAGGTGGCCATGGAGGTCGAGCAGGTGTTCGGCCTGCCCGCCGAGGACTGCCTGCAGGTCAGCGCCAAGAGCGGCAAGGGGATCAACGAGCTCCTCGACCGGATCGTCGAGAAGCTCCCCTCCCCGCCCCAGCAGCGCGTTCCGCAGCTGCGGGCCCTGATCTTCGACTGCAAGTACGACGAGTACCGCGGCGTGGTGGTCTACATCCGCGTGTTCGACGGGCGCATCCGCGTCGGCGACAAGATCCGCATGATGGGCTCGGGACGCACCTTCAACGTCATCGACCTCGGCCGCAACACGCCCTTCCCGCAGAAGATGAAGGAGCTCAACTTCGCGCAGGTGGGATACGTCTGCGCGAGCATCAAGAGCCTCGCGGACGTGCGCGTCGGCGATACCGTCACGCTCGAGAACGACCCGGCCTCGGAGCCGCTGCCCGGCTACGAGGAGCCGAAGCAGATGGTCTTCTGCGACTTCTACCCCGCCACGGACGAGGAAGGCACGGGCAAGCGCGCCGACTTCGAGGCGCTGCGCGAGGCGATCGAGAAGCTGCACATCAACGACGCCAGCTTCACCTACGAGACCCAGCACTCCGAGGCGCTCGGCTTCGGGTTCCGCTGCGGGTTCCTCGGACTGCTCCACATGGACATCGTCCAGGAGCGCCTCGAGCGCGAGGGCAACGTCAGCATCGTGCAGACCGCGCCCACGGTGAGCTACCGGATCCTCCGCCACGACGGCACCGAGCTCGAGATCCACAACCCCGCCGACCTGCCCGACATGGGGACGGTGCTGGAGATCCGCGAGCCGATCGTCAAGATCGAGATCATCTGCCCCAACGACAACATCGGCGACCTGATGAAGCTCTGCGACGCGCGGCGCGGCATCTTCCAGAGCCAGGTGGCGATCGGCGAGGACCGCCAGATGCTCGTCTACGAGCTGCCGCTCGCCGAGATCATCTACGACTTCTACGACAAGCTGAAGAGCGTCACGCGCGGCTACGGCACCATGGACTACGAGATCACCTCGTACCGCGCCGACAACCTCGTCAAGGTGCAGATCCTCGTGAACGGCGACGCGGTCGAGGCGCTCGCCCTCATCTGCCACCGCGACTTCGCCGAGCACCGCAGCCGGCAGATCCTCCAGAAGCTCAAGGAGCAGATCGACCGCCACCAGTTCGAGATCCCGCTGCAGGCGGCGATCGGCGGCAAGATCATCGCCCGCGAGAGCATCAAGTCGATGCGCAAGAACGTCATCGCCAAGTGCTACGGCGGCGACGTGAGCCGCAAGCGCAAGCTCCTGGAGAAGCAGAAGGCCGGCAAGAAGCGCATGAAGCAGATCGGCACCGTGTCGATCCCGCAGGAGGCCTTCATGGCCATCCTCGACCAGGGCGACTGAGCCGGCCGCCCGGCTACGATCCGGGCCATGAACACGCTCGCCCGCCGCGCCCTCCCCGCCGCCATCGCCGCAGCCGCGGCCATCGCCCTGCTCGCCGGCACCCGGCCGGCGGACGACGTCAAGCTCCGGATGGTCGACGGGCACGTGGCCTTCGGCGAGCAGCCGACCGCGCGCATCTGGTCCGTGGGCGCGGTCAACAGCGACAAGGTGATGAAGCTCCTGCTGCGCAGCGAGCGCTTCGAGGAGGAGCGCAAGCGGCTGGAGGAGGCCGCCAAGGGCAAGGACGAGGAGTTCCGCAAGCGCTTCCAGGAGCTCGAGGCCAAGTACAAGGACCTCGACCCGAAGAGCCCCGACTTCGAGGCCGGACGCGCCGAGGTCGAGTCCTTCTTCAAGGAGGTCGAGGCCTTCCGCAAGGAGACCGGCGACAGCCTGGGCAAGCTGCAGGCCGAGCAGATCGAGAAGGCCTACCGCGAGATGACCGCGGCGGTCGACGTGGTCGGCGAGCGCACCAAGGTCGACCTGGTGCTCCGCTTCGTGCCCACCGCGCAGCCCTTCGACGTGTCGAGCCCCGCCGACGCCATGCTCCAGGTGCAGGTGCGCACCTTCCTGCGCTACCCCGAGGCCGTCGACATCACCGCCGAGGTGATGAAGGAACTCTCGCTCAAGGACGAGTGACCGCGGCCGCGGCCAGGGCACGTACCACCTCGTCGGCCAGCCGTCGCCCCGCCTCGCGGGCGGGTGGGCACGCGTCGCCCAGCTCGGCGCGCATGCTGGTCACCTCGCGTCCGTGCAGGCCGCACGGCACGATCAGCCCGAAGTGCGAGAGGTCGGGCGCGACGTTGAGCGCCATGCCGTGCATGGTCACGCCGCGCGAGACGCGAACGCCGATCGCCGCCACCTTGCGCGCCGGCCGCGCCGCCGCCTCCGTCCAGACGCCGGTCGCCCCCTGCTCGCGTCCGCAGCGCAGCCCCCAGGCGGCGCAGGTCTCGATCGCCGCCTGCTCGAGCGCGCGGATGTAGGCGTGGATCCCCAGGCCCAGCCGCTGCAGGTCGACGATCGGGTAGACGACCGCCTGCCCCGGGCCGTGGTAGGTGACGTCCCCGCCGCGGTCCGTGTCGCAGCGCTCGACGCCGACAGCCGCCAGGGCCTCGTCCCCCGCCAGCACGTGCGACGCCGCGTCAGGCCGGCGCGTCACGGTGATCGTCGGCGGGTGCTCGACGAGCAGCACGCGGTGCGCCACGCCGGCCGCGCGGCCGGCGAGCACCTCGGCATGGTGGGCACGCTGCAGGTCGAACGCGGCGCCGTAGGCCATCGCACCGAGGTCCACCAAGTCGAATCGCTCGGAATTCGGGGAATCCACCGGCGCCCAAGGTAGCGGTCGCGGTGGCGTTCCATACACTCGTGGAATGCAGGACTTCCCGCACGGCACCTCGCGGGGAATCCGCATCGACCCGGGCGCCACGGTGCACCCCGGGGCGATCCTCGAGGGCGACGTCGACGTCGGCCCCGGATGCACGATCGGACCGGGATGCCTCGTGCTCGGCACCACCGGCCCCGTGTCGATCGGCGCCGACTGCACGCTGATCGCCAACGTCACGCTGAACGGCCCGATCGTCCTGGGCTCCCGGAACGTCGTCTACCCGAACACCTGCCTCGGCTTCTCGCCGCAGGACCTCGGCTTCGACGCCTCGAAGGGCGGGTCGGGCTGCATCATCGGCGACCGCAACGTCTTCCGCGAAGGCACCACCGTCCACCGGGGCAAGACCGCCGATCCGACCCGGATCGGCAGCGGCACCCACTGGATGGCCGGCTCGCACCTCGGCCACGACGGCGAGGTGAGCGACGGCTGCACGATCGGCGCCGGCTCCGTGCTCGGCGGCCACGTGCACCTCGAGCACGACGTCACCGTCGGCGCCATGTGCGCGGTGCACCAGTTCGCGCGCGCCGGCCACGGGTCGGTGCTCACCGACACCTCCGGGTTCACGACCGGCCTGCCGCCGTGGTTCGTGTGCACGTCGATCAACGCCGCGACGGGCATCAATGTCGAAGGCCTGCGCCGGGCGGGCGCCACGGAGCGGATGGTGGCGTCGGTGCAGTGGGTGTACGACGCCCTCTACCGCACGGACCGCACCCCGCAGCAGGCCATACCCTCGCTCGAGGAACGGCGCGAGGACGCGGTGGTCGCCGACTACCTGCGGTTCCTCTCGTTGGCGAAGCGCGGCATCTGCCACGGCGCCGGGCGGCCAAACCGCGACGACCGCCCGCACGCGCCGCATGCCTCGGGCGACCTCGCGGCCAATACACTGACCGCATGAGCCTGACCGCGCGATCCTCGCCCGCCGGCGCGAGGATCCACCCCAGCGCCACCGTCCATTCCACGGCCATCGTGGAAGGCGACGTCGAGATCGGTCCCGACACCGCCGTCGGCCCCGGCTGCATGGTGCTCGGCACCGTCGGCCCGGTGCGGATCGGCGCGGGGTGCACGCTGGTGGCGCGTGCCATCGTCAACGGCCCGGTCGTCCTCGGGGACGGGAACGTGCTGTATCCCGGCGCCTGCCTCGGATTCGCGCCCCAGGACCTCGGCTTCGACCCGAACGCCGCCGGACCCGGCTGCGTCATCGGCCACCGCAACATCTTCCGCGAGGGCGCTACCGTCCACCGCGGCGCGACCGACCGGCCCACCCGTGTCGGCGACTCCAACTACTGGATGACCAACACCCACCTCGGCCATGACGGCACCGTGGGAAGCAACTGCATCTTCGCGTCAGGCTGCGTCCTTGCCGGGCACGTTGAGGTCCAGGACCGCGTGATCATCGGCGGACTGACCGCGATCCAGCAGTTCGTGCGGCTCGGGCGCGGTTCCTTCGTGAGCGGCACGATCTGCCTCGGGCTCGACCTGCCGCCCTGGTTCACCGCCACCGCCGACAACCTCGTGGCCAGCATCAACCTGGTCGGCCTGCGCCGGTCGGGGGCCGGCCGCGAGGCGATCGACGCGGTGCGCTGGGCGTTCAAGACGATCTACCGCGGCGGCGCCACGCCGCTGCAGGCGATCCCGCTGCTCGAGGAACGCATCGCCGAGCCCGCCATCGCCGAGTGCGTGGCGTTCATGCGCGCCACCAGGCGCGGCATCTGCCACGGCGTCGGCCGCGGGTCGGCCGCCGCCGGCACCGAGGAGTGAGCTCCGCCGCCATGCGAGTCTGCGTGCTCGGCTCCGGCAGCTCCGGCAACTGCACGCTGGTCGAGGGCCCCGGCGGCATCGTGCTGCTCGACGTCGGCTTCTCGCCCCGCGAGACGCGCCGGCGCATGGAATCGTCCGGGTTCCGGCCCGCCGACGTGGGGGCGGTGGTGCTGACGCACCCCGACTCCGACCACCTGCATTCCGGCTGGACGCGCGCCCTCGGTGGACTGGCCGGGCCCCGGCTCGTCATCCGGCCGCGCCACGCCGCGGCCGTCGCGTCGATGGGCTACCTGCCCTCGTGGGTCGACGAGGAAGACGGCAGCTTCGATCGGTGCGGCCTCTCCTTCGAGGCATTCCCGCTGCCGCACGACTCGCTCGGCTCGACCGCCTTCCGCATCCGCGGCGGCACGCGCGTCGCCGCGCACGCCACCGACTGCGGGCGAGCAACCCGGGGCCTCGCCGAGTTCCTCGCCGGCGCCGACGTGCTGATGCTCGAGAGCAACTACGACCCGACCCTGCAGCGCGCCTCGGGCCGGTCGCCGTACCTGATCGACCGGATCATGGGCGGAAGCGGCCACCTCTCGAACGAGCAGGCGCTGTCGCTTGCCCTGGAGGTCGACCGCCTCCACCCGCTCGGCGCCGTGGTGCTGCTGCACCTCTCGCGGCAGTGCAACTGCCCGGCACTGGTCGGTCGCCTCTGGGCCGAGCGCGCGCCGACGCTTGTCGCGCGCATGCTGGTCTCCGCCCAGGGCGCCCCCACCCCGCCGCTGGAGGTGGCCGCGCGCGCCGAGCACGCCACGCTGTTCGACGCGTGAGCGCACGGATGCCCTGATCCCACGCGCCTGCCGCGCGGGCGGGGCCGCTACGCTCTCCCCCTCGGACCCATGGGCGACCGCCTCACCCACGAATGCGGCCTGGCCATGATCCGGCTCCTCAAGCCGATCGAGTGGTTCCAGTCGGAGCTCGGCGACCCGCTGTGGCCGCTGCGCCGGCTGTACCTCCTCATGGAGAAGCAGCACAACCGCGGGCAGGACGGCGCCGGCATCGCGGTCGTGCGCCGCGGCATGCCCCCGGGCGACCAGTTCATCGACCGCCTGCGGAGCGCCAAGCGATCCCCGGTCGAGCGCATCTTCGCCAAGGCCCTCGGCCCCGCGCAGCGGCTCGGCGCCGACGAGCTGCGACGCATGCATCCGGTCGAGCTGAAGCGGCGCCTGCCCTTCCTGGGCGAGGTGCTGCTCGGGCACCTCCGCTACGGAACCCACTCCGGCGACGGCACCGATCTCTGCCACCCGTACCTGCGCCGCAGCAGCGTCGCCAGCCGCAACCTCGCGCTGGCCGGGAACTTCAACCTGACGAACGCGGCCGAGCTCTTCGACCGCCTCGTGTCCTACGGCATCCACCCGATCGGCGACGCCGACACCGGCGTCGTGCTCGAGAAGATCGGCCACTCCCTCGACCGCGAGCACGACTTCCTCGCCTCCACCTCCGGCCCCGGCAGCTTCCGGAACCTGGAGGGCGACGCGCTCGCGCAGGAAGTCTCGGCCCAGATCGACCTGGCGCGGGTCCTGCGCACCGCGGAGTCATTCGACGGCGGCTTCGTCCTCGGGGGAATCCTCGGCAACGGCGACTCCTTCGTCCTGCGCGACGCCGCCGGCATCCGGCCGGCATTCTGGGTTCGCACGCCCGAGGCCATCGCGGTCGCCAGCGAGCGGCCGGCGCTCGCCGCGGCCTTCGGCATCGCCCCCCGCGACGTCGAGGAGCTTCCGCCCGGGCACGTCCTGGCGATGAAGGCCGACGGGACGCACGCGGTCACGCGCGTCCTCGGGCCCGCGCCCGAGCGGCAGTGCACCTTCGAGCGCATCTACTTCAGCCGCGGCAACGACCCGGACATCTACGAGGAGCGCAAGGCGCTCGGCCGCGAACTGGCGCGCCGCGTCCTCGACGCGGTCGACTGGGACATCGAGCGCACCGTCTTCGGCTACATCCCCAATACCAGCGAGACCGCCTACCTCGGGCTCCTGCAGGAGCTCGAGCGGCTGGTCGCCGAGCGGTCCGCCGAGCGGATGTGCGCCCTGCTGCGCGCCGGCACGCTCGGCGAGGAAGACATCCGGCGGCTGGCCTACCCGCGCATCCGCGCCGAGAAGGTGGCCACCAAGGACCAGAAGCTGCGGACCTTCATCACCTCCGACAGCGCGCGCAAGGACCTCGTCAGCCACGTCTACGACATCACCCGCGGCACCGTCCGCCCGGGCGACACGCTGGTGGTCGTCGACGACTCGATCGTGCGCGGCACCACGCTGCGCGACTCCGTGGTGACGATGCTCTCCCGCCTCGAGCCGGGCCGGATCGTGATCGCCAGCAGCGCGCCGCCCATCAAGTACCCGGACTGCTACGGGATCGACATGAGCCAGCTCGGCCGGTTCATCGCCTTCGAGGCGGCGGTGGCGCTCCTCGCCGACAGCGGCCGGCAGTCCGTCCTGGCGGAGGTCGAGGAGCGCTGCCGCGCGCAGGCGCACCTGCCGCCCGAGCGGATGCGCAACGAGGTGCGCGCCATCTACGAGCCGTTCAGCCTCGACGAGATCGGCGCCAAGGTCGGCGAGCTGATCCGCGCACCGGGGCTGCCCTGGCGAGGGCGGCTCGACGTCCTCTACCAGTCCGTCGACGGACTGCGCTCGGCGATGCCCCGCTTCACGGGCGACTGGTACTTCACCGGCGAATACCCCACGCCCGGCGGGCTCCGGGTGCTGAACACCGCCTACCTGCGCTGGCGCGCAGGCGACGAGCGCCGCGCCTACTGAACGCGTCCGAGAATCCCGCTGCCTCCAGGGCAGCCGCGCCGCTTCCGGTCGTTGCGAAGGACGGCCGATTGTGGTCTACTTCTCCGTTCCCCTCCGCAGGCGCGGAGGCCGCCGGACCCGGTGTCCGGCAGCACTGCAGGCAAGAGAATCCAGGTCCACGAATGGCTCGCTATCTCGGTCCCAAGGTCAAGCTCTCCCGTCGCGTCGGCGTGCCGATCGCCGACCTCCCCAAGCACACCGCCAAGCGGGCGCTGACGCCCCCCGGGCCGCACGGCCTGCGCGGCAAGCGGGTCAAGCCCTACGGGATCCGCAAGGACGAGAAGCAGAAGCTGCGCTACCACTACAACGTGCTCGAGCGCCAGTTCCGCCGCTACATGGAAGAGGCCGGCCGCACCAAGGGCAACACCGGCGAGGTGCTGCTGCAGCTCCTGGAGCGTCGCCTCGACAACGTCGTCCGCCGCGCGGGCTTCGTCCGCTCGATCTGGGCGGCGCGCCAGCTGGTGGCCCACGGCAGCGTGCGCGTCAACGGCGCCAAGGTCGACCGCCCGAGCTTCTCGGTGAAGGTCGGCGACGTCGTGACCATCAAGGAGAAGCTTCACAAGACCTGCCGCGAGCACATGGAGAGCCTGCAGGGCCACCAGGTGCCGGGCTGGATCGAGGTCAACCCCGCGGAACTGCGCGCCAAGGTGCTCACCATGCCCACCTCGGACCAGATCCCCTTCGACGTCAACACCAACCTGATCGTCGAGTTCTACCGCTGAACCCGCGGCGGGACGCGCTGCCGCGCCCCGCCCCGACGATGCCGGAGCACGGATCCCGGAGCGCGCCCCCGCGGCGCGCTCCGGCCCTTTTTGGGCCGCTCCCGTAGACTTGCCCCCTCGCCATGATCAAGAAGCTGCAGAACTACAACAGGCAGATCCTCGCCGCGGTGAGCGTGCTGCTCCTGATCGTGTTCCTGGCCCCGACGGCCGTGACGCAGTGCTCGCAGGGCGGCGGGTCATCCGACACCGCCTGGGCGCGCACCTCCGACGGCACCACCCTCACCCTCGGCGACCTGCAGGACATGCGGGCGCAGCTGGCGGTGCTCGAGGTGATGGGCGGGCCGGTGGTCGGGCGACTCGGCGCCTCCAAGTCGCCGGAACACTGGTGGCTGCTGGTCAAGGAGGCGCGCGATGCGGGCCTCGTCGGCGGCGAGGGAGACGGACGCACCATGCTCGAGGAGAGCGCGGCCCGCTCCGGCGCCCGGCCCGACGACGTGCTGATGCAGCTGGCGTCGTCGGCACGGCAGCAGCCGCAGGTGGTGCTCGACACGCTGGCGAACCTCCGCGGCGTCGAGCGGCTGGTGGGGCTCTCCGTCGGCAACCGACGGCTCTCCGACGCCCGCATGCGCGATGCCGCGCGCGAGATGCTCACCAACGCCTCGTGCGACGTGGTGGTCCTCGACGGCGCGGTCGCCACCAAGGCGCTCCCGATCGACCCGCCGGGCGAGGACCGCCTCGCGAAGCTCTTCGAGGCCGGCAAGGACCAGCCCGAGGGCGCCGGCCCGGGCGGCATCGGCTACCGGATCCCGGACCGAGTGCAGCTGGAGTGGCTGGTGGTCCCGGCACGCGACATCCTGGCCGGCTTGGCAAGCGACCCCGCGCTCGGACCGGTCGAGCTGCGCAAGGAGTTCCGGCGCGACCCGAAGGCGTTCGGCGTCACGGACGCCGAGCTCGCCCCCGGCGCGCTGCCGCCGTCGTACGAGGCGTACGCACCGAAGGTCCGCGACGCAGTCGAACGCCGACTCATGAAGGAGCGCGCCGAGCGGATCGCGGGCTTCGTCCGTGACTGGAACCGCGCGCAGATGAAGGACATCCCGGTCGAGGGCGGCATGGCCAAGCTGCCCGATGACTGGAAGGACCGCCAGCCCGCGCTGAAGGCACTTGCCGCCGAACTCGCGCAGCGCTTCTCGGTGGCGATGCCGCAGGCCGCCGACGGCGGCGGTTGGATGACCCCGACCTCGATCGAGGGCACCCCGGTGGTCGGCGCGGCAACCACGACCGAGTATGGCCGCCCGATGGGCATCGGCGCCATGGTGCGGGCGATGCGGGCGTTCGATCCCGAGTCGCGCCTGCCCATCCAGCCCGGCGTGATCGGTCCCGTGGCCGTGACCCCCGGCGACGATGTCGTCGTGTGGCGGATCACCGCGGCCGAGAAGGCGCACCCCCCCGCCTCGCTCGACGAGGTCCGCGCGGCGGTGACGCGCGACGCCGAGGTCGAGGCGCGGTACGAGAAGCTCGCGGGCATGGCGGATGAGCTGGGCGGCAAGGCCGCGGCCGAGGGCCTTGCCCAGTTCGCGACGCCGTACCTGTCCTCGGTGCAGCCGGCGCCGATGGTGCACCTCGCGAACGTCCAGACGCTGAACCAGGTTGGCTTCCGCCTGCCCGGCTCGCTTCCGAAGGTCGGCGCCGATGCCGATGCCATCCGGGCCGTGATCCGCCGCGCGCTGGCGCTGCCGCCGGGTGCGATCGTGAACACGCTCCCGGACAGTGACCGCATCGTGGTGGTGCCGGTGGAGTCGAAGCGCGCGGTGCTCGTGGTCCGCATCAACGACGTCACCCCGCTCTACGCGGAGGACTACGGTGCGCTGGCCGCCCAGGGCCGCCTGTACCCCGCCATCATGCAGGACGAGCCGGAGCCCGACCTCGCGCGCGCCTTCGGCCGGGAGTCGATGGAGAAGCGGCTCGGCTTCGCCGTCGCCAACCCCGAGGGCCCGGACCGCGTCACCTCTCCCGCCGCGCCCAGCTTCTGAACCGCCCGCCGAGGACCCGCCGATGACCGCACCCGCCGCGCCCGCCCAACCCGAGGCCCTGCCCAACATCCCCTACGAGCTCTTCGCCAAGCTCGACCTGCGCGTCGCCACCGTCGTGCGCGCCGAGCCGCACCCCAACGCCGACAAGCTGCTGAAGCTCACGCTCGACGACGGGACGCCCGCCGGCCGCCAGGTGTGCGCGGGCATCAAGGCGTGGTACGCCCCCGAGCAGCTCGTGGGCAGGCAGGTGGTGATCGTCGCCAACCTCGAGCCGCGCATGCTGCGCGGCGAGGTGAGCCAGGGCATGGTGCTTGCCGCGAGCGACCTGCGCGATGGCGCGGCGCCCGCCGCCGACGCCAAGCCGGGCGCCGACCTGCGCGACGTCATCGTCGTCACGGTCGAGAAGCCGGTGAAGCCGGGATCGAAGGTCAGCTGACGCCCACGGCGGCCGCGTCGCGGTCGCTGAGCATCCCGCCGTCCGCGCGCGCCCGCACGGTGCCGTCGCGCTTGCGGCTTCGCTCGCAGCGCGGCGACTCGCGCAGGTCCTCGACCGCCACGGCCGTCGCCGCCCGGTCGAGCCGAGCGCGGCTCGCGCCGGCGAGGTCGGCCATCTCCGCCGCGAACGGGGCGAGCGCCCCTTCGGGATCGGGGATCACCAGCCCCGCGTCGAGCGGGTTCTCGATGCCCTTCGCCTTGGCCTCCTCGAGCGCCTTCAGCGCGGCCTCGCGTGCGGCCATCGCCGCCGGCCATGCCGGGTGCGCCTCGAACGCGAACGGCACGTGCGACTCGAACGCCACGCTCCGCGCGCCGGCGCCGTGCAGCGCGCGCCAGGCCTCGTCGGCCGTGTGCGGCAGGATCGGCGCCAGCATGCGGATCAGTCCCTCGGCCACCGTGCGCATCGCGCGCTGGGTGGCCCGGCGCCGCGGCCCGTCGGCCGGGTCGCAGTAGAGGCGGTCCTTCGTCGCCGCGAACCAGGTGGCGCTGAGCGCCGAGTTGCAGAAGTCAAAGATGGCCACGTGCGCGTCGCGGAAGTTCGCGGTGCGGCACGCCTCGAGCACCGTGCGCTGCACGCGCGCGTACTCGGCGAGCGTCCAGCCGTCGATCGATGCCGGGTCGGTGGCGGCGACGCGCGCGGCCTCGTCGGGCGCGGGCACGTGGTCATGCAGGTTGCTCAGCAGGTAGCGCAGGGTGTTCCGCACCTTGCGGTAGCCGTCGCCCGCGGTGGCGAAGAACGACATGTCCACCTTGATGTCCGCCTCGTAGGGGACGCCCGAGGCCCACCAGCGGCACACCTCGGCGCCGGCCTGCTTCAGCAGGTCCTCGACCTCGATGGTGTTGCCGAGCGACTTGGACATCTTCTTGCCGTCCTTGTCGACGATGAACCCGTGCGTCACCAGCGCCTTGAAGGGCGGCCGACCCGTCGCACCGAGCGCCGGCAGCAGGCTCAGCTGGAACCAGCCCCGGTGCTGGTCGGATCCCTCCAGGTACATGTCGGCGGGGAACCCGAGGCCGCGCTCGCGCAGCACCGCGTTCCAGCTCGAGCCGGACTCGAACCAGACATCGAAGATGTCGTAGAGCTTGGCCAGGGATGCGGCATCCACGCCCTTCGGCGCGTCGGGATCCGCCGCGGGCGACCAGTGCGCCAGCAGCTCGGCCGGCGTCTCGGTGAACCAGGCGTCGCTGCCCTTCTCGCGGAAGCGCTTCGCCACCGCGCGCACGCTCGCCGGCGTGAGCAGCACCTGGCCGTCCGCCGTGCGGAACGCCGGGATCGGAAGGCCCCACGCACGCTGGCGGCTCAGGCACCAGTCGGGACGGCTCTCGAGCATCCCGCGCATGCGGTTCCGGCCCCACGGCGGCACGAAGTCGATCCCGCCCTCGGCGGCGCCCTTGCCGGTCGCGTCCAGCGCCATCGCGCGCAGCGAGCGGCCGTCGCGCCGCGTCGGGCGGTCGACGCCGATGAACCACTGCTCGGTGGCGCGGAAGATCACCGGCGTCTTCGATCGCCAGTCGTGCGGATAGGAGTGGGTGAAGACGTGGTCGTGGTAGAGGTGGCCGCTCGCGCGCAGCCGCTCGGTCACCTCGCGGTTGGCGTCCCACACCGACATCCCGCGCAGCCACTCGGGCACGGTGTCGTCGTAGGTGCCGTCGTCGCGCACCGGGCAGTAGGTGTCGAGCCCTTCCTTCAGGCCGGTTCGGTAGTCCTCGGTGCCGTGGCCGGGCGCGGTATGCACGAGCCCGGTGCCGTCCTCGAGCGTCACGTAGTCGGCGGCCACGATGCGGCCCGTGCGGTCGCAGAAGGGGTGGCGGTAGGAAAGCCCCACGAGCGCGCTGCCGGGCGCCTCGGCGATGACGCGCACCTGCTCGCTCCCCGCAAGCTTCGCCACCTTCGGCAGCAGGTCGGCCGCCATCACGGCGACGTTGCCGTCCACCTCGGCCACCGCGTAGCGGAAGTCCGGGTGCACCGCGATCGCCAGGTTCGCCGGCAGCGTCCACGGCGTCGTCGTCCAGATGGTGAAGCTCGGCGTGCAGTCGAGCTCGCACCCGAAGGCACGCTCGACCGCCTCGCGCTCGGCGGCCTCGAAGTCGACGTAGACCGACAGGTCCTGCCGGTCCTCGTACTCGAGCTCGGCCTCGGCCAGCGCCGTGCGGTTGGCGATCGACCAGTGCACCGGCTTGAGCGCGCGGTACACCAGCCCCTGCTCCACCAGGTCGGCGAAGTCCTCGAGCACCGCGCCCTCGAAGGCCGGCTTCATCGTCAGGTACGGGTCGGCGTAGTCGGCAAGCGTCAGGAGCCGCTGCATCTGCCCGGCCTGCAGCTTCACGTACTTCTCCGCGTACGCCTGGCACTCGCGGCGGATGACCATGCGGCGCTGGTCGTCGGGCAGCTCCATCACCTTCTGGAGCTTGCCCTTCTCGTTCATCTCGGTGACCACCTTGTGCTCGATCGGCAGCCCGTGGCAGTCCCATCCCGGCACGAACGGCACCTGCATGCCGTCCATCAGCCGTGCGCGCACGACGATGTCCTTGAGCACCTTGTTCAGCAGGTGCCCCAGGTGGATCGACCCGTTGGCGTACGGCGGCCCGTCGTGGAAGCTGAAGGCCGGGGCGCCCGCCCGCGCCGCCTGCACGGCGGCGTACAGCCCCTCGTCCTGCCAGCGCTTCACCGTCTGGGGCTCGGCCTGCGCCAGGTTCGCCTTCATGGCGAAGTCCGTGCGCGGCAGGTTCAGCGTGGCCTTGTAGTCGGGCATCGGGCGCTCAGTCGAAGTCCGGCTCGGACCCGGGCTTCACGTTCTCGTCGAGGTAGCGCTGGAAGTCGCCCAACTTGTACGAGACGAAGCAGAAGACATGGTGGAGCGTGAACCATTCCGGGTCGGAGGGGTCCTTGTCCAGGTCCTGTCTGAGGCGGTTGAGTTCGGCGAGGACGCGTTCGGCCTTCATCGGTGTGCTCCGGGGCGCGAAGTGTAGGTCAGTGCGCGTGGCCGGCGTGGTCGTGGCCGGCGTGGTCGTGGCCCGAGTGATCGTGGCCCGAGTGATCGTGGCCCGAGTGATCGTGGCCGTCGTGCGTGGCAGCCTCCAGCCGCCCGATCGCCAGGGCCATGCCCAGCCCAAGCAGCAGGGCCGCCGACAGCGCAACGCGGTCATGCCGGTGGAACTGGACCTCGGGCAGGATGTCGGCCGCGGCGATGCACAGGAACGTGCCCGCCGAGAATGCGAGCGCAAGCGGCACCAGCGACGCCGCATCTCCGGAGGCCGTCACGCCGGCAAGGAAGAGTGCCGCGCCCACGGGCACCAGCAGCGCGAAGAGCGCGCTCACGAGGAATGCCCGGCCGCGGCTGCCGCCGCCCGCCGAGAAGAGCGTGGCGATCGTCATGGCGTCGAACGGCTTGTGCAGGAGGATCACGAGGAACGTGCCGATGCCCGCGATCGCCCCGGAGTCGCCCATCGCCGCCCCCGCCTCGATGCTTGCCGCGAGCGCCACGCCCTCGAGCAGCGAATGCAGGCCCATGCCCACCGCCGCCCCGGCCCACGTCAGCCGCCCGACGCCGCCGGCATGCCCGCCGTGCGGATGATGGTGACCCGGATGCCCGTGGTTTGGGTCGTCGCACGGCGGCTCCGGCGCCTCGTGCTGGTGGAAGTGCGCGAAGCGCTCAAGGAAGAACATCGCCACGAAGCCGAGCGCAAGCGCGAGCATGATCGGGTCGAACTGCCCGTGGCCATCGCCGCCGGCAGGGGCGGCCGCGCGCGCCATCAGCGCGTGCGGCAGCATGTGGAAGACGGCGACGCCGAGCATCACGCCGGACACGAAGCTCAGCCCAAGCTGCAGGCGCCGGTGCGTCAGGCGGACCCACAGCGGCACCGCTCCGCCGAGGAACGACGCCGCAACGATGGCGGCACAGAAGACGAGGAGTGCGGTCTGGGGTCCCATGGGAGGCCGAAGCCGGAACACGATACTTCTCGCCCCGGGAGCCGCCGGCGCGCCCCTCGAAAGCCGCCTTGAAGCGGGTTTGGGGCGCGGATAGACTCCTCCATTCGACCGCTGGGGTGGTAGCTCAATTGGAAGAGCGCCTCGGTCGCATCGAGGAGGTTGTGAGTTCGATCCTCATCCACTCCACTCGCCGGCCCGCCCCTCAGGGGCGGGCCGGTTCGCTTCCCGGGCACCCGCGCTCGTACCATCGACCTCGATGAGCGCTGGCGGCACCTACAACCGCGACACGCCGGCCATGCGGCAGTACGACCGGTTCAAGCGGGAGCACCCCGGGTGCCTGCTCCTCTTCCGGATGGGCGACTTCTACGAGCTGTTCGACGACGACGCGATCGTCGCCCACCGCGCCCTGGGCATCACGCTCACCGAGCGGACCAAGGGCCAGCCCATGGCGGGGGTTCCCTTCCACGCAGTCGAGGGCTACCTCCGGCGCCTCGTCGAGCAGGGCCACCGCGTGGCCGTCTGCGAGCAGCTGCAGGACCCCTCCGAGGCGAAGGGCGTGGTCGAGCGCGGGGTGACGCGGGTCATCTCCCCGGGCACCCTGGTCGACGAGGCACTCCTCGACGACGCGCGGAGCAACCGGATCGCGGCGGCCTGGATCGATCCCTCTCCCGCGGGGCGCGCGGGCCTCGCCGCCATCGAGCTCTCGACCGGCGAGTTCCTGGTCGATCGCTGCGACGCGGCCCTCCTGCCCGACGCCCTCGCGCGGCTGGCGCCGAGCGAGCTGCTTGTCCCCGAGTCGCGCACCGACGACGAACGCGAGGCGCTGCGGCCGGCGATGGCCGCGGCCGGCTGCGCGTCGGCCGAGGGACCGGCGTGGATGTTCCGGGGGCCCGACGCCGCGCGCGTCCTGCGCGAGCACTTCGGCGTGCGCACGCTCGAGCCCTTCGACCTCTCCGACGACGATCCCGCGGCCACCGCCGCCGGCGCGCTGCTGCGCCACCTCCTCGACGCCCAGCGCGGGGTGGGCGCCGACCCGTCGATGCCCGCGCCGAGCAAGCGCCCGCTCGCGCACCTGCGCCCGCCGCGGCGCGTGGCGCGGGGCGCGACCGTGGTGCTCGATGCCACCACCCTCCGCAGCCTCGAGGTCGAGCGCACCCTGCGCTCCGGCGGCACCGAGGGCACCCTGCTCTCGGTGCTCCAGCGCGCCCGCAGCCTTTCCGGCATCCGCCACGTCGCCCGGATCCCGGCGGGGGAAGTCGCCACGGTCGATGCCTTCAAGCGCGTCATCGGCATCCTCGGTTTCCCGGGCGGTCAGGTG
>CAYTYU010000050.1:0-16696 GCA_964440815.1 uncultured Chitinophaga sp.
CTTCTCGATCGTCGCCGGCATCGTCGCCATCATCGTGATGGGCCAGCAGCGGGGCACAGGGACGAACGCGGAACAGGCGACGGCGGCGGCACCCGCGACCACACCCGCCGGCGGCGTGGACGCATCCGCTGCCGCAGCCACCTCGACCAACGCGGCGACGGCCGCCGAGGCGCCGCCCACCGCGGGCGCAGCGCCGACCACCGCCCCGCCGCCGGCCGCGCCGTCAAGCCCGTGGGTCGCCAAGAGCCCCGGCTCGCCGTCCACCACCGCCACGCCGCTCGGCTCGCTCGACCCGGCGAAGGGCAAGTTCCTCGTCGAGCTGACCCCGCGCGGCGCGGGCATCTCCCGCGTCGTCTTCAGCGACCTGTGGAAGTCCGGCACCGACCGCACGCGCGCCGCCGAGGCACGCGCCGCAGGCACCGCCGAGGACGCGCTCGAGGGCCGCTACGAGATCGCCGCCCCGGGCACGCTCCAGGGCTTCACCATGCCGATCCTCGCCGCGCGCGCCATCGAGGTCGACGGCCGCGAGGTGTCGGTGGTCGGACAGGTGTGGGTGGAGACGGCGCCCGGCACCTTCGTCACCGAGATCGCAGACTCGACCGGCGCCCTGCAGATGCGCGCGACGCGCCGCTGGAGCGTCGAGCCGGGGTCGTGGGAGATCCGCTGCGAGCAGCGCGTCGAGAACCTCTCCGCGTCGCCGCACTCGGTGCGCTGGGTGCAGTTCGGCCCGTCGGACCTGCCGCGCGACCCGACCGACCTCGTCGACGCGCGCCGCTACCACTCCGGCTACCTGATGTCGAAGGAGCGCGACCCCGCGCAGTCGACGGTGATCGTGCACGGCGCGACGCTCGACCAGTCGACCGTGGTGAGCCGCGTCGATTCCGGCGACTGGCGCGTGTGGCCGGACGCCCGCCAGCAGGAGGAGCGCTACAACCTCTCGTGGTTCGGGGCCACCAACCGCTACTTCGCGCTCGCCATCCACGCCCCGTACGCGCCGCCGGGCTCGCCCTCGAAGGCGATCGCCCCGGCCGCCGCCGTCGTCCAGGCGCAGGTCGGCGAGGGCACGTTCCACGGCAAGCCCGACCGCGTGGTCTTCACGGACGTCACGAGCGACGCCGTCACGGTCGCCCCCGGCCAGTCGGCCGCCTTCGACGTGGGCGTGTTCGCGGGCCCGCTCGAGCGGTCCCTGCTCGGCGCCGCGCAGCCCTTCGCGTCGCTCAACATGCAGGGGCTCATCCTCTACCTGATGAGCGGCTGCTGCAGCTGGTGCACGTTCGCGTGGCTCGCCGACATCCTGGTGTCGTTCCTCGCCTTCCTGCACGACTGGGTGGTGTTCGACTGGGGCCTGGCGATCATCGTGCTGGTGGTGGTGGTGCGCGGGCTGCTGCACCCGCTGACCCGCCGGGCGCAGGTCTCGATGATGCGCGTGTCGAAGCAGATGGGCTCGCTGAAGCCGGAGATCGACGCGCTGCAGAAGCGCTACCGCGACGACCAGAAGAAGCTCCAGGAGGAGACGATGCGCCTCTACCGGGAGAAGGGCATCAACCCCCTCGGCTGCGCAGGCGGCATGCTGCCGACCTTCCTGCAGATGCCGATCTGGCTGGCGCTCTACGCGGTGCTCTACTTCGCGTTCGAGCTGCGCCAGCAGCCGGCCTTCTTCGGCGTGTTCCAGCAGATCGGCGGCTGGCAGTTCCTCGGCGACCTGAGCGCGCAGGACCGGTTCATCCCGCTCCCCTTCGAGGTCAACATCTGGGTCACGACGCTGTCCTCGGTGAACATCGTCCCCATCCTGATGGGCGTCGTCTTCTACTTCCAGCAGAAGTACATGACCCCGCCGCCCGCGCCGAACGCGACGCCCGAGCAGCTGCAGCAGCAGGCCATGATGAAGTGGATGATGGTCATCCTCTTCCCCATCATGCTGTACGCGGCGCCGAGCGGTCTCACGATCTACATCGCCACCAGCACGCTGGTGGGGATCTACGAGAGCAAGCGCATCCGCAAGTCGATGGAAGGCGTCGACTTCTCCAAGGCACCCGCGAGGAAGCCCGGCGGCTTCATGCAGCGCGCCTACGAGAATGCCATGAAGCGCGCCCAGGAAGCCCAGCGCAGCGCCGAGGCGCGTCGCGGCGCCCCGAGCCGGAAGTTCCGCGACCGCTGAGCGGCGGGCGCCGCGCCCGATGGACGCCGAACGCACCATCGTCGCCGTCGCCTCGCCCCCGGGCGCGTCGGCACGCGGCATCGTGCGAACGAGCGGGACGCGGTCGTGGACGCACGTGCGGGCGATGCTGGCGGACGGCGACGCGCCGCCCTCGATGCCCTCGCGGGGCGTGTGGGCCGCTCGGCTCGCCTCGCCGCCGATTCCCGTGATCATCGTGTCCATGCCGGGGCCGTCGAGCGCCACCGGCGAGGATTGCGTCGAGATCCATGCTCCGGGGAACCCGCTCCTCCTTGAGCGGTTGGTCGACGCGCTGGTCGCTGGGTCGAGGGGCGACGCGCGTCGCGCGCACCCCGGCGAGTTCAGCGCACGCGCGGTGCTGTCGGGCGCCGCCACGCTCGCCGACGCCGACCGCGTGGCGCACGCGATCGCCGCCGAGACCGACGCGCAGCTCCAGGCGGCGCGCGCGCTCGAGCACGATGCCCCGGCTCGCGCCGCCGCCGAGGATGCGGAGGCGCTCGCCGGCACGCTCGCGCTGGTCGAGGCGGGGATCGACTTCACCGACCAGGAGGACGTGGTGGCCATCGCGCGCCCGGAGCTCAAGCGGCGGATCGAGGAGCTCCGTGGCCGCATCCGCGGTCGGCTGGCGTCCCGGCATGGCTCCGGCCGCGCCGGCGGCGCCGCGCGCATCGTGCTTGCCGGCGCGCCGAACGCGGGCAAGAGCTCCCTCTTCAACGCACTGCTCGGGCGGATGCGTGCCATCGAGTCGCCGGAGCGCGGCACGACGCGCGATGCGATCGAGGAGGCGGTGACGCTGCCGGGCGGCACGCATGTGGTGCTGGTCGACGTGCCGGGCCTGGAGGAGGCGACCGAGACGCTTGACGTCCGCATGCAGGCGCGCACGGCGGATGCCCTGCGCCGCGCGGACATCGTCGTCTGGTGCGACGACGGCAGCGAAGACGGCGGCGACGCGGCACGCGCCGCCGGGCCCGGCCTGCGGAACACGCCCGCCGTCCACGTGCGCACGAAGTGCGACCGTGCGACGTCCGGCGCGCGCGCCGATCCGCCGGACGGTCGCCGCCCCGCCGCTGCCATCGCCACCAGCGCCCGCACCGGCGCCGGCCTCGACGCCCTGCGCACCGTGCTCGCCGACGCCGCATCCCGCGTCGCCCCGAAGTCCTCCGCCGCGGCCCAGCTCGGCTCCGCGCGCGCCGAGCTCCTCGCCGAGGCCGAGCGAGCGCTGGCGGACGCCGCCGTCGAGACCGCCCCGGAACTCGTCGCCGCGAACCTGCGCATCGCGCTCGACCGGCTCGGCGAGGTCGCCGGCGCCATCCCGCCGGACGATGTCCTCGGCCGCCTCTTCGCGCGCTTCTGCATCGGCAAGTGACCGCACGGGACGCGGGCCGCGCGGCACGCGGGGTACCCTCCCCGGCGTGCAGGGCTCGATCGACATCCGCGTGCGCTACTGCGAGTGCGACCCGATGGGCGTCGTGCACCACACCGTCTACCCGGTGTGGTTCGAGATGGGCCGCACGGAACTCTTGCGCTCGACCGGGCGCACCTACCGGGACATGGAGGCCGCGGGCCTGCTGCTGGCCGTGGTGAAGCTCGAGGTCACGTACCGCCAGCCGGCGCGCTACGACGACCTGGTCACCCTGCGCACGCGCCTCGAGCGCGTCGGGGCGGTGAAGGTGGAGCATTCCTACGAGCTCTCGCGCGGCGGCGACGTGCTGGTCGTCGGTGCCACGACGCTCGCCTGCCTTGACCGGGACGGCCGTGCGCGCGCGCTTCCCGACGGCATCCTGGGCATGGCGCCCGCCGCCGCGCCGGTCACGCCGGCGGCGGCCCGATCCGGGTCCTGACCCGCAGGCCGGGCGCGCGCAGCTGCAGCCTGAGCTTCGCGAGCGCCCCCGCGCGCAACGCGCGGTCCACCGCGAATCCGAGCGGGGCGCTTGCCACGCCGATCACCATCGCCACCGGGGTCGCCGACTCGAGCCACGTCTCCGCCACGAGGTCCGCGGGCATCGCGGCGACCCACGCGTCGGCGAACTCGCCGCGGCGCTCGGCGTCCTGGCGCGCCTGGCGCGCGATCGCGGACACCTCGCGCCCGATGCCGACGTCGCGCTCGCGGAAGGCGCGCTGCTCGCAGAGCTTCTGCACGCGTCGCAGCGCGGGATCGGCGGCGGCGGACCCGGGAGCGGGCGTCTGTGGGCGGCGACGTGCCACGGCGTCATCGTAGGTCGCCGCCGCACGGGCACGGGTATCGTGCGCGCCCCATGGTCGCCGTCACGCTCGACCGGCTGCGCAAGGCCTACGACGCGACCGTCGCCGTCGACGGCGTGAGCCTGGAGGCGCCGGCGGGCGGGCTGACCTTCCTGCTCGGGCCCTCGGGCTGCGGCAAGACCACCATCCTGCGGATGATCGCCGGCTTCCTGGAGCCGACGGGCGGTGCGATCCGCTTCGGCGCGCGCGACGTGACGCATGTCGCCGCCGAGCAGCGCAACTGCGGCATGGTCTTCCAGAGCTACGCGCTGTGGCCGCACCTGACGGTCGCGCAGAACGTGGCCTTCGGGCTCGAGGTCCGCAAGGCCGGCGCGGACGAGATCCGCCGCCGCGTCGGCGAGGCGCTCGACATGGTGCGGATGGGCCAGTACGCCGCGCGGCGCCCCAACCAGCTTTCCGGCGGCCAGCAGCAGCGCGTCGCGCTGGCGCGCGCCATCGTCTACCGGCCCGAGGTGCTCCTCCTCGACGAGCCGCTCTCGAACCTCGACGCCAAGCTGCGCCTGGAGATGCGCGGCGAGATCCGGCGCATCGTCGACGAGATGAAGGTCACCGCGATCTACGTCACCCACGACCAGAAGGAGAGCCTGAGCCTCGCCGACCGGATGGTGGTGCTGCGCGACGGGCGCATCGAGCAGGTCGGCGGCCCGCGCGAGCTCTACGAGCGGCCCGCGAACCGCTTCGTCGCCGAGTTCCTGGGCGAGACGAACTTCCTGGACGCCGAGCCGGAGGGATCGGTGCCTGGCGGACGGGCCGTGCGCACGGCCGCCGGCATGCTCGTGTCGGCCGCGGTTCCCGACCGGCCCGCAGGCGCGCGGCTCGTCGCGAGCGTCCGTCCGGAGTCGCTGCGGCTGGCCGCCGCCGCGGACGTGCCGGCGGACCGCCCCGCCCTGCGCGGCACCATCGCCGAGAGCACCTACCTCGGCGAGATGGCGCAGCACCGCGTGGACTGCGGCGGCACGATGGTGAAGGTGTTCGAGCTCAACCCGCGACAGGCATCGCGCCGCGGGCAGGCGGTGGCGCTGACGGCCGAGCCCGACCAGGTCGTGCTCCTCGACCGCTGAGGCGCACCCCGGGGCCGCGCGTATGTTCCCCGCATGCGCACCACGACCGCCTCGGCGTCCGTCGCCGCACTGATCGCCTCGATGCTCGCCGCGTCCGGCGCCGTCCATGCGCCGCCGTCCGTGCCCCCGAAGGACGAGCGCCTCGCATGGTGGCGAGACGCACGCTTCGGGATGTTCATCCACTTCGGCCTCTACTCGGTGCCCGCCGGCACGTGGGACGGCAAGCCCGTCGGCGGGATCGGCGAGTGGCTCCTCCAGAACGCGAAGGTCGACCCGATCGCCTACGAGCGGACGCTCGTGCCGAAGTTCAACCCGTCGAAGTTCGACGCCCGCGAGTGGGCGCGCATCGCCAAGGATGCCGGCATGGGCTACGTGGTGATCACCACCAAGCACCACGACGGCTTCGCGCTCTGGGACAGCGACGCCAGCGACTACGACGTGATGGCCACGCCGTTCCGCCGCGACATCATGAAGGAGCTCTCCGAGGCGGTCAACGCCGAGGGCATGCGGATGTGCTGGTACCACTCGATCATGGACTGGCACCACCCCGACTACCAGCCGCGGCGCGAGTGGGACGGGCGGCCGGTCGACCCCGCGTCGTTCCCCCGCTACGTGGACTACATGCACGCGCAGCTGCGCGAGCTGCTCACGAAGTACGGCGACATCGGCATCCTGTGGTTCGACGGCGAGTGGGAAGGCACGTGGAACCACGACTGGGGCAAGAAGACCGACGACTTCGTGCGCTCGCTGCAGCCGCGCATCATCGTCAACAACCGCGTCGACAGCGGCCGCGCCGGCATGGAAGGCTTCAGCGCCGACGAGCACGCGCGCGGCGACTACGGCACCCCCGAGCAGACCATCCCCCCCAACGGCATGCCCGGCAAGGACTGGGAGACGTGCATGACCATGAACGACACGTGGGGATACAAGTCCGCCGACCAAAACTGGAAGAGCGCGCAGACCATGATCCGCATGCTCTGCGACATCGCGTCCAAGGGCGGCAACTTCCTGCTCAACGTCGGGCCGAAGGGCGACGGCACCATTCCCGAGGAATCGGTCGAGCGCCTGAGGCGCATGGGCGAGTGGATGCGCGTGAACGGCGAGGCGATCCGCGGGACGACGGCGTCGCCGTTCACGAAGAAGTTCCCGTGGGGAAGGGTGACGGCCAGGAGCCTCCGCGGCATGCACCAGGACGCCACCCGGCTCTACCTCCATGTCTTCGAGTGGCCAGCCGACGGCATGCTTCGGCTCGACGGGATCTCCAACGGTGCGTGGGGCGCAACGGTGCTGGGCGCGGACGACCGCACGCCGACGGTCAAGCAGGAGTCGGGCTCCATCGTCATCGACGCGCTCGGTGCGACGCCGGTGGATCCCGACTGCACCGTGATCTGCATCACCGTCAAGGGCGCGCCCGAGGTCACGCCCTTCGCCGTCGCGCCCGCCGCCGACGGCTCGATCGCCTGCATGGCCGCGGACGCCATCGTGACGGGCAGCATCCAGTACGAGGACCGCTTCGCGAACCTCGGCTGGTGGCGCGACATGGCAAGCACGGCGTCATGGCCGCTCGCCGTCCCGGCCGCCGGCGGGTTCGACGCCACCATCGACTACGCCGCCTCCGCCGAGTGCGGCGGCACCGGGGAATGGCAGGTCCGCGTGGACGGGAAGACCGTGGCCTCCGGTGCAGTCGAGCTTCCCGGCCGCGCCGGCTGGGGCGACTTCGCCACGGTCCCGCTCGGGCGCATCGAGCTGCCCGCGGGAAAGTGCGAAGTCCTCGTCAAGGCCACGCGCAAGGCGGGAGATTCCTTCATCAACCTCCGCCGGATCGACCTGCGGCCGGCCAAGTAGCCTGTTCCCCCCGATGACCACCGCCGTCGCCCCCACCTTCACCCTCAACGGTTCCGCCGTGCCGCTTCTGCCGCAGGCACGGGAGCCGTTCTCGTGGCTTGCCAGCCAGGTCTACCGGCACCTGCACGACGGCGCGCCCCTGCCGGCGCTGCTCGGGATGCTCGCGCACGAGGGGATCACCACGCAGTCGCTTCCTCCGCAGGATGCGCGCATCCAGGCCATCCTCTGGACGCTGTGGCAGCTGGGCCTCACCGGACTCAAGGTCGAGGGCGAGGGTGCGGACCGCAAGGTCTCCTGGGAGCGCGGCACGCATCCGGGGATCAACGGCACGCCGGTCGCCGACTGCTTCTCCCCCGAGGCGATCGCCGACGGCCGCGCCATGGCCGCGGCGCTCGTGGTCGCGGGCAGCAGGGCGATGCACATCAACGGCACCGACGTCAAGGTGCACATCAACAACCTCGAGCTCGTGAAGGCACAGGCCGCCGAGGTGGCCAAGCGCCAGGCCGACCCGAGCCACGACCCGTGCATGGCGGCCTCGCGCTACGTGGCGGAGCTCATGAACGACGGCGCCGGGCCCGAGGACCTGCGCCTGCGCGCGGCCATCGAGCTCGCCGCCGACCTCGGCGTGCGGGCGCTCTTCGTGGACACCGTCAACCGGCAGCTGCGAATCGCGGCGTTCAGCCGGGAGGCGTCGCTTGCCGCGGCGTTCCTGCAGGGGGTGCCGGCGGAGCAGTTCCCGGCGGTGCTTGCGCGCGCGGACACCCTGCACAAGGCAGCCGAGGACGCGGGGCGAAAGTTCGCCGAGCAGATGACCGCGGCGCAGCGTGCCGCCGGCGGCGTGGCCGCTGCCAAGGCAGGCGCGGCACAGGCCAGGCCGGCGCCGGCCGCGACCCCGGTTCGGCGCCGGCGGCGCTGAGGGTTCGGGATATTCGGTCTGTGGCGGCCGGTGCGCGCGCCGAACCGGCGCCAATCCGCCGCGGATCGCCTTGACCGTCCGCCGCGGGAAACGACCCTCTCGCTGTCGTGCCGCCACTCGCCACCCACATCGAGCTGCAGGTCGGGTCACCCGAAGCGGCGTGCACCTACCGAACCATGCTCGGCGACCTCCGTGGAATCGCCGTCTCGGACCGACCGCTCCTGGAGGGTTGCGTCGCGGATGCGGCGATCGCACCGACCAACAGCTTCGGCTACCTCGATGCGGGCATCGACGGCGCGTTCGCGCGCCGGTTCGGTCGCCGCCTCCAGCGAGCCCTCCAGGAGCGGATCGGCCTGGACTTCGACGGCGAGATGCCGGTCGGCGAGGCGCTGGTGATCCCGACCGGGGACCTCTCGCTCCCCTTCGTGGTGGCGGCACCGGCCAGCCAGTTTCCGTCGGCGATCGCCACCGAGCCCCTGCTCTACCGCTCGCTCATCGCCGCATTCCGCGCGATCGATGCCTGGAACGTCGTCGAGGAAGGTCCGCCCATCGAGCGGATCATCCTGCCCGACGTCGCGCAGGCGTGCGCGGGATGGGAGATGGACCGCCTCGCCCCCCAGGTGCGGCGCGCCATCGAGGTGTGGCAGGAGTCGCGACTCAGCCTGTCGCGACGCGCGGCCTGACACGGGCACCCCGGGCTACGCCGCCATCGGCGGCAGCGGAGCGCCGATCGACGCGGTGACCGCCCGCAGCAACTCGGCTTCCTCGACCGAGGTCGTGCCGTCGGCGCCGACGCATGCCACCGCGGCGTCGACGAGCCGACGCCGCATCTGGGTCCCCGTTCCGGCGAAAGCGCGCAGCGATGCGTCGAGCGCGTCGAGCGTGCAGCGCGCCGGCGCCGAAGGGCGCGGGCCAAGCGAGGGTTCGACCGCACGCGCCGCGGACCACGCACGCAGCGCGCCGGCCTCATCGTGGGCACCGGACCACGCCAGCACGCTGACCACCAGGCCCAGGTCGTCGTTGGTGGCGCGCTGCCCCGGCACGGGTGCCGCGCCGCGGCCCTCGACCGCGTGGCGAAGCAGGATCCGGACGGTCCACTCCACGCGGTCCACCTCGCCGTCGGCCGCGATCAGCTGGGCGAGCGCGACGCGGAACGAGGCGTACTGCGCCGGCGAGAGCTGGGCGAGAGACGCGGCACACACCTCGAGCAGCGGCAGCCGCGCGGCGGCAGCCAGCGCGCCGTGCCGTGCCAGCGACTCCACCTCCGCGGCAAGCGCACGGTCCTCGCGCGAGATCGTCGCCAGCTGGCGGCGGCGCTCCGCGGGTTCCGCGGAGAGAAGCATCCGGCAAACCACCGCGCGGGCGGAGAACGGCGAGTGCGCGGCCTCCATCAACGGCGACGGGAGGGAAGACAGGAGCGAGGACGCCCGCGACACCGTGGCGGGCGTGGGTGAGCCCATGGTCGCGCGGGACTCGGCAAGCGCGGCCGCGGAGACCACCGACGCAGGCGCACCGGCCGGGGGCGGGGCGCCCCGCTCTGCGAACCCGGATGCCGGCATGGTCACGGGCGCCGGCGAGCGCACCGGTGCCGCGCCCGCCGCGATCGCCGGCAGGCTGCGGATGCGGCGGATGCGCTCCTCAAGCGGCGGATGCGTGGCGAAGAGCGATGCCACCCCGTCGGCGAACAGAAAGTGGCTGAACTCGGCCGCCGCCGGCGCGTCGAGGCGGCTTCCCGCGCCCGTGCCGATCTTCTCGAGCGCGCCCGCGATGCCGTCCGGGTTGCGCGTGTACTGCACGGCGCTCGCGTCGGCGAGGTACTCGCGCTGGCGGCTCACGGCGCTCTGGATGATGCGGCCGAAGAAGTAGCCGACGATGCCGATGAGGAAGAGGCCGAGTCCGAGCACCGCCATGAGCGCGGCACCGTCGTTCTTCCCGCGGGACCGCCGGCCCGACCCCAGGGCCCGCAGCATCACGCGGCCGATCATCGAGATCGCGACGATGCCGCCGAGCCAGCCGACCAGGCGCATGTTCAGGCGCATGTCCTGGTGGAAGACGTGGCTGAACTCGTGCGCGATGACGCCCTGCAGCTCGTCCCGCGTGAGGTGGCGGATGCAGCCGCGCGTCACGCCGATCACCGCGTCGCGCGGCGTGTTGCCGGCGGCGAAGGCGTTGATCGCGTCCTCCTCCATGACGTAGACCGGCGGCACCGGCAGGCCGGAGGCGATCGCCATCTCCTCGACCACGTTCAGGACGCGGCGCTCCCCGGGATCGCCGGTCGACGGGGTGATCTGGCGGCCGCCGAGGGCCGCCGCCACCGCCGCGCCGCCATGGCCCATCTGCACCATCTTCACCCAGCTGCCGATCAGCACGACCGCCGCCACCGAGCCGACGGACGCGAGCATCAGCCGCGGGTCGAGGAAGTTTCCGCCTCCCAGCACGCCGGCGACCAGCAGGTGCACCGCCGCCATCGTCGCCGCCACCGCCACGACGAAGAGCAGGACGAGCCGCCCCGAGTTTCGCCTGGCGGTTTCCTGTCGATCGAAGAAGTCCACCGCTACGCCCCCGCCTGCGGGCCGGTGCGCGAGAAGTCGACCTCCGGCAGGGCACGCGACGCCTCGTCCGCCTCGAAGAGCGCCGCCGGGCGGAACGAGAACATCTGCGCGACGATCAGGTCGGGGAAGACCGAGAGGCGCGTGTTCAGGTTCATCACCGCGTCGTTGTAGGCCTGGCGCGCGAAGGCGATGCGGTTCTCGGTGCTGACCAGTTCCTCCTGCAGCTGCAGGGCGGACGCATTGGCCTTGAGGTCCGGGTATCGCTCCATCAAGATGACGAGCCGTCCGAGCGCCGACTGCAGCACGCCCTCGGCACCGGCCAGGGCGGTGGTGGCCGCGGCATCTCCGGGCGAGGCCTGCAGCCTGGCCTGTGCGGACACCGCCGCCGCGCGCGCCTGCACGACCCGCTCGAGGGTCTCGCGCTCGTGCGCCATCGATCCCTTCACCGTCGCGACGAGGTTCGGCACGAGGTCATGGCGCCGGCGCAGCTGGACGTCGATCTGTGCGAACCCGTTCTGCACGCGCATGCGGCGCGAGACCAGCCCGTTGTAGACCGCGGCGACCCAGATCGCGACGAGGCCGATCACGGTCACCACGACGACCACCGCAACGGCCACCGGCGAGGCGGCGAGCAGTGCGGGGGCAGCGGTCGTCCCGGGGTCCATGGACACGAGTTCTAGCATCCAATCGCCGGAATGGGCGCGCGGCGGCGGGGCCTCGCTGCGCCGGCACATCCCGGCACCCGGGCGAATGGCTGGCGGCGCGAAAACGGCAGCATGCCGCTGGACCTTCCAGCGGCATGCGCCGGTGCCAGGCGTGGACTCCCAGCATCGCGCGCCTGCCGGATGCGGTGACCCGGCAGACTCCGGAAGTACGCGCGGGAAGCCGTCCGGTTCGCCGCAGGATGCGTTTGGTGTAGGTTCACGGACCTCGCGCCGAGGCGCCTGCCCATGCTCGCCCGCAGCACCTGCAACGACCGACGGTTCGACATCACGCTGGCCGATCCGGCCCGGCGGAACCCGCTCGGCGAGGCGATGTTCACGGCGCTCCACGAACGCCTGCTCGTGGCGGCGGTTGCCTGCGACGACCGGCTGCTCGGCGCCGACGGCTTGCCGAAGGGCGCCGACGTGGTGGTGATCCGAGCGGAAGGCCACTCCTTCTCCGCGGGATTCGACCTCGCGGCGTGCGTGGACCGTCCCGCGCTGTTCGCCGACCTCGTGCACGAACTGTCGCGGACGGTGCAGGCGCTGCGCAAGCTGCCGGTGCCGGTGGTGGCATCGGTGCCGGGCGCGGCGCTCGCGGGCGGATGCGCGGTCCTTGCGGGGTGCGACTTCGTCGTCGTTGCCCCGGACGCGCAGGTCGGCTATCCGGTGCACCGGATCGGCGTCAGCCCGGCAGTGTCGCTGCCGGCACTCACGGCAGGCGTGGGCCACGGCCGTGCGCGCGCGGTCACCCTCGGCGGCGACGTGGTCGACGGGCCGAACGCGGTGCGTCTCGGCCTGGCCACGCACTGCGCAGCGACGCCCGAAGAGCTCGATGCCGAGACCGACCGGCTGGTGGCGTCGCTCCTGTCCAAGGGCCCGCATGCCCTCCGCGCGACCAAGGCGTGGCTCAACGAGCTCGACGGCTCGGTCGACGAGGCCCGCCACCTGCACGCCGAGATGGCGAGCGCCGCGGCCGCGGACGGGGACGAGTTTGCCTCCATGCTGCGCGCCTACTGGGCCACGCGCAAGGTGCCGGTCACGCCTCGCTGACGTCGTAGTGGGCCGAATAGCCGCCGACCTGCATCCGCAGCAGCTGCCGCGCGATGTCGTTGGCCAGGGCGCTCGCGCCGAAGCGGAAGAGTTCGGGCGAGAGCCATGCGTCGCCGAGCGTCTCCTTCACCATCACCAGGTAGGCGATCGCCTGCTTGGCGGTGCGGATGCCGCCCGCGGGCTTCATGCCGATGCGCACCCCCGACGACATGAATGCGTCGCGGATCGCTTCCAGCATGACGAGGGTGACCGGCATGGTTGCCGCCGGCTGCACCTTGCCGGTCGAGGTCTTGATGAAGACCTCGCCGTCCTCCGGGACCGCGCACCCCGGGACCGTGCAGGCGGCCTCGATGGCAAGGTCGCTCGCGCGGCGCACCGCGTCGAGCGTCTCGAGCTCGCCGGTCTCCAGGATGACCTTGAGGTGCGCCGGGCGGCCGGCGGGGGGGTGCACGCAGAGCGCACGGGTCTCGCGAATCTCGCGGGCCACCTCGTCGAAGCGGCCGGCGAGGAACAGCCCGCGGCTGATCACCATGTCGATCTCGTCGGCGCCGGCGGCGATCGCGTCGGCGCAGTCGCGCAGTCGGACGTCGAGCGGGTACTGCGCGCTCGGGAAGCCGGTGGCGACGGCCGCGACCTTGACGCCGCTTCCCGCAAGGCACTCGCGCGCCACCGGCACCATGGTCGGGTAGACGCACACTGCCGCCACGTGCGGCACCGGCGGCTCGGGCGCCGGACGGCCTGGGGGGAGGTCGAGCGGCTGCAGGGCCTTGCGGCACAGGCCTCGCACCTTCTCCGCGGTGTCCTTCCCCTCGAGCGTGGTCAGGTCGAGCATGGACATCGCCGTCCGCAGCGCATGCTGCTTGGACGATGCCTTGATCGATCGCTTGGTGAAGGACTCCGCGCGACGGGCGGCCATGATGGCGTCGACCGCGCGCATGCGCCGGTCAGCCGCCGCGGGCCTTGCGGAACAGGTCCGGCAGGAAGAGCACCTGGCGCAGCATCAGCGCCTTCTCGCCGGCGTTGGCGTTCTCCATGTAGTAGATGAACACCATCTCGCCGCGGCCATCGAGCACCCAGAGCAGCTCGTACGGGCGCTCCTTCGGGCCGAGGCCCGAGTCGATGGTCACCAGGCTCGAGCCCTGCCCGCCCTGGTTGGCGGCGCCGGCGTAGGCGGCATTGAACGGGAGACGGCCGGCCTGGATGATGGTGAGGGCGGCGAGCAGCACCGCGCTCGCGGTGAGGATCGCGGTTGCGGTGAGGCCCGGGCGGCGCGTGGCGGGGCGGGTGTCGGTGGTGGTCATGGGCATGTGCTCCGTGCGCTCAGCGCGTCTGCGCCGCCTGCTGGGCGTCCATGGTCATGTTGCGGTACCCGAGGCCGACGAGGCGCTTCTGGTTCTCGAACCAGCTCACGGCCACGACCTCGTTGGTGGTCTCGTCGGTGATGTAGACGACGCCCTGCACGATGCCGTTCACGGTGCCTCCGACCATGGTGTAGGTCGAGCGTGGGCGCAGCTGCGCGACGGCCGAGGGGCCGAAGGTGACCGCGGCGAGCGCGGCCAGCAGGCAGCAGTTGAGGACGACGAGCGTGCGGATCGGCGAGCGCTTCATGGGATCTCCTGTGCTGCGCGCAGGATAGCCGCTTCAGGCACCTGCCCCGCGGCGCACGACGCATTCGCCGGGCTCGTGGTCGAGCACCAGCCGCCACGCGCCGCGGTCGGCGTCCTCGAGGAGGGCGCGCTTGGTCTGCATCGTGTCGTAGGGGAGCATGTCGTAGGCAAGGCTCGATGCCGGATGCGCGTGGTGAACGGTCGGCATCACGTCGCCGGGGAAGCAGACGGTTCCCTCGGCATCTCGCCACCGGACGACCTGGTGGCCCCACGTGTGGCCGATGGCCGGATGCAGCTCGATGCCCGCGAACGGCGAGGCCGGGCCGTCGTGCAGCACCAGCCGGTCGGCGACGGGCTGCAGGTTGTCCGGCAGGTACGTGCGCGTCATGGTGCTGCGGTTGGCGAGCGCGTCCTCCCACTCGCGACGCTGCACGTGGATGCGCGCCGCGGGGAAGGAGCATGTCGCGCGCCCGTCGGCGCCGAGGTGCGTCAGTCCGCCCGCATGGTCGAAGTGCAGGTGCGTGACGATCACGTGGTCGATGGTGTCCGGGCCGACGCCCGCATCGGCAAGCGCGTCGAGCACCGTGCGGATGCCGCCGGACGGCGTCGGCTCGAAGGCGTAGATCGCGCGGTCCTTGTCCGCCCACTTGGCGCCCGCGCCCGTCTCGACGAGCACGCGCATCGGCCGCCCGCGCACGGACGGGTCGTCGCGCTCGAGCAGCACGCAGTTCATCGCGAGCGGGATGCGGTTGTCGGCGTCGGCCGGCACCCAGCGAGACCACATCGCCTTGGGGATGATGCCGAACATCCCGCCGCCGTCGAGGCGGAATCCGCCGGCGCGCAGCACGCGCCAGCGGAATTCGGGGCCCTGCTGCAGGCTCAAGGCTGTTCCGTCAGGCCTTCACGACGCGCGCGCGGCGCTTCGAGAGCGGCACGGTCGCCATGGCGTTGCGCGTGTCCACCACCAGCGTCGCGTGTTCGCTGAGCATGCCGTAGTCGACGGCGTCGTGGTCGGTGAGGATGAGGACGCAGTCCATCGCCCGCAGCGTGTCCGGGGTGAGCGGCACGCTCTTCAGGTCGATGCGGTACTTGCGCATCGACGGATAGGTCGGGATGAACGGGTCGTGGTAGGTCACCTCGGCGCCTCGGTCGCGCAGGAGCTCGATGATCTCCGCGCTCGGGCTCTCGCGCGAGTCGTCGATGTTCTTCTTGTAGGCGACGCCCATCACCAGGACCTTCGCGCCCTTGACGCTCTTGCGGTCGTCGTTCAGCGCGCCCTGCGTGCGGTCGACCACGTAGTGCGGCATCGCCGTGTTCACCTCGCCGGCGAGCTCGATGAATCGCGTGTTGCGGCCGACCTCCTTCGCCTTCCACGTCAGGTAGAAGGGGTCGATCGGGATGCAGTGGCCGCCGAGGCCCGGTCCCGGGAAGAACGGCATGAAGCCGAAGGGCTTGGTGCTCGCCGCCTGGATCACCTCCCAGACGTCGATGTTCATGTCGGTGAGCACCGTCTTCATCTCGTTGACGAGGGCGATGTTCACGGCACGGAAGATGTTCTCGAGGAGCTTGGCTGTCTCCGCCACCTCGGCGCTCGACACGAAGTGCGCCTTGCTCACCACGCGGCTGTAGAGGGCGTAGGCCAGCTTGCCGGACGCCTCGTCGGTGCCGCCGACGAGCTTGGGGATCACCGATGCCGAGAAGTTCGGGTTGCCCGGGTCCTCGCGCTCGGGGCTGTAGGCGAGGAAGTAGTCCTCGTTGCGCTTCAGGCCGGTGGCGTCGAGGATCGGGCCCATCTCGTCGCGCGTGGTGCCGGGGTAGGTGGTGCTCTCGAGGGTCACCAGCTGGCCCTTGCGAAGGACCTTCGCGACGAGCCTCGTCGAGTCGAGGACGTAGGAGAGGTCCGGCTCCTTGTGGTGGCCGAGGGGCGTCGGCACGCAGATCAGGATGGCGTCGGCCTTCTGGAGGTCCTTCGGGTCGGCGGTGCCGAGGAAGCCGTCGTTCGACTTGATGTAGTCGAAGAAGTCCTGCCCCAGGTGCACGATGTACGGCTTGCCCGCCTTGATCGCGTCGATCTTGCGCTGGTCGATGTCGAAGCCGACCACCTTGTAGCCGGCCTTCAGGCAGGCGTGGGCGAGCGGCAGGCCGACGTATCCGAGGCCGACGATGCCGACGGTGGCGGTCTTGGACTCGATCTTCTTGAGGAGTTCGGTGGCGGTGGCGTTCATGGTTGTCTCGGATTGCTGCAGGCGGGAGTCAGATCAGCTGCTCGGGGTGCTCGAGCAACCCGACGACGGTGTTCAGGAATCGCGCGCCCTCGGCGCCGTCCACCACGCGGTGGTCGCAGCTGAGGGAGAGGGGAAGCGCGAGGCCCGCGTAGAAGCGTCCGTCCTGCACCATGACGCGCTCCTTGGCGCGGCCGGCGGCGAGGATGGCGACCTCGGGGTAGTTGATGACCGGCGTGGCGAACATCCCGCCGTAGCTGCCGACGTTCGAGATCGTGAAGGTGCCGCCGAGCGACTCCTC
>CAYTYU010000051.1:0-16688 GCA_964440815.1 uncultured Chitinophaga sp.
CGGCTGAAGCTCACCGACTGGCAGTAGGCCATGGGACGCCGCCGCAAGCGAGAGGACGCGCCGCTCAGCCTCTTCTCGTTCCAGGACATCATGGCGTGCCTGACGGGCATCCTGATCATGGTGTCCCTGATCCTGGCGATCGACGGCCTGTCGGACACCATGCAGGCCGTCCCGGGCCAGGGAACGCCCTCAGAGCCCCAGGACGCGGCGCGCACCGCGGAGGAGCTGCGCGAGGAGATCGCCGTCCTCACCCGCACGCTCGACGAGCGCAAGGGAGGCATCGACGTCTCCCGGGGCGAGGTGGAGCTGCTCGAGGACCGCGAGCGGCGAATGGCGCTCGAGGCCGAGCGCACGCGCGCGGTGATCGAGGAGCGCGACGCGGAGCTCGCGCGCCTGGTGCGCGAGCTTGAGTCGGCATCGCAGAGTTCGTCCGCGCTGCGCGAGCAGCTGTCGGCCGCGAAGGCCAAGGCCGACGACGAGGCGCTGCGCGAGCGCGTGCGCTTCCGCCCGGGTGCGCAGTACTCGAAGTCGCCGGTCTTCGTCGAGGCCACGCCGAAGGGGCTGGTGGTCGGCGAGCTCGATGCGTCGCTCGTCCCGCGGCTGGTCGCGCGGCTCGACGACCCCGGCGCCGAGAACCGGCTCATCGGCGCGCTCGGTGGCCGGAGGCCGGACACCTCGTACCTGGTGTTCGTGGTGCGCGAGGACGCGATCCCGCGCTTCGAGGCGCTGCGCGACGCGATGATCCGCAAGGGATTCGAGGTCGGATGGCAGCTCTGGGATGGTGGCGAGGGCGGTTTCCTCGACGGCGCCGCCGCGGTTGCGGGCGCCGCCGCCCCGGACGCCGCCGCCCCGGCAGGAGCCGCGCCGTGAGTCGCACCGCCGGACGCCGCCGGCGCACGCGACGACGCCGCGCCTCGGCGCTTGCGGGCGATCCGCTCGACCTCTTCCTCGACGCGATCACCAACGCGCTCGGGGTGATCATGTTCATCCTGCTGATGGTGGTGATCTTCGGACGCGCAGGCGAGGAGAAGTCGCCGGAGCCGCGGCCGGACCTGCGCGAGGTGCAGCAGCTGGAGGAGAGGCGCCAGGAACTGCTGGCGAGGATCCAGGCGCTGCCGCCCGCGGGGGACCCGGAACTCGCCGCGCGCTGGAAGGCGGCGCTCGAGCGTGTGCAGAAGCTCGAGCGCGAGGAGAGCGACCTGGCCGTGCGCGCGCGCACCGCCGACGAGAAGCTGCGCGACGCCGCCGCGCGCATGGCGGAGGAGCGGAAGACCACCGAACGCCTCGCCGCCGAGGTCGAGAAGGCGAAGTCCGCCGTCCGCAGCAGCGCCAGCAGCTTCATCCGCGTCAGCCGCTTCCAGCAGGACAAGCGCAAGGCGGTGATCCTGACGCTCTCCGGCGGCAAGCTGTCGCGCTTCCGCGCCACCGCCGACACCAAGGAGATCTCGCCACCCCCGGGTGGTTCGGCGATCGGGGACCTCGAGGGCGCACGCGCCGCCGTGAAGCAGGCGCTCGATGCCTACCCGGCCTCGACGCACCGCGTCGAGCTCATCGTGTGGGAGGGAAGCTTCCCGCAGGCGAAGCTCGTCGAGCAGGTGCTCCTCGAGCTCGGCTACGACTCGAACCCGCTTCCGGTGCGCGCGGGTGCCGCGGTGCCTGCGGGCACGGGCGGCGTGCAGTAGCGTGATTCCGATGCGTGCGCGCTGGATGCATTCGGCAGTTCGTTCGGCGGTGGCGGCGGCCGTTGCGTGCGCGGCCGCCATCTCGGCCGCCGGCTGCGGCAAGCCGGTCATGATGCACGCCGTGTCCGAGGCGGACCGGGCACCCATCCACGACGTCCGCGTGTACCGGCACGTCTTCGGCTTCCTGCGCCTCTTCCCGGGGCGCAAGTTCGTGGTGACCGACGCCGCGGGCGACGCCGAGGTGATGGTGGGCCCGGCCAACACCAACCTCACCATCCTGCGCTCGGGGTTCGAGCCGGTGCTGGTTGGAGTCTTCGAGCGCACGCGGCCGGCCCTCGCCACCGGCCCCGGCGGCTACGACCACGTGCTGCTCTACGACGAGATCCGCCCCAAGCCCGACAACGGCTTCGAGCTCGTGATGCGCCCGGTGCGGCGCGTGCCCATGACGCTCGAGGTGTTCGATGCCGCGACCAAGGCGCCCATCGAGGGCGCGGACGTCTTCGGCTCCACGTTCCTGTACCTGCCGCAGCCGGGCGTCGAGCAGGACTGGGGCTTCCCGCCGCTTCAGCGCGTCGCCTCGGATGCGGCCGGACGCGTGGCGCTCGACCAGGTGTCCGGGTTCCGAAACCGCGTCACCGTGCGCAAGCAGGGCTTCCAGGACGCGGTGATCGCCTTCGAGGGACGCGACATCGCCGGTCCGCGCGAGGTGGACGTCCAGCTGCGTGCGCTGCAGGCGAAGCAGGTGGACTTCCTGGTGGTCGATGCGAAGGACGGGCGGCCGATCCCCGCGGCGGAGGTGCGGCTCGGCGAGTGGCGCGACGGCTTGCCGCCGAACCCGAACGGCTGGATGAAGGTCACCGACGCCGCGGGACGCACGGGCCCGATGCCGGTGCCGGACATCGAGCCGTTCCTCCTGAGCGTCAAGGCGCAGAACCACAAGGAGTGGCGCGGCGCGCCGGTGTGGCGCTCGCTCGTCGACGGGCAGGTGAAGAAGCTCAGGATGCAGCGGAAGTAGGGCGCGCGGCGCACGCACCGCCGTTCAGCGTGCAAGCAGCCGTTCCGCGACCTGCACGCCCGTGAGCGCGGCGCCCTTCCTGATCTGGTCGCCGGCGACGAACATCGAGAGCCCCATGCCATCGGGCTGGCTTCCGTCGGCGCGGATGCGGCCAACCAGCACCTCGTCGCGCCCGGCGGCCTGGAGCGGCTCGGGGAAGCGGTTCGCCGCGCGGTCGTCGACGATCCGCAGCCCCGGCGCGGCGGCCAGCACCTCGCGCGCGCGCGCCTCGGGGAGCGGCGTGCGGAACGTCAGGTTGATCGACTCGCTGTGCGCGCGCAGCACCGGCACGCGCACGCAGGTCGCGCTCACCGCCACGTGCGGATCGCGCCAGATGCGGCGCGTCTCCAGCACCAGCTTGCGTTCCTCCTCGTTCTGGCCGTCCGTGCCGACGGCGCTGTCGTGGCTGAAGAGGTTGAAGAGGTACTGGCGGCCGAAGATCCGCGTGTCGAGCGGCCGGCCCGCCGACCAGTCGTGCGCCTGCCGCTCGAGCTCGGCCATCGCCGCGGCGCCGGCGCCGCTTGCGGCCTGGTAGGTGGAGACCACCATGCGCGCGACGCCCGCCGCGCGGTGGAGCGGCGTCACCGCCATCAGCGCGATGATCGTCGAGCAGTTCGGCACCGCGACGATCGACGGCGCGCGCAGCGCGTCCAGCTCCTCGCCGTTCGCCTCCGGGATCACCAGCGGACAGGCCGGGTCCATCCGGAACGCGCTCGACTTGTCGACCACCCACGCGCCCGCGGCCACGGCCTGCGGCGCCCATTCGCGGCTCACCGCGCCGGAGGCGGCGAAGAACGCCAGGTCGATGCCCGCGAAGCAGCCGGGGGCGAGCGGCTCGACGGCGATGTCGCGGCCGAGCGCGCGCAGGGTGCTGCCGGCGCTGCGTGGGCTCGCGAAGATGCGCAGGGTGCGCGCGGGGAATGCGCGCGATTCCAGGAGCGCAAGCAGTTCCTGCCCGACCGCCCCCGTGCCGCCGACCACGGCGACCGCCGGTTCGCTCGGCAGGCGGGTCACTTGCGGCGCCGGGGCTCGGGGCTCACCAGGTAGAAGCGCTCCACGCGGGCGTCGAAGCTCGACTGGTCGGGCCGCTCGAAGGTGAACGCGCCCTCCATCGTGCCCCAGTGCGTGGGCAGCGGGGCGAAGCTCTGGTACTCGAACCGCTCGCCCGGGTTGAGCGACGGCTGCTGCCCGATCACGCCCTCGCCGTCCACCAGGTGCGCGTCGCCGTCGCCGTCGACGATCTCCCAGTGGCGGCGTCGCAGGGTCACCGGCTCGCTGCCCTCGTTGATGATCGTCACGCGGTAGGCGAACGTGAAGCGCGCGTGCGCGATGTCGCTCGTCTCGGCGATGAAGGACGGCGAGACCCGCACGCGGATGCCGTTGGTCACGGCGTCGGAACCATGGTCGGACGTGGTGGACATGCCTCGTCCGAGTATAGGAACGCAGGCCATCAGGCAGAAAGCAGGGCGCGCAGCGCCGCGCCCGGGTCCGGTTCCCTGATCAGGCGCTCGCCGACGATGGCGATTTGGACCCCGTGGTCGCGCAGCCGGCGCATGTCGTCGGGCGAGCCGATGCCGCCCGCGGCCGCCATCACCCGGCGCGTCGGCGCCTCGACCATGTCGGCGACGCGCAGCGCGTGGCCGAGGTCGACGCGCATCGAGCCGAGGTCGCGGTTGTTGATCCCGAGCATCCCGTACCCCGCATGCGGGAATCCCACGTGGTTGATCACCCGCCACAGGTGGTCGAGCCCGTGCACTTCCAGGATCGTGGTCATCTGCAGCTCGGTGGCCAGGATCTGGAAGTCGATGATCTCGCGCTCGTGCAGGCACTCGGCGATCAGCAGGATGGCGTCGGCGCCCGCGGCGCGGGCCTCCCACACCTGGTAGTCGTCGATGATGAAGTCGTTGCGCAGCACCGGCAGCGGCACCGCGTCGCGGATGGCATGGACGTGCGCGAGGTCGCCGCCGAGGAACTCACGGTCGGTGGCGCAGCTGATCGCGGCCGCGCCGGACTCGGAGTACCTTCGGGCCATGTCCACGGGGTCGAAATCCTCGCGGATGACGCCCGCCGACGGGCTCTTCCGCTTCACCTCGGCGATGACCCGCATCGCGCCGGGGTGGCGGTCGTCGACCACGCTGCGGAAGAAGTTGCGCGGGCGCCCGAGCTCGGAGATGCGCTCCTTGAGCTCTTCGAGCGGCACGCGCCGGCGCGACTCGGCCACCTCCCGCCGCTTGTGCTCGATGATGTGCCGCAGGACGGGAACCATCGTCGCGTTGCTTGCGGCCGGCGCCGCGGCGGCCGACGCGGCCGCGCAGGGTGCCGGCGACGCCGGGGCGGCGGAGTCTACGCCCGCGGCCGCGGGGATCTCGTGGTGGTGGCTCGCCTCCTGGTGCGCGCTCGCGGTCGCGGCGGTCGTCGCGATGCGTCGCGTCGCGTGGTTCCGGCAGCTGCCGCGCATCGGGCCGGCGTGGCCGCTGCGCGCGGAGGCAAGCGTGCTCGGGTTCGGTGCCGCGTTCGTGGCGGCGGCGATCGGCGCGGTTCTGCTGGTGCGTGTGGCGCCGGAATCGGGAGGCGAGCTCGCACGCGCCACGCTGCAGGCCGCCGGCGGGCACGCCGCGCAGCTGGCGGTGGTGGCGGTCATCTTCTCGCTGTCCTCCGCACGCCCACGGCGCGGGCTGACCGCGGTCGGCCACGGCGGCGTGCACGCACAGCCGCGCGGGCAGCTCGAGTCTGCCGCCCTCGGTGCGTGCTTTGCGGCGCTGCTCTGGCCGATGGCGCAGGCGGTCGGCGGCATCGCCACGGCAATCCAGGCGCTTGCAGGCGAGCGCATTCCGGAACTCGGGCACCGCACGCTCGAGGCGCTCGCGGCGGCGGGACCTTCGGACCCGTGGTGGTGGGCGTCGGTCGGATGCGCGGCGGTGCTGACGCCGCTCGCCGAGGAATGGATGTACCGCGGCCTGCTGCAGCAGGGGCTCAAGGGCGCGGGCCTCGGGCGCGGCGCCGCGATCGCGGTGACGTCGGTCCTCTTCGCGCTCGTCCACTGGGGATCGCTCGCGGAAGGTTCGCGCGCGGCGGGGCTTGCCACGCTCGTCCTGCTCTCGGTCGGCTGGGGGATGCTCTACGAGCGGTCGGGGCGCATCGTCGCGCCGGTGGTTGCGCACGCGGCGTTCAACGCGGTGAACCTGTGGATTGCGGCGTGATGCGGATGCGCGGCGTCGTGCGAGGCGCGCAGCCGCGCGCGCGGCGCCCTCACTCGTCGTGCCACGCGCGCCCGTCGCGCGCCAGCAGTTCGCGCGCCGCGGCCGGACCCCACGATCCCGGCGCGTAGTTGCTGCGGATCCCCGCGCGCATCGCCGCGCTCTCGGGCCCCAGGAACGGCATCACCGCCCGCCACGCGTCCTCGGTCTCCTCGCGCGTCTTGTAGAGCGTCTGGTCGCCGCGCATCGCATCGACGAGCAGCGGCCCGTACGCCTCCACGCTGTCGTTGGCGAACTCGGTGCGGTAGTCCATCACCATCTCGACCGGCCGCAGCGAGAGCCCTGCGCCCGGGACCTTGCTGTTGAAGCGCAGGCTGAATCGCTCGCCCGGGGCGATCTGGATGATCATTCGGTCGCCCGGCACGCGCGTGCCGCTGATCGAGCGGAAGAGGTTCGCCGGCGGCTCCTTGAACTGGATCACCACCTCGGTGCGCTTGGCGGCCATGCGCTTGCCGGTGCGCACGTAGAACGGCGTTCCGCCCCAGCGCCAGTTGTCGAAGGTGAAGCGCAGCGCGGCGAAGGTCTCGGTGCTTGATCCGGGCGCCACGCCCGCAAGCTCCGCGTACGCCTGCTCGCGCACGCCGGCGAAGTCGCCGGCGGCGTACTGACCGAGCGCAGCATGCCGCGCGGCCCCGGCGGCCGACGGCACCTGGATGCTCTCGACGATCTTGCGCTTCTCGGCGTTGATCATCGCCGGCGTGAAGCTCGACGGCGGGTCCATCGCCACGAAGGCCATGATCTGCATCAGGTGGCTCTGGATCATGTCGCGGATGGCGCCGGTCTGGTCGTAGAAGGCCGTGCGGCTTCCCACGCCGAGCGTCTCGCTCGCGGTGATCTGCACGTGGTCCACGAAGTTCGCGTTCCACACCGGCTCGAAGATCGCGTTGGCGAAGCGGAACGCCAGCAGGTTCTGCACCACTTCCTTGCCCAGGTAGTGGTCGATCCGGTAGATCGCGTCCTCCTCGAAGACGCTGCCCAGTGCGCGGTTCAGCGCACGCGCGGAGTCGAGGTCGCTGCCGAACGGCTTCTCGACCACGATCCGCTGCCAGCTCCGTCGCGCGGGGTCGATGCTGCACCAGCGCTTGCCCTCGGTCACCAGGCCCGCGGCATCGATCTGCGACACGATCGGCGCGTAGAGCTCGGGCGCGACGGAGAGGTAGAAGAGGACGTTCCCGCGCGTGCCGTGCCTGGCGTCCAGCTCGTGGATCGTGCGCGCGATCGCGGGCCATGCGTCGGCGGAGGCGGCATCGCCGGCCAGGTAGTGGACGCGCTGTGCCATCCGCTCCCACGCACGGGGGTCGAATCCCGCGCCGGCCGCGGCGCGTGCGCCCTCGGCGAGCTCGACGCGGAACGTCTCGTCGGTCTTCGGCCGCCGGCTCACCCCGAGCACCTGCGTGCGCGCATCGAGCGCGCCGAGGCGGTCCATCTCGTAGAGCGCGGGGATGAGCTTGCGGTGCGTGAGGTCGCCGGAGGCGCCAAGGATGACGACGACGCAGGGATCGGCCGTGCTCACGGCGGGAATCCTACGGATCCGGAAAATGGTCCGGGAGGAACGGGACCCATTTACGCGCTCTTGCGCAGCTCGCGCGGGTGGAAGCGCGCGATGGTCTTGCGCAGGTGGCTGCGGTCGACGTGGGTGTAGACCTGCGTGGTGCCGATGTCGGCGTGGCCGAGGAGTTCCTGGATCACGCGCAGGTCCGCGCCGCCGGCCACCAGGTGCGTGGCAAACGAGTGGCGCAGGAGGTGCGGGTGCACTCCCTGGATCCCGGCCGTGCGCGCCGCGCGCTTCACGATCTGCCACACCGCCACGCGCTCGAGCGGCCGCCCGTGCGCCGAGAGCAGGATGCGGAACTTGTCGCGGCGGTCGTCGTGGCGCGCCAGCTGCGGCCGGCATTCGGCCAGGTATCGCTCCAGGATGGCCGCCGCGGGCTTGCCGACCGGCACCAGCCGCTGCTTGTTGCCCTTGCCGGTCACCTTGAGGATCAGCTCGTCGCGGTCGAAGTCGCTGAGCTTCAGCGCGCCCACCTCGCTCGCGCGCAGGCCCGAGGCGTACATCAGCTCGAGCATCGCGCGGTCGCGCAGCCAGAGCGGGCCGTCGTCCGGCGAGGGCGCCTCCACGAGCCGCTTCATCTGCCCGGGCGTCATGGTGCCGGGCAGGCGCTTCCACGTGGTCGGGCGCTCCAGGAGCCGCGCGGGGTCGCGGCGGATGCGGCCGTTCGCGTGCAGCCAGCGGAAGAAGATCCGCATGGTGGCCAGGTGGCGGACGATGCTGCGCGGGTCCAGGCCGCGGTCGGTGCCCAGGTGCCGGATGTGGCCGGCGAGCATGTCCATCGTCACGGCGTCGGGCGATTCGGCGCCGAGCGCGCCCATGTGCACCGACAGCTCGCGCAGGTCGCGTCCGTAGGCGTCGAGCGTGGCGGCCGACAGGCCGCACTCGACGCGTGCATGCACCATGAACGCATCGACGGCGCGGTCGAAGTCAGGCGGTGGCGTTGCCTCGCGTGCGTCCATGCACCGTCACCTGCTGGGTCGGCGCAGGCGCCGCGCGCTGGGGGTGCGACTCCTCGCGGTTGATGCGGTGGAACAGCCGGCATCCGTACCAGCCGCCGAGGCAGTAGCGGTACATGGCGTCGATCTCCGCCATGCGGAACCGCTCCTGGCAGCGCGGATCGTCCTTGGCCACGTGCGGGCACGCGTGCGAGGGCAGGGGGTCGGGGAGCGGCATGCGCGGCGCACCCATCCTAGATCGGCGCGGGCGCGGCCCCCGCATCAGTCGCGCGGCCGCCGTCAGCGATAACCGAGGGTGCGCGGGAAGAAGTGGAGGCCCACCGCCTTGCGCGCGCGCTCGAGCGTCTCCTCGGCGACCAGGTTGGCGCGCGCGCTCCCCGTGCGCAGGATGTCGAGCACCGCCGCGTCGTCCTCGCCGATCCGCGCACGCCGCTCGCGCATCGGCGCCAGCAGCCGGTTGATCGCCTCGGCCACCTCGGCCTTGACGTGGCCATCGCCGAGGTTGTCGCCGGCGGCATAGCGGCGACGCAGCTCGGCGACGCGCGCCGGGTCCTCGATGAACGCATCCACGTACTGGAAGAGCGCATTGTTCACGTCGCCCGGCTCGGTGGGGCTCTGCCGGCCGGTGAAGATCTTCTTCACCTTCTGCTCCACCTCCTTCGGCGAGTCGGAGATGAAGATGGCGTTCCCCAGGCTCTTCGACATCTTGTTCTTGCCGTCGGTACCGACGAGGCGCCCGACCTTGCCGACCTCCGCACGCGGCACCGGCCACACGCCCCCGAGGCGCTCGTGGTCCGCGTCCTCCGCGTCGGTCGGCACGCCGCAGTACATCTGGTTGAAGCGCCGCGCCACCTCGCGCGTCAGCTCGAGGTGCGGCACCTGGTCCTCGCCCACCGGCACTCCCTGCGGCCGGAACGCCAGGATGTCCGCGCACTGCCCCACCGCGTAGAGCGGGAACCCGAACGAGTACGTCTCGCCGAGGCCCTTCATCTCGATCTCGGTCTTGAGCGTCGGGTTCCGCATCACCCGGTTGAAGGGAAGGAGCATCGCGAAGAGGAACGCCAGCTCGTGGATCGCCGGCACCTCGCTCTGCAGGAAGATGGTCGAGCGCTCCGGGTCGATCCCCATCGCCAGGTAGTCGCGCACGATCGCCAGCGTGTCGCGGCGGATCTCCTGCGGCTTGTCCGCGCGCGTCGTGAACGCGTGGTAGTTCGCCAGGATGAAGTAGCAGTCGTGCGTGTCCTGCAGCTCGACGCGGCGCTTCACGCTCCCCACCCAGTGCCCGAGGTGGAGCTGCCCGGTGGGCGTGTCGCCGGTGAGGATGCGCGGGCGCGGGGCGGTCATCGAGGCGGGAAGGATACGGGCCACCGCTAGCATTCGTCCCCATGGATGCGCACGGCGCCGACGACGAGATCCGGGTCGAGGGACTCGACCCGCCGGTCGAGACGCCGAGGCTCCGCGGCAAGGTGATCGCGCGCGCGAGCGTGCACGAGCTGCTCGACGAGCTGTCCTCGGACCTCACCGCGCACGCCCTCAACTGCGTGCGCGAGTTCGGCGACTTCCACCTCGCGCTCTCCGGCGGGCAGACGCCGATGCCGTTCTACGAGCAGCTGATGTACGACCCGCGCTACCGGGCGATTCCCTGGCGGCGCACGCACCTCTGGATGGTCGACGAGCGCTGCGTGGGCTTCGAGGACGAGCGCTCGAACTTCGGGCGCATCAAGGAGGTGATCGTCGACCACTCGGACATCCCGCCCGAGCAGGTGCACCCGATGATCGCGATGGCCCCGGGCGCGGGCGAGCGCTACGAGCGCGAGCTGCGCGAGGCGCTCGGCTGGCGCCAGAAGGGCCACGACCGGCTCGACTTCGTGCTGCTCGGCGTCGGTCCCGACGGCCATACGGCGAGCATTTTTCCGGGCTCGCCTGCGCTCGCCGCGGGCGAACGGCTGGCGATGGACGTGCCCGCGCCCACCACGTGCGCCCCGCACGTCGCGCGCTGCACGCTCACGCTGCGCACCATCAACGCCGCGCGCTTCGTGGCGCCGCTCGTGATCGGCGCGTCGAAGCACGCCGTGCTCGCCCGTGCTGCCGCCGGCGCGGCCCCCGAGGAACTCCCGATCGCCGGCATCCGCCCCGCCGCCGGCGAGCTGCGCTGGTACCTCGACCACGCCGCCGCCGGCGCGAAAATGGGATAAATCGCGCCGGGGGCGATTTATCCCATTTTCGCGAGGAACGCCTCCAGGATCGCGCAGGCCGCCAGCGCGTCGCGCAGCTGCTTCTTCTCGCGGTGCGTTCGGCCGGTGCGGGCCATCCGCTGGTCGGCCTCGAAGCTCGAGAGGCGCTCGTCGTGGAAGTGCACGGCAAGCCCCGTGCGCGCGGCGATCGTCGCCCCGAAGGCCCGGACGTCCGCCGCCGCCGCGCCCTCGCTGCCGTCCATGTTGAGCGGCAGGCCGATCACCAGCGCGTCCGGTCCGTGGCGCTCCACCGCGCGCGCGAGCGCCTCTACGAGTGCCGGCCCGCGCGGCACGTCGATCACCTCGACCGGCTGCACCAAGCGCAGCACGTCATCGCCCGCCGCCAGGCCCGTCCGCTTCGCACCGAGGTCGATCGCCAGGTACCGCACGGCGTCAGCGCAGCGCCTCCGGCACCGCGCCCGCGATCTCCTTCACCTGCTCGGCGAGGTCGGCGCGCACGACGAGCGTGGCATCCTTCGTCCGGACCACGATCACGTTGTCGAGCCCGATGGTCGCGATCACGTGCGACGGGTCGTCGCTCAGCGCAAGCACGCCGCGGCTGTCGCGGTGGATCGCCCGCGCGTTGGTGCGGTTGCCAGCGGCATCGGCGGGCAGCGTCTCGCCGTAGCTCGGCCAGCTGCCGACGTCGCGCCAGTCGACCTTCATCGGCACCACGCACACCGTGAGCTCCGGATCCTTCGAGGCGGGCTCCATGAGCGCGTAGTCGACGCTGATCTTCGGGAGCGTCGGGTAGACGCGCTCGAGCGTCGCGCGCTGCGCGGGCGTGCTCCACGCGGCGGCGATCTCTCGCACGCCCGCCGCAGACTCGGGCTTGAATCGGTCGAGCGCCTCCAGCACCGTGCGCGCGCTGAAGACGAACATGCCGCTGTTCCATCCGAACCCGCCGGCGCGGAGGTACTCCTCGGCGCGCGCTCGGTCGGGCTTCTCGACGAAGCGCTTCGCGCGGAACGCACCGGCGAACCCGGCGACCGGGTCGCCCTGCTCCACGTACCCGAACCCAGTCGCCGGGAAGGTCGGCGTGATCGCGAAGGTCACGAGCCGCGACCGATCGGCCTCCACGAGGCGGAACCCGAGGTCCATCGCGCGCTCGAACTCCGCCTGCGGCGTGATCAGGTGGTCGCTCGTCAGCACGGCGAACACCGCGTCCGGGTCCTGGCGCGCGATCACCGCGGCCGCGAATGCCACCGCGTTGACCGTGTCGCGCCCCATGGGCTCGCCCAGCACGTGCGCATCGTCGAGCCACGGGATGTCTGCGCGGATCAGCGCGCGGTAACGCTCCCCCGCGCACACGAACCGGTTCGCCTCGGGCACCAGCGTGCGGATGCGATCGGCAGCGATCGACAGCAGGCTGCGCCCCTCGACGAACCGCAGCAGCTGCTTCGGCACCGCCTGCCGGCTCATCGGCCAGAGCCGCGTGCCGGAGCCGCCGGCCATGATCATCGCGTGTCGCATGGCGTCAGGGTAGTGGCAGCGCGTGCCCCGCTAGACTCGGGCCGCCGATGAGCAAGGTCCAGCAGCGCATCGCGGAGCTCGAGCGGCTCATCGCGTCCGGGCAGGCCGACCGCGCGGAGGAGATCGCCGACTCGCTGATGGCGCTCCACCGCCGCGATCCTTCCGTCTGGATCGCCCGTGGCCGCGCGCGCCTGGGGCAGGGCAGGCTCTCGCAGGCCGAGTCCGACTTCGCACAGGCCATGCGCCTGGCGCCGCAGGACCTGCGCGCCATCTCCATGCGCGCCAAGGCGCTCCACGACGCGAATCGCCCGGAAGAGGCGCTTCCGCTCGTGCGCCAGCTGGTCGCCCGTGGCGGGCCCGGGGCCGACGAGGCGATGCATCTGCTCGCGATGCTCCTCAAGTGGACGGGACGGAGCGACGAACTCAACGAACTGGTGGAGCGTGGGGGCGCGTGGCTCGAGGACCCGCGGAACATCGGGGTGCGGGCCGACGCGCTCGCCGCGCGGGACCACTCGGCCGCCATCGCCTTGCTCCTCGAGTTCGTCGACGGCTCCGCGCCGGCCGAGCATCGCCGCAACGCCGGCTTCCAGGCCGCCGGACTGCTCGACAGGGCGGGCCGCTTCCGCGAGGCATTCGACCTCTGCACGCGCCTGCACCGCACCATGGGCGGCCAGTTCGACCTCGGGACGCTCCGCACCCATGTGTCCGCGCAGCGCGAGGCGATCCTCGGGCGCGCCGCGCGCGTGAGCCCCGCGGCACCCGCGGTCGAAGGGCTTGCCATGGTGGTGGCGCTCCCGCGCAGCGGAACCACCCTCCTCGAGCAGATGCTCGACTGCCACCCGCAGGCGAGCGGCATCGGCGAGTACGTGGGCGTCAACCGAATCGGCATGGAGCTGCTGTCGGCAGGCGCGTGGCGGGACGGACTCGCGGCGCCCGACCCCGTCCTGGCGAGGCGCCTGCAGCAGCGGTACCTCTTCGGCGCCCGAGAGACCGGGCGTCCCGGGGCGCGCTGCCTCGTCGACAAGACGCTCTACGCATGGATGTGGCTGCCTGCCATTGCCTCCGTGCTGCCGGGGACGAAGTGCCTCCATGTCTGCCGTGACCCGCGCGACCAGGCCGTCAGCCACTTCATGGCCAACATGAACGCGGACTTCATCGCGTTCAACCAGTCGCTCGAGGCGATCCGCGGGTTCATCGAGCTCGAGCGCTCGGTCCTCCCCGAACTCCTCGGCGCACTCGGCCTGCCGCACGAGTCGCTCGTCTACGAGGACATGGTCGCCGACCCGCGCGCCGCAGCCATCCGCGCCCTCGGCCTTCTGGGCCTGCCGATGGACGATGCGGTGCTCGCCCCCGAGCGAAACCAGCGGCTGGTCTACACCCTGAGCAACGACCAGGTCCGCCGCCCGATCAACAACTCGAGCATCGGCCGCTGGAAGAACTACGAGTTCGCCTTCGACGGCTCGTGGGACGAGCTCGCCGCGCTGCACGAGTCGCGGCGCGCACGGCCGACCGCGGAAGTTGCCGGTCGGTAGCGCGAGCCGGGGAGGCGCACTTTCGCCGCCTGCCGAAGGCTGTTGCGGAAATGGTATAAAATCTATACCATGCGTATTCCCGAGTTCGAGTTCGATCCGCGCAAGTCCGCGGCGAACCTCGCCAAGCACGGCATCGACTTCGTCTCGGCGCAGGAACTCTGGCTGGACCCCGACATGCTCGAGATCGACGCGCGAAGCATCGGCGAACCTCGAACCCTCGTACTCGGCCGCATCGGTCATGTGCCGTGGTCTGCCGTCGTCACGTCGCGCGCAGGCCGCGTACGGATCATCTCTGTCCGCCGTGCGCGGCAGGAAGAAAGGAAGCTCTATGCCGCGGAAGACGCCTGACCGATCTCGCAAGCACTCTCCGCGCGCGGGGAAGCGCGCCGCCGCCGCCGCCCTCGACCGGCTCCACGATGCCGGGCGCTCGATCCTCCCGATGCTCGACCTGTCGACGCGCCGCCGCGCGAATGCGGGCACGCTGCCTTCCGCCGCCGCCGCGCGCATCCGGCGCGTGAACGTCGATTTCCCGGAGTGGATGGTCGCCGAGCTCGACCGAGAGGCCGAGCACCTCGGCGTGACCCGCCAGTCGGTCATCAAGGTGTTCATCGCCGAGCAGCTCCGCTCGGCGCGATCGGCCTGACCCATGATCTCCCACCTCTCCGGCACCCTGGTCGCGATCGAGGACGGCGCCGCGCACGTGCGCGCGGGCGAGCTCACGTACGAGGTGCTCGTGCCCGCCGCCGACTCGATGGCGCTCGCCGCGCGCATCGGGCAGCCCATCTCGTTCCACACGCTCCACTACCTGGAGGGCCAGGGGCAGGGCGCGAGCTTCTGGCCCCGCTTGATCGGCTTCCAGGCACCGGCCGACCGCGCGTTCTTCGAGCTCTTCACCACCGTGAAGGGGATCGGCAACCGCAAGGCGCTGCGTGCGCTCCAGCTGCCCTTCGGCCAGGTCGCCGAGGCGATCGCCGCGCGCGACCACGCGCTGCTCCAGTCGCTTCCGGAGATCGGCAAGCGCACGGCGGAGACCATCTGCGTGGAACTCAAGGGCAAGGTCGACCCGTTCGTGCGTGGGATCGGCGCGCCCGCGGCGGGCGCTGCCGGCAAGTCCGCCGCCGCGCGCGGCCCGATCACCGCCGGGAGCAAGCTGATGGCCGCCGCACGCGACGCCGTCGAGGTGCTGGTGCAGCTTGGCCACTCGAAGCCCGCCGCCCGCGAGATGGTGGAGCGCGTCATTGCACGGGACGATGCGCCGAAGGACGTGACGGCGGAGTCGATCGTGGAGCTGGCGCTTCGCTAGCGGCCCGGCTGCACAACGCGGCCCTCAGCCATCCCGCACCGGCCACCCGCTCGCCTGCGCGAGCGTGGCGCGCAGCCGCGCGACGATCTCCTTCGGCTCGCGCACGCCGAGCGCCGCGAAGTCGTAGGTCCCCACGTACTCGACGACCGCCTGGCCGCGCGGCACGAACGGGTCGATGATCGCGTTGCCGACGGTCGGCGTGCCGTGGATCCAGAGGACGACGACCGGCGCCTTGGTGAGCGCGATGAGCGTGCCCGTGCCCTCGACGAACGGGCCGAGGACGTTCGGCGGCCGCTCGATCGATCCCTCGGGGAAGACGCCCACCACGCCGCCCGCCTTCACGTGGCGGACGGCCTCGCGCAGCATCGCCGCGTCGGCGGGTGTCGAGGTGACCGGCAGCACCTGGAGCCGGCGCCACAGCCAGTTGAGCGCGGGGTGCATCTGCTCCTTCGCCATCATGAACCGCACCGGCCGCGGCACCGCGAACTGCATGAGCGGCGGGTCGAGCCCGCTCGCATGGTTGGCGACGATCACGAACCCGCCCTCCGGCGGGCGGAATCCCGAGAACCCCACCCAACGCGTGCGGTGGATGAACCGCGCAAGCGGCCGCGCGACGGCCTCCACCACGCCCACCACGCCCGACCACGCCAGGCGCTCGCGGTTCTGCGCGCGCACGATGAACCCGGCCGCGACGAGGATGACGAGGAACGCCGCGAGGAGGGCGATTGCCAGCCCGACGACCGTCGTGACCCAGCCGAGCGCCTCGGTCACAGCGCTTGCCTCCACAGGTCCTCAAGCCCACGCTCGCGCGCCAGCGACTCGACCAGCCGGCGATCGATCGACGCCGTGCCGGCAAGCATGCCGCGGATGTCGCGCACGTGCTTCGCGCTGCCTCCCTCGCGCCAGGACTCGAGCTTGCGCACGATCACGTACTCCGGCGGCGCGAGCCACGCGCCGAAGCCGCCGAGCTCCACGCGCCGGCGCTCCGCGATCGCGTAGCGCTGGAGCGGGTCGGCGCGCCCCACGTAGAAGTCGGCCTTCATGCCCGTCTCGTGGTCGATCACGTTGAAGTGCCCCCCCTCCGCGCGCGCGCATTCCTGCAGGATGACGGGTGCCGGCGGCAGGTAGAAGCGCTCTTCCGGGAACGCACGCAGCAGCTTCGGCATTGCGTCGCGGCCGAGCGCGGCCACCATGTCGATGTCCAGCGTCATGCGCGGCTCGCCGTAGGCGATCGATGCCACCGATCCCGCGATCGCGTACTCGATACCCTCGCGCTCGAGCGGCTCCACGAACGCTCCGATCAGGCTATCGATCGCCATTCGTGCACCACTCCCGGATGCGCGCGTCGAGCTGCGCGTCGGTCTCGCTGGGGTGCTCCGCGCGCAGCGCGGCGCGCCGCAGGCGGATGGCGTCTTCGCGCAGCCGGAACGCCAGGCGGATGCGCTCCGCCGGCGACATGCGGCGGAACACCTCCATCTGCGCCGGGTCCGGCCGGTCGTCGTCGGACATCCGTCGGGGCGGCACGGGGCGCTCGGGCGCGTCCATGCGCGGGATCGTACGCCGCGGCGCGTGGCAACCGCCCCCATTCGCTATCCTCCCGCAAGTTTGGCCCGACCGTGCCGTGGGCGCGGCGCGCGGGCCGGAC
>CAYTYU010000052.1:0-16559 GCA_964440815.1 uncultured Chitinophaga sp.
CCGCCGCGGGCCCGGGCGTGACCATCGTGCCCATCCAGTGCTCGAGCATCATCGGTGCGTCGGGAGCCATCCACTGCACCGTGAAGCAGGTGCCGCGGTACGTGGGCACCATGCCGGCGGTGAACGTCGAGGCGCCCGCAGCCGGCGACGTGGTACTCGCGGGTTCGGTGCAGCAGATCCGATGGAACGCGTCCGACACGGGCAACAGGCCGCTTGCTTCGGTGGACCTTGCGTGGTCCACGGACGGCGAGGGCTGGGCGACGATCGCGAGCGGGATCCCGGACTCGGGTGCCTTCGCGTGGAACGTGCCGCCGTCCCTCGTCGGGAGCTCGGTGCGCGTCCGGGTGACTGCACGCTCGGCCGACGGCGACGTGGCGATGGCGCTCAGCGGCGCCTTCCGCGCCGGGCCGGGGACGCGGCGCACCTACGACTTCTCGCAGGGGGCGGGCGTGACGCACTTCGCCACCGGGACGCAGACCTCCTCGTGGGGCGTGGTGTCGGGAGTCGCGCTGCCGATCTCGACGGCGCTCTCCGCCGCGAACTACGCGGCGCTTGCCACCTCCAACGCCACCGGCGGCAACACGGACGCCAACCGCTACGTCACGCCGGCGGTCGCGTCGAGCAGCGAGGCCACGCACGTCTTCCGCATGCGCATCGACGAGCCGGCCGCGCAGGTGGACGAGCTGCGCATTGCGTGGGAGGGCTACGCCGACCGGTGCACGCAGGCGGAGCTCTACGTGTGGAACGTGGCGCTCTCGCAGTGGGGCAACCCGCAGGGCCAGGTCGGGCAGAACCGCTACGCCGACAGCTGGGCGGGAAACCGCGACGACGTGCTCGAGGCCGTCATCCGCGGGAACGTGGCCGACTTCGTGGCAGCCGACGGCACGGTGCGCTTCTTGGTGTACGGGGAACGGCCGGCCGACGAGACGTTCCATGACTACGTGGCGGTGACGGTGACGTCGATCGACGCGCCGTGCCCGGCGGACCTGAACGCGGACCGCTCGGTGGACGGGATCGACCTCGGGATCCTGCTCGGGGCGTGGGGGCCGTGCACGGCGGGCGCGTGTGCCGCCGACCTCGACGGCAATGGCACGATCGACGGCGTCGACCTGGGCGTGCTGCTGGGTGCCTGGGGTGCGTGCCCGTGAGCTCGCACCGCCGAACGTGACCAATTGAAAGGGCCCGCGGATCGCTCCGCGGGCCCTGTTCATTGCGACGGAAATTGGTCCGGGAGGAACGGGACCTGTTTCAGTACCGGTAGTGGTCGGGCTTGTACGGCCCGTCCTGCGGCACGCCGATGTACTCGGCCTGGTCCTTGCGCAGCTCGGTGAGATGCGCGCCGAGCTGCTTGAGGTGCAGGCGGGCGACCTTCTCGTCGAGCTTCTTGGGCAGGGTGTAGACCTTCTTCTCGTAGCGCTTGTTGTTCGAGAAGAGCTCGATCTGCGCGATGACCTGGTTGGTGAAGCTCGAGCTCATCACGAAGCTCGGGTGGCCGGTGGCGCAGCCGAGGTTCAGCAGGCGGCCCTCCGCCAGCATGATGATGCTCCGGCCATTCGGCAGCTTCCACTCGTCAACCTGGGGCTTGATGTTGACGCACTTGGCGCCCGCGACCTTCTTCAGGCCGGCCATGTCGATCTCGTTGTCGAAGTGGCCGATGTTGCCGACGATCGCGTTGTGCTTCATCCTCAGCATGTCCTCGGCACGGATGATGTCCTTGTTGCCGGTGGCGGTGATGAAGATGTCCGCGGTGGAGACCACGTCCTCGAGGGTCACGACCTCGTAGCCCTCCATGGCGGCCTGGAGCGCGCAGATCGGGTCGATCTCGGCGACCTTCACGCGGCAGCCCTGGCCGCGCAGGCTCTGGCAGCTGCCCTTGCCCACGTCGCCGTAGCCGAACACCACGGCCACCTTGCCGGCGAGCATGACGTCGGTGGCGCGCATGATGCCGTCCACGAGCGAGTGCCGGCAGCCGTAGAGGTTGTCGAACTTGCTCTTGGTGACGGCGTCGTTGACGTTGATCGCCGGGAAGAGGAGCTGGCCGAGCTCCTGCATCTGGTACAGGCGGTGCACGCCGGTGGTGGTCTCCTCGGTGACGCCCTGGATGGCCGGGGCGGTCTTGGTCCAGTAGCCGGGGTGCTTCTGCTGCAGCGCGCAGAGAAGCTGCAGGATCACCTGGTACTCCTCGCTGTCCTCGGCCGTCGGCGAGGGCACGGAGCCCTGCTTCTCGAAGGCGAGGCCCTTGTGGACCAGCAGCGTCGCGTCGCCGCCGTCGTCGAGGATCATGTTCGGGCCCTTCCCATCCGGGAAGTGGAGCGCCTGCCAGGTGCACCACCAGTACTCGTCGAGGGTCTCGCCCTTCCAGGCGAAGACGGGGATGCCCTTGGGGTTGTCGGCCGTGCCGTTGGGGCCGACCGCGACCGCGGTGGCCGCGTGGTCCTGCGTGCTGAAGATGTTGCACGACGCCCAGCGCACGTCGGCGCCGAGCTCGACCAGCGTCTCGATGAGGACCGCCGTCTGGATCGTCATGTGCAGGCTGCCGACGATGCGCGCGCCCTTCAGCGGGAACTTGCCCTTGTACTCCTGGCGAAGCGCCATGAGGCCGGGCATCTCGACCTCGGCGAGCTCGATCTCCTTGCGGCCGAAGCGGACGGTCTCCGGCGACATGTCCTTCACCTTGAAGCGGGGGAAGTCCGTCAGCGAGAGGCGCGGGTTGGTGAGGAACGGGTTGGCGGCGGTGGCGGTGGCAGTCGCGGTCACGGGGTGGGCTCCTTTCATCCGTTTATCCGGATGGAAGCATGATGCTAGGGCCTGAATCGCGAGGCTCGGGAGGGTGAACTCACAAAATCTGCGAAATCTTGACCCGTGCGACCGGATTTACCGGGCAGACGGACGGCCGGGAGGGGATCCTCCCCGACATGAGCACCCGAACCACGCTGCGCCTCGCCGGCATCGCGACCCTGCTGACCCTGGCCACGGGCTGCGCCAAGATGGCCAGGAACGACCGCTACACCCCGCCGCCGAACGACGGCAGCGTGCCGGCGAACTCCGAGGACGTGACCGACAACCCGCCGATCGTCCCGAACTGACCGCGCGCTCAGCGCACGAGGAGCGCGGCGAAGAGGCCCGGGCCCTTCGCAGCCATGTCCGGGCGCAGGCGGACGAACCGCCGGAGCGCGAGGCCCGACCCCTGCGCGTGGCGCGCAAGGTCGTCCTCGGAGAAGCCGAGGTGGCGGTGCCCCATGGACTGCTGGTAGCCGGCGCGGTCGTGGCGGACCATGTCGACGACGAGCAGCGCGCCGCCGGGGCGCAGCGCCGGCGCGATCGCGCGCAGCATGGCGCCCGGGTCGTCGGCGTGGTGGAAGACGAGCATCACGACGCCGAAGTCCGCCTCGGCGGCGGCAAGCGGCGGCACGAGCAGGTCGCCTTCGCGCACCTCGACGTTGGCGAGGTGCGCGAGCCGCTTCCGCGCCGCCGCGACCATGGCGGGCTCGCGGTCGACGGCAATGACGCGGCGGACGACCGGCGCGAGCCGCTCGGCCACCTCGCCCGTGCCGCAGCCGAAGTCGATCGCAACGGCGTCCGGCGGCAGGAGCCCGAGCAGCGCCTCGTCGACGAAGGCGGTCCCGAAGAGCTCGTGGCGCAGCGCATCCCAGTCGCCGGCGACGCGGCCGAAGAACGTGCGGCTGTCGACCCGCCGCGCGGCAAGCACCTCGGCGAGGCGCGCGTCGTCCTCCTCGAAGGCGTGGCGCGGGCCGAGGTGCTCCTGCCCCATCTGCCACAGCGCCCGCATGCCGGGCTCGAGATCGTCGCCGCGCATGCGATAGAGGCTCTGCGTGCCTTCGGCGCGCTTGGCGACCCATCCATCGTCGAAGAGCGGCTTCAGGTGGCGGCTGACGGTGCTCTGCGGCAGCTGCAGGGCGCGCGCAAGCTCGCCGACGCCGAGCTCCTCGCGCGCGAGGAGCCGCAGCATGCGGACGCGGGCGAGGTCGCCGAGCGTGCCCAGCCAGCCGAGCCAGCGGTCGCGGGGATTGGCGGGCTCGCGTGGCATGCGCCGCGCCGGGCCGTCAGGGGCCCAGCGGAAGGGCCGTGTCCTTGCCGCGCTTCACGCCGTGCTCGTCGAGCATGCGCGTGATGCGCGGGTCCTCGGGCGCGATGCCGTAGGCCTGGCGCAGGCGGCGCACGCCGTCGGCCTCCTTGCCGAAGGAGAAGCAGAGCTCGGCATCGCGCATGTACGGCTCGATGGACGCGCGCTGGCCGGGCAGCGGCTCGTTGACCTTGATCGAGTCGACCGCGGCGAGCGCGGCGGTGTCCGGGTCGCCTGCGCTCTCGGCGATGCGGCTGAGCGAGAGGTACGCGCGCCACGAGCGGAAGTCCTTGCCGAAGGAGCGCAGCAGCTGGTAGGCGTCCTTGACGTCCTTCTGCCGCGCCATGCATTCGGCGAGCGCCGCGACGATGTCCTCGTTGTCGGCGCGCAGGCGGTAGGCGCGGTCGAGCGAGCGGCGCGCGTCCTCGAGCTTGCCCATGCCGAGCATGGCGCGGCCGTAGGCGTACTGGCCGCGCCAGTCGCCGGGGTCGTCCTGCACGACGGGCTCGACGAGCTTGGCGGCCTCCTCGTAGCGCCCGTACTTGAGCAGGTCGTCGGCCTGCGCGGCGCGCGACTCGCTCGAGGTGGCGGTGCAGCCCGCGAGCGCGAGGGGGAGCGCGATCACGTGGGCGGCGATCAGGATGGAGACGGGGGTCGTGCGTCCGTGCGACGAAGCGGTGTTCATGTGCCCTCCTGGCAGCGTTGTGGGATGATATCGGCGTGCCCGACGCCCCGCAGCCGTTCCAGCCCGAGACCGACGGCACGACGTGGCGGCCCGACGCCCCGTGGCGCCCCGCCGCGGTGATCCGGCACGAGACGGCGGGCGGTGCGCACTTCGACCTGCTCCTCGCCCGGCGCGAGCCCGAGGGTCCGGACGACCGCGCGTGCGCGACGTGGCGCGCCGCGCGCGACCCTGCCGCGTTGGCGGTCGGTGCCGAGACGCCCGTCGAGCCGATCGCCGACCACCGCGCGCACTACCTGGGTCTTGCAGGCCATTCAGAGCTGTCGGGAGGCCGCGGCCGCGTCCTCCCGGTGGCGCGCGGCGCGTGGCGGCCCGGCATGGACGGCGCGGTCGAGGTCCGCTGGGACGAAGGCACCACCGCGCGCTACCGGCTCGACGCCGCCGGCGCGCCCGCCGCGATGCTGCGGAGGATCGCCCGATGACGCTCGAGAGCATCGTCTGGGCCGCCGTCATCGCCACGGTCGGAGGCGGATGCGTGCTGCTCACGGTGCTCACGCTGCCGGGCAACTGGCTGCTGCTTGCGGTCGCCGGCGTCGCGCAGGCGTGGACGATGCATGGCGGCGGCGCCCCGCTCTACTCATGGTGGACGCTCGGCGCGGCGGCTGTCCTGGCACTCGGCGGCGAGGCGCTCGAGGCAGGCATGGGCGCGGCCGGGGCGAGCGCGGCGGGGGCGCGCCGGCGCGGCACGTGGGGTGCGGTGATCGGGTCGCTCGTCGGGGCCGTGGTGGGCACGTTCGTGCTGGCGTTCATCCCGCTCTTCGGGACGCTGGTCGGGGCGCTCGTCGGCGCGGGCCTCGGCGCGTTCGTCGGCGAACTGAGCTACGGCGACCGAGGCGCGGCGTCGCTCGTGGCGCCGGCGGCCGGGGCCGCGGCGGGACGCTTCGCCGGGCTCATCGTCAAGTCCGCGGTGGGCGCGGCGATGTGGACGCTGCTCGTCGTGGGCGCGCTGTGGCCGTGACCGCCGGCGCTCAGCCGTAGCGGCGGAGCGCGCCGGCGAGCTCGGCCATCGTCACGGCGCGCTGCTCGCCGCTCGACAGGTCCTTCAGCTGCACCATGCCCTCGGCCACCTCGGCGCCGAGGATCACCGCGAAGCGCGCGCGCTGGCGCGAGGCGTCGGAGAGCAGCTTGCCCACGTTGCGCGTGGCCTTGTAGCTGTGGCGCACGTGCAGGCCGTCCGCGCGCAGGCGCGCGACAAGCGGCGCCAGCGCGGCCTCCGCGGCCGCGTCCCCGGCACTCACGACGAACGCGTCCGGGCGCGGCAGGAGCTCGCTGCCGTCGGCCGGCAGCAGCCCGCGGTCGGCGAGCACCAGGCCGAGCACCACGTCGCCCATGCCGAAGCCGATCGCCGGCGTGCGCGGCCCGCCGAAGAGCTCGACGAGCCCGTCGTAGCGGCCGCCGCCGGCGATCGCACGCTCCGCGCCGGACGCCTCGTGGACCTCGAACACCGTGCCCGTGTAGTAGGCCAGCCCGCGCACGATGCCGAGGTCGAATTCGCACCAGTCGCCGAGGCCCGCCGCCACCAGCGCATCGCGCAAAGCGGCCAGTTCGCCGAGCGCGTCGGCGCCGATTCCCGCGGCGGCGGCGAGCGCCGCGAGGTCGCCCGCGACCGGCACGCGCGTGCGCACCGCCTGCTCGAAGCGCGCCAGCGCGTCTCCGGCGAGCCCGAGCGCGGCAGCGCGCTTGGCAAACTCCTCGGGCGGCACCTTGTCGCGGCGGTCGAGGAGCTCGAACGCCGAGGCGACCGACTCCTCGGCCACGCCGAGGGCACGCACCACGCGCGCCGCGGCCACGCGGTGGCTCACCTTCACGCGCACGTGCGAGGGCGTGAGCCCCAGGCGCGAGAGCGCCGACACCGCCACGCCGATCACCTCGGCGTCGACCGCCGGACCCTCGGCGCCGAGGAGGTCGACGTTCCACTGGAAGAACTCGCGCAGGCGGCCGCGCTGCGGGCGCTCGGCGCGGAAGAAGTTCGGCACCGCGAACCACTTGACCGGCATCGGCAGCTGCGCGGCGCGCGCGGCCACCATGCGCGCGAGGGTCGGCGTGAATTCCGGGCGGAGCGCGTAGTCGTCGCTGCCGCCGGCACGGCGGAAGCTGAAGAGCTCGCTGACGATCCCCTCGCCGCTCTTGGCGGTGTAGAGCCCCAGGTGCTCGAAGGTCGGGCCGTCCACCTCCTCGTAGCCGAAGCAGGTGCTGGCCTCGCGCCAGGCGCCCTCCAGGCGCCGGCGCACCGCCATCTCGGCGGGATAGAAGTCGCGCGTGCCCTTGGGCGCCTGGAAGCGCACGTCAGGACCTCGACGGGCGCACGATCACGGCGCAGGCGATCGAGGCGAGCGCCCACGTGACCAGGCCGTCGACGAAGAGGGCGATCGAGTAGCCGTCGGGCAGGTGGAAGAAGTTCCAGATCACCCCGTGCGTCGCAAGCACCGCAAAGAGCGGGATCAGGAGCGCGAGCGCCAGCCGATCCTGAGGGCGCGCGCCGAACTTCGCCGCCACGCCGAACACCGCGGCGAGCAGCCCTGCCGCGAAGAGCTCGATGGCGAACCCGCGCACGAGGACCGTGGGCGACTCCGGGTCGATGCCCTGCTTGCGCACGACGGCCATGACGAGCGGCCCCGAGCGGTGCTCGGCGAGGAACGCGTCCTGCGCGATCGTCGCCTGCTGCGGCGTCATTCCCTCGAGCGAGGGCGGCGCGGGGTAGAGGTACGCCCCGTCCTCGGGCACCGCCGCGGCGAGGCGCGCGCCTGCGTCGGAGCCGCCCGGCATCGGGCGGAACGCGAAGTCATAGAGGCCCGAGGTCCACGAGAAGGCGCCCCAGCCGAAGGCGAGGACGGCACCGACCACGGTCGCGACGAGGATGCGGATGGCCATGCGCCGGAGGCTAGCAAATCGGCATCGCGCCGATCCGCCGCGCGCTCAGCGGATGTCGGCCACCGCGACCGGCCGGCGCGTGCGCGCGCAGCGGATCGCGGCCTCGAGCACGCGCTGCACCTCGAACGCGTCCGCGAAATCGGGGATCGGCACCACGGGCGCGCGGCGCCCGAGCACCATCGCGATGTCGGCAGCCTGGCTGACGAAGCCGTGCTCGTACCCCAGCACGTGCGCCGCGGGCCAGTAGTTCCCGGCGTACGGGTGCGCGGCGTCGGTGCACATGATGGTGCTCCATCCGCGCAGGCGCGCCGGCAGCGAGTGGTCCCACCACGAAAGCTCGTTCATCCGTTCGAAGTCGAAGCGCAGGCTTCCCTTCTCGCCGTTCACCTCGAGGGTGTTCCGGTTCTGGTTGCCGGTCGCAAGCCGCGTGGCCTCGAAGCTCGCCACGGCGCCGCCCGACATGCGCGCAAGGAACAGCACCGCGTCGTCGACCGTGCTCTTGCCGCGGCGCCGGCCGCGCGCCGCGCGCTTCGCGCCCTTCCCCGAGATCGCGCCGCCCGAGGCCTCGACCAGGTCGCGTTCCTTGACGAAGGTCTCTTCCAGCGCGCCCACCACCTCGGTCACCTCCTCGCCGGTGACGAAGCGCGCCATGTCGATGATGTGCGCGTTGAGGTCGCCGTGCGCGCCGCTTCCGGCGAGCTTGCCCTGGAAGCGCCACAGGAGCGGCGTCGACGGCCCGCCCCAGTCCTGCAGGTAGCTCGCGCGCACGTGGAAGATGCGGCCGAGCCGGCCTTCCTTCACCAGCTGGTGCGCGAGCGCCACCGCCGGGCAGCGGCGGTAGTTGAACCACACGAAGGTGCGCACGCCCTTGCGCGCCGCCTTGCGCGCGGCGTCGCGCATGGCGCGCGCGTCGGCGATGGTGCCGGCGAGCGGCTTCTCGCACGCCACGTGGCGCCCGGCCTCGAGCGCGGCGATCGACACCTCCGCGTGCACGTGGTTCGGGGTGCAGACGTCCACCAGCGACACCTGCGGGTCGTCGAGCAGGTCGCGCCAGTCGTCGGTGCAGCACTGCCAGCCCCAGCGGCGCGAGAAGGCGGCCACGTCGGCCACGTCCCGCCCGGCGACCGCCCGCATCAGCACCTCCCGGGGCAGGTCGAAGAACCGGGGCGCGCTCATCCACGCGTTGCTGTGGGCGCGGCCCATGAACTTGGTGCCGACCAGTCCGATGCCGAGGGTCTTCTCTGCCATGGGGAATCCGTATCCTACGAATCGACATGGACACCCACCTCCCCACCGAGCAGGACCGTTCCATCCACGCACGCCTGGAGCGCATCGAGCGGGACCTCGAGTCCGCGCGGCGAGACGCGCGCCGCTGGCGGCGCGGGGCCGTGGCCCTCGGGTCGCTGCTCGCCGCGGGCACGCTGGTCGCAGCAGTCCAGGACTCCCCGGTCGTCGACGTGATCCGCACCCGGCGCCTGGAGGTGGTGGGCGAGGAGAACAAGGTGATGCTGCTGGCGACCGCGGGCGAGACCGGCGGCCAGCTCGACGTCTGGTCGAAGGCCGGCGCCAACACGGTGCGCCTGGCGTCCGCCGCCGACGGCGGCGACCTCTCGCTCTGGAACGTGCAGGGCAAGCCGGTCGGCGGCCTCTTCGCGACGTCGCTCGGCGGGCGGATCGAGATCGGCGACGCCGACGGCACGCCGCTGGCGACCTTCGCGCGCGGCGCCGACGGCGGCGCCATGGTGCTGCACGGCGCGGGCGAGCAGGCCGCGAGCCTGCGCGCCGAGGCCGGCGCGGCGGGCGCGGTGATCTCGATGACGCGCGCCGACGGCGAGGTTGGCATGCTCGCCGGCGTCGCGCAGGGCGCGGCGGTCCTCTCGATGCGCAACAGCGCCGGCAAGGAGATCCTCTACGGCGGCGCCGCCGCCGACCAGACGGGCGTGCTGCGCCTGGCCGACGCCGCCGGAAACGAGACCGCGACGCTCCTCTCGACCGCGGGCGGCGCGCTCACCCTGAAGGACGGCGCCGGTGCCGTGACCGCGGCCCTCGCCAGCCGCGGCGCCGGCAAGGGCGGTGCGTTCGAGGTGCTGAACGGCATGGGCCGCACGGCCGTCTCGATGGACTCGGCCGACGACGGCGGCGGCCGGTTCATGATCGGCACCTCGGGCGGTGCCCCGGCCTTCGTGGCCGAGGCCAAGGGCACGGCGGGCACGCTCTCGGCGTACTCGCAGGAGCGGCGCGTGGCGGCGATCGGCGCCGGCCGCTCGGGCGGCCTCCTCAACCTCCTCGACAACGCGGGCCAGCCGATCGTGGTGGCCGGCGCGGCGAGCGACGGCGACGGCGGGGCCATCAGCGTGCGCAACTCGACCGGCGCGCAGATCGGGCGCCTCGGCGTCGATGCGGCCGGCGGCGGCGAGCTCGGCGTGTGGAACGCCAACGCCACCATGAAGAAGCTGCTCGAGGCTCCCCGATGACCACGACCGGCACCACCGTTCCCGCCACCGCGCGCGTCGAGCTCGAGGAAGTGATCGCGCCCGCCGGCGGCGCGCCCGCGCGCGTGCGCATCGCGCCCACGGGCACCGCCTACCGCATCGAGCTCGTCCTCGACGGCGACGCGGGAGCGCTGGCAGGCCGCGTCGGCAAGCGGATCTCGGGCACCGTGCGCGGCCGCGCGCTGCGCGCCTGGCACGCCACCGCGGGCGGCTGCTTCATCGAGCCCGTCTGGGGCGTGCCGCGGATCGTCCAGGGACGCGTCCTCGCCGTCGACGTGCAGTCGAACGCGGTGCTCATCGAGCTCGCGGTGCCGGCGTGGATCGAGATGGAGTCCTCGCAGCCCGTCGCCCAGTGGCAGACGGGCGACATGCTGAACTTCTACGTCGAGAGCGGGATGCGCTTCACGCCCGCGGCGTGAGCGCCGCCGGCCGCATCGCCAGGAAGTTCGCCAGCAGGCGCGGGCCCTCCACCGTCAGGAAGCTCTCGGGGTGGAACTGCACGCCCTCCATGGGCGCGGCCCCGGGCGGCGCCTTCCAGCGAAGCCCCATCACCTCCCCGCGCGCGGTGCGCGCCGAGATCTCGAAGTCGGGCGTGACGCTCCCGGGCTCCACCACCAGCGAGTGGTAGCGCGTGGCGACGAGGGGGTTCGGCAGCCCGGCGAAGACGCCGCGGCCGTCGTGGTGCACCTCGCTCGTCTTGCCGTGGACGGGGGCGTCGTTTCGGCGCACGCGCATGCCGTGGCAGTCGGCGATCGCCTGGTGCCCGAGGCACACCCCGAGCGCCGGGATGCGGCCGCGGAAGTGGGCAAGCAGCGCGCGGCTCGCGCCCGACTCGGCGGGCGTGCACGGCCCCGGCGAGACCACCAGGTGCGTCGGCGACATCGCCTCGGCGCGCGCGACGTCGATCGCGTCGTTGCGCACCACCTCGACCGCGAGCGCCGGGTCGATCTCCGCGAAGCGCTGGACGAGGTTCCAGGTGAACGAGTCGTAGTTGTCGACGAGGAGCAGCACCGCCGGCGCGGACGATAGCCGCGACGCTCAGGCCGCCTCGGCGCGCGTGCCCGCGACGCCGTCCGGCGTCACCAGGAACAGGTCCGAGCAGATCGGGTACGGCAGGCGGTGGTACTCCTGCTCGGCACGCGCCCGCAGGCGCGAGACGAAGGGCTCGGGGTCGCCGGTCATGGCCAGGAACATGTCCCGCGCCGGCGCGGCCACCAGGAAGGTGCGCCCCAGCTGCGAGGCGAGCCGCGCATGGAGGTCCCCCATCAGGAGGCGCGCCGCGTCGTAGCCGTCGTGCATCGAGATGATGGCGGCGCGTCCGCCCTCGTTCGAGCGCACCACCTGCACGTCGAGGTTCGGTGCGTAGCGCTCCAGGTTCGCGCGGGCGATCTCCTCGAGCTCGTCCGCGGTGACGCCCCAGCGGATCATCTGCTCGGTGCCGATGGAGACCGTGTAGTGCGGCATGTCCATCACGAAGACGATGACCGTGTCGTTGACCCACTGCACGTGCGCGACCTGCTCGCGGTCGAGGGTGCGGAAGATCGAGGCCGGCTGGATGCGCGGCATGATGCGCGCGCGCGCCACCGGGAACGGGATGTCGAGCGAGGCGAGCTGGTCGCCCTCCAGCACGCGGTCGACGTGGTGCTCGACGGTCTCCGTCCAGCGCTCGGGGGCACGCTGCACGGTGCGCCAGAGGTTCTCCAGGCCCATGTGCCGGCCGTCGACGGTCAGCACCAGCGTGCCGGTGAGCGTCACCGCGCGGGACGGGTGCCGGCGGCGGACGAGGTCCATGACGGCCTGGCTGAACTGCTCGGGAGTGTCGGGAAGCTGTGACATGGTCGTTCGGGCTCCGGGCGGCACCCCGGCCCGCGGCCGGGCGTGAGGGGGGAACCTCGCGGAATGTCGGATACGGGACCCGTCCCGCGAAACGGCAATCACGTAAATTCAAGCCACGCGGCGCGGCCGACGTCCGACTTTGACGGCTGTGCGGCCGACCTGCCAGCGACCCGAACCCCATGAGCAACGTCCTCCCCGAGTTCTTCGCGCACCCGGGCCGCCGGCTGCTCGTCATCGCCGGCCCGTGCGTGCTGGAATCGCCGGACGTCAACGAGCGGATCGGAGCCGTGGTCGGCGAGGCCTGCCGCGACCTCGGCTTCGACTTCGTCTTCAAGGCGAGCTTCGACAAGGCCAACCGCTCGAGCATCCGTGGGGCCAGGGGTCCGGGAATCGGGCCGGGGCTCGCGGAGCTCGCCCGGATGCGTGAACGCCTGAAGGTCCCGGTCACCACCGACATCCACGAACCCGGCCAGGCCGCCGCCGCCGCGCAGGCGGTCGACCTCCTCCAGGTGCCGGCCTTCCTCTGCCGCCAGACCGACCTGCTGGCGGCGGCCGCCGCGACGGGCCGGCCCGTCAACGTCAAGAAGGGGCAGTTCATGGCCCCCGAGGAGATGCGCAACGTGCTCGCCAAGCTCGCGGAGGGCGGCTGCACGCAGCGGATGCTCACCGAGCGCGGCACGTTCTTCGGCTACCACCGGCTGGTCGTCGACTTCGTCGGCCTCGGCGACATGATGGAACTTGGTGCGCCCGTGTGCTTCGACGCCACCCACAGCACCCAGCTGCCGGGCGGTGCGGGCACGGCGACGGCCGGCCGCCCCGAGCGGTGCGCGCTGCTCGCCCGGGCGGCGGTGTCGGCCGGCGTGCACGCCCTGTTCCTGGAATGCCACCCGGACCCGAGGTCCTCCGCGAGCGACGCCGCCACGGTGCAGCCCCTCGAAGGGGTTCCGGGACTGCTCCGCGAGATCGCGCGCATCCGGGCCGCCGTGCAGCCATAGACTTGCCGACGGCATGCCTGCGCCGTTCCGACCCTGCGACCACTGCGCGAAGCCGGCGGTGGTCCACAACACCGTGATCGTCGGCGGCAAGGTGACCGAGGTGCACCTCTGCGAGGAGCACGCGGCGGCCGCCGGCATCCAGATGCCCGGCCACGCGCCGATCAACGCGCTGCTCGGTCAGCTGGCGCAGGTGAGCGTGACCCGCGCGCGCGGCCCGGCGTGCGCGGAATGCGGGCACAGCTTCCATGACTTCAAGGGCTCGGGGCTCCTGGGGTGCCCGGCCTGCTACGGCACCTTCGAGGCGACGCTCGGCCCCGTGATCGAGCGCGCGCAGGGCGGCGCGCTGCAGCACGTCGGGCGCGCGCCCACGCGCGCGGCCGGCGACGCGCAGCGCTCGGCGCTCCTGAAGAAGCTGATGCGCGACCTGGAGGCCGCCGTCGCGGCCGAGCAGTACGAGCGCGCGGCGCGGCTGCGCGACGCGATCAAGGAACTGCGGCCCCAGCCGGCCGGGGGCGAGCCCGCGTGAGCGCCGACGTCCCCGAGGCCGGGAGCCCCTTCCGCCCCGCCGACGACAGCGACGTGGTGATGAGCTGCCGCGTGCGCCTGGCGCGCAACGTGGTGGGCTTCCCGTTCGTCGGGCGCGCGACCCATCCGCAGCGGCGCGAGATCCTGGAGACCGTGCGCGCCGCGGCGGGAAGCGACGAGGCGAGCGTCGGCCTCGCGGGCGGGCGTGCGGCCGCGGCGCAGCCGGCGCACCTGGCCTGGCTCGACATGCCCACGCTCCCGAAGCGCGACCGGCAGATCCTCTGGGAGCGGCACCTGGTGTCGCGGCAGTTCGCCGAGGGCGACTCGCCCCGCGCGGTCGCGGTCACCACCGACGAGCGCTTCTCGCTCATGGTGAACGAGGAGGACCACGTGCGCATGCAGGTCCTGCGGCCGGGGAACGCCATGCGCGAGGCCTTCGAGGTGGCGATGCGCGTGGACGACGCGCTGGGCTCGCGCCTTGACTTCGCGTTCCACCCGAGGCTCGGGTACCTGACGGCGTGCCCGACGAACGTCGGCTGCGGCATGCGCATCGGCGCCATGGTGCACCTGCGCGCGATGCGCGTCACCAACGAGCTCGAGAAGGTGAAGCGCGCCGCGAAGGAGCTGCACCTGGCGGTGCGCGGCTTCCACGGCGAGGGCACCGACGCGACCGGCGACTGGTTCCAGATCTCCAACCAGCGCACGCTGGGGGTCACCGAGCACGAGCTGCTCGAGCTGGTGGCCGGGCGCATCCTGCCGCTCGTGGTGACCTGGGAGCGCGAGTCGCGCGCGCGGCTCCTGGCGCAGCAGCGGACGCTGCTCGAGGACCGCGTGTTCCGCGGGATCGCGCTCCTGCGCGCGGCGCGGCTCCTGGGGCTCGACGAGGCGATGAAGCAGCTCTCGACCGTGCGCATGGGCGCGTGCGCGGGCCTGCTGTCCGGCGTGTCGCTCGAGACCCTGGCCCGGCTCACGATCCAGGTGCAGTCGGCGCACCTGCGCGCCGCCGATCCTTCGATCGAGACCGACGACGACGAGCGCGCGGTGCGCGCCCGAGTGGTGCGAGAGGCGCTCGCGGGGACCGGCTGAGCCTCAGCGCGCGGGCGCGAAGAGGCGGTCGGCCGAGGCGGCGAAGTCGAAGTCCCTGGGGGACAGGCCGCCGACGTCGTGCGTGCTCAGCGACAGCGTGACCTTCGAGTAGCGCACCAGGATGTCCGGGTGGTGCTGCACGCGCTCGGCCTCGGCGGCCACCGCGTCGACGAAGCGCATGGCATGCACGAAGTCGGCGAAGGCGTAGGTGCGCTGGATGAGGTCGCCGTCGAGCGTCCAGCCGGGAATGCCGGCGAGCCGCGACCGCGCCGCCTGTGCGTCGAGCCTGGTCATCGGATCGACTATACCGATCCTCCCGATGGAGCACGTCCCCGCCTGCTCGCGCATCGCGCCCTCGCCGACCGGACCGCTGCACCTGGGGAACGCGTGCACCTTCCTGGTGAACTGGGCGCTCGCGCGCCGGCTGGGCTGGCGGCTCGTGCTGCGGATCGAGGACCTCGACCGCGAGCGCACGCGCGCCGCCGGCGACGCCGACGTCGAGGACCTGCTGGGGTGGCTGGGCATCGACCATGACGGGCCGGTCGTCCGCCAGTCCGCGCGGCTGCCGGCCTACGAGGCGGCGATGGAGCGCCTGGCGGCGCAGGGGCTGGCCTACGAGAGCCCGCACTCGCGCGCGGAGGTGCGCGAGGCCGCGCGGGCCCTGTCGGCGCCGCACGCCGGCGACGCGCCGGCGCCCTTCCCTGCGTCGCTTCGGCCCTCGGAAGCGGCCGCATGGCGCTTCGTGCGGCGCGACGTCAACCACCGCATGCGCATCGACCCGGGCGTCGAGCGCGTCGACGACGAGGTCGCCGGCACCCATGGCTTCGACCCTGCCGCGACCGACGGCGACTGCATCGTGTGGACGAAGGCCGGGCACCCGGCGTACCAGCTGGCGGTCACGGTCGACGACATGGCGCAGGGCGTGACCGACGTGGTGCGCGGGGACGACCTGCTGCCGTCGGCGGCGATCCAGGCGCGCATCCACCGCGCGCTCGGCGGCACGCCGCCCCGCTGGTGGCACCTGCCGCTCGCACTCGATGCCGGGGGCGCACGCATGGCGAAACGGCGCGGCAGCCGCTCGCTCGCGTCGCTGCGGGAGGACGGGGCGACGCCCGACCGAATCCGCGGCCTGGTGCTCGCGTGGATCGGCGCGCGCGAGGCGCCCGCGCCCGCGTGTGCGGCGGCGTTCCGCGATGCCGTGGACGTGAATATCCTCCGTGCATGGCACGAACGAAGCCGCAGTGCACCCGTGGTCGCCGACGACGCCTCGCTCGCGTGGCTGGCTGGGCGCTGACGGCGGCCGTGGCGGGCTGGTCCGGGGGCTGCGCGCCGACGAGCCCCTCCGACGGGGCGACCTACACGATGGAGATCGCCGGAAAGCCCTTCGCGCTCACCGTGAGCGCGAGCGACCCGTCGCGACAGCGCGGCTTCGGCGGCGTCGAGCGGATCGCCGACGACGGCGGCATGATCTTCGTCTTTCCCGACGTGCAGGTGCGCGGGTTCTGGATGAAGGACTGCGTGACCGACATGGACATCGTCTACCTCGACCACCTGGGGTACGTGACGGCGGTGCACACCATGCGCAAGGAGCTGCCGCGTGGCCCCGGGGAGCCGCAGTCGATCTACGAGGCGCGATTGCCGCGCTACTCGAGCGTCCTGCCGGCGCAGTTCGCGATCGAGCTGCGCGCGGGGCGCGCGAAGGAGCTCGGCATCGCGGTGCAGCAGAAGCTGGCGCTCGACCTCGAGGCCCTGAAGGCGGCGGCGCGATGACGCTCGCGCGCGGGGCACGCGCGGATGCCACGGGTGCCGCACGCGGAGAGGCGTCCATCGTGGTGGCGGCCACGGCCGGCTGCATGGCGCGCGCGCGGACGCTCGCGGCGTCGCTTCCCGCGCTCGTCGGTGCGGGTACGCGCGCGCGCGCGGTGGCG
>CAYTYU010000053.1:0-16195 GCA_964440815.1 uncultured Chitinophaga sp.
TGGTTCTGCAGGCACAGCCGGATGAAGAGGTCGAGATCGCGGTCGGGCAGGTCCACCACCTCCTGCATCGCGCGCTTCGTGCGGTCGTAGTTGGCGAGGAAAGAGAGTTCCTCGGCGAGTTCGGTCTCGATCGTCTGCCTGATGAACGCGAACAGCGCCTCAACCTGCGCGGTCATGTCGGGGTAGCGGTAGAGCGGGGCGAGGACGCCACCGTTCCTGACCTTCATGCGCCCGGAGTCGTCAAGCTCGTAGTCGGCCAGCTGCATGATCGGCTTCGAGAAGGCCTCGAGCGACGCGTCGTACTCCGCGGGCCGCTTGAGCATCACCGCGGAGACAGGGAAGACGATGCCCGACGGCACGAAGCCGCGGCGCGCGAGGATGTTGTGGATGAGGAGCCGGTGGATTCGGCCGTTGCCGTCCCCGAATGGGTGCACGAACACGAAGCCGTATGCGACGAGCGCAGCATGGAGCACGGGATGCACGCCGGAAGCCTCCATCCGGCGATGTGCGGCGACGACGCCGGACATGAGGCCCTCGACGAGTTCGGGACCCGGGCAGACGTAGTGGATCCGCTCGTTCCCGAAGTGGACCGTTTCTCCCACGTAGTTCTGATCGGTGCGGTAGCCGGTCTCGCGGAATCGCGGATCGACGATCTGGTTCTGGATCTCGACCAGGCGGGGCTTCGCACAGAGATCGTCGCGCGTCGCCACGTGCAGCAGCGCCACGAATCGTTCCGTGCGGGATGCGTCCGGCGTGATGCGCTCGATCTCGAAGGACGACTTCGTTTCCTTGGTGTAGAGGTAGCCCATCGCACGCTTGAGCAGGTCAGGCGAATAGCCGGACATGAGCTCGCGGCTGCGTGCGGAAAGATCACGATCGATGAAGGACGAGATCGCCGCGGTCCTGCGGACGGACGGGCAGAAGTCGCCGGTGCCGAGCAGGTTGTCGTTGATGCGCTGGCGACGCACCTGCGTGGGCCGCTCAAGCACGAAGTACTCGGCAGGTTCGAGGAGATCGACGTAGTTCCCCGCCGTCATGTCGGCGAGCGGGAGCCGCTCGCCGGTGAGGAGCTCGAACAGGTACCAGATGCGCCGCGTGTACTTGCCTTGGGGCGTGGCCTGCACCCACTGCACGATCGGCCCGGGACCGATCGCCGGAAGCACCTTCGCGAGCAGCGCGAGATCCGTGCCGTCGTACTTGAGCGCAAACTCAAGATGGTCGCACGGGTCGTCGCCGGGCCAGTACTGCGCCGGATACGTCTCTGTCTCGCCGGTGGCGGATGACTCGATCCGCTTCGCTGCCCCGTCACACACCAGAGACTGGTGCCACGGCGCCGCGCCCTGGATCTGGTAGCGCTCGATCAAGGCGGCATACCCAGCGGCGCGGCAGGACGGTTCGGATGGCATAGTCCGAAATAATACTGATGGAGCCACCAAAACGCTTACGAATGATGTTTGCGGCCCCAAAACTGCGATGCTGACCCAGAAATCCACGTACGGCGACCCCAATCCGCGTACCAGCGGACCCAGGAGCCACGAAACGCGTTCGGCGCACGCCACGCCTCACCCGCGTCCGACGGCGGCCGCTTCAGGTCGGTTCACCGCCGAACTGCGCCGCGAAGGCCTCACGCGCCTCACGAGTGCAGCGTGCAAGAGTTCGTGCGGGCACGCGCTCCACTTGGATGCCCCTCTGCTGTGCTTCGTTGGCAACCTCCACCGCCGCATCGCCCGACGAGACCAACAGCGTCGTCGGAAACCGACCGGCCGCACCGCACGCCTTCGCAAGCAATGCGCCTGCCTGAGAGCGAGTGGGTCCGGTCGATGATGCTGGCACCATCTCCATCGAGTGGATCAGCAGGGTCGCGGCATCCATCAATGCGAAGCAGTCGAAGTCACCATCTCGACGCGTGCGGATCGGCGCGCTGTTCAGGCGAAACACGATCCACGCTTCATCGGGTTGATGTTGTTGCTTCGCCACCATGCTTCGACTCCGCTCGCTGTACCGGCATGACAGTTGCGACTGCGCTCCTCGTCAACCCCTCGGGTGTCCGCGAATCGGGTGGAGGTCCACCCTCCGTGCGGCCAGCCAAGCCCCCCATGGCCATCTGTCTACCAGCGCGCCGACGCCGCGCCCGCTGAACCCGACCTCGCGATCGTCGCGCGCAAGGTGCCGCAGGCGGTTCTTTGCCTCGTCTCGGCGCTGGCCCACCATCGCCTCAACACGCAGATCCCGCATGCGGTCGATCTTGCGGTGCCGCGCGGCTTCAAGGACCGCAAGCTGGAGCATCCACCAGTGCGCTTCTACCGCTTCGGCGACGATTCGCTCAGCGCGGGCGTCGAGCGCATCAAGGTCGCTGGCCGCGAACTGCGCGTCTACAGCGCTGCCAAGACGGTCGCCGACTGCTTCAAGTTCCGCAACAAGATCGGCAAGGACATCGCCATCGAGGAGCTGCGCACCTACCTGCGTCGCAAGGATGCGAGGGTGAAGGACCTGACGCACTTCGCCCGCATCAACCGCGTCCAGGCGGTAATGGCGCCGCACGTCGAAGTCCTGCTCACGGCCAAGGGCTGACCACTCAGGGCGTGCCGTCGGTGTCGCCGAAATCGATGGCGGGCACGCGGGAGAAGGGGTTTTGGTTCCGGTGACACCGGGGACAGCCGCTGGACGCGGAGCGAATCGGACCGCCCTTCCTGCACTGCCGTTGGGCGTGATGGCAGTTATCTGCCCCTCGAAGAGGCTTTGGTGCGTTGTTGCAGAACTTTAACTTCTATTTTTACGCCCTGTAGCCTACTGTTCCAGCCGAGGACCCTCCCATGATCGATCCCACCGCCACCCATCCCCTGCTCCGCGAGCTCAACGACGCGCTCGCGATCGAGGGCGCCGAGCCCGTGGACTGGATCGTCTGCGGCGGTACCGCCCTCGGAATCCTCGGCCTGCTGCAGCGGCCGACGCGCGACGTCGACGTGATCAGCGGTTGGAGTTCCGCCACGCTGCAGATCGTCCAGATCGATCGCTTCCCGCCCGCGGTGGAACGGGCCATCGTGCGCGTCGCCGACGCGCATCCCGAGCTCAAGTCGTCCGGGATCAGCTGGGTCAACCTCGGTCCCAGGGGGCTCATCGACTTCGGCCTGCCGCCCGGCTGCACAGGAAGGCTCACGCCCTGCACCATCGGCACGCACCTCACGCTGCGGCTTCCAGACCGGCGCGACCTGATCGCCTTCAAGCTGTTCGCCGCTGCGGACGCCACCCACGGCCGCCAAGCAGTTCACAAGTCAGACCTGCGAGCGATGTCCCCGAGCGACGAAGAACTGCGGTTCGCCATTGATTGGGTGATCACGATCCCCGACAGCAATCACCAACTCCGCGCCGAGCTGCGCGAGTTCCTGCAGGAGAATGGCCATGACGACCTTGCCTACTACATCGCGTGAGGAGCGCATCCGAGCGACGTTGCTCGACGTGCTGCACGCGCAGTGGCGGGAGCTTGGCGTGCCGTTCCAGGCACCGGCGTTCGACCACCCGCTCGAGGTGATCGATCCCGAGGCGCTGCTGTGGTGCTCGCTGCACTTCTTCGGCAGCGAACCGCGCCTCGAGGAGGCCGTACGCAGCTGGTTCACGTCGAATCGGGCACGTGTCAACACCCAGCGCCTCAACACGCTCGCCAAGCGAAACGAACACGCGCCCCATGAGTCGGCTCGCGTGTCCGCGTGGCGGAGCCTCAACGGCCTTCGAAGACTCGTGACGCGCAAGCACACCGGCGTCGCGGCTTCGACCGCGGCATCGCTTCATCTGCGGTCACGCGACGTCCTCGGGAACGACTGTGCCGCGTACCTGATCGTGGCGCTGCTCGGCAGCCCGCGAGGCGTGCGCTGCCGCGACGTCGCGGATGCGACCGGCTACACCTATCGCTGCGTCGCGGACACGGCGGCGTCGTGGGCGGATGCGGGGCTCGTACGCCTGGAGCATGGGTTCTGCACGATCCTCGACCCGACGCCATGGGCGCAGCTGCTGCGGTGCGAGCTGGCCGACGTCGTGACGGTCGATTGGCAGGCCGCATATGGCGCGGTGCTCGAGTACTTGCGGACGCTGGAGCGGGCACGCGCGGCTGGTGTCGCCGAGAACAGCCCGCTGCTCGCAGCCGCCGCGACGAAGGCGGATGGCGCCGTCCAGGGCGCAGTTGCGGGAGTCGCGCCCGAGCGTGCACCCGCGATCGAGGCGCTGCGCAACGCGATTCGGGCGGGGTGAGCCCCCGCCGCACCGACGCATCTGTCCTTCTCAGACGGCCAGATTCCCAACAATCTGTCCTTCTCAGACGGCCAGTTTCGGACTACCCTTGCGCCATGCCCCTGCTCGACGCGCTCCAGGAGAAGCTCAGCGACGCGCTGCTGCCGCTTGCCGCCACCACCCTCACGCGGCGCGACGCTGTCCTGCCCGCCGTGCAGGGGAAGGCGCATGCGGTGATCGGGATGCGGCGCGCGGGAAAGACGTGCTTCCTCAAGCAGCTGCTTGCCGAGCGGCGCAAGAGCGGTCCGCCGGAAAGATCGATCTACCTGAGCTTCGACGACGACCGCCTGGCAGGGATCGACGCATCCCAGCTCGACGCCCTCCTCGAGGAGTACTTCCGCCGCCATCCGGAGATCCGCCGCAAGGATGGAAGGAAGGGCCGTGCCGCATGGTTCCTCGACGAGATCCAGCTCGTGGACGGTTGGGATCGATTCGTCCGGCGCGTGCTCGACACCGAGTCGATCGACATCGTCGTGTCCGGCTCGTCTGCGCGCATGCTCTCGCGCGAGATCCACAGTTCCCTCCGCGGCCGCGCCATGTCCACCGTGATCGCGCCCTTCAGCTTCCGCGAGGCGCTGCGCCACCGTGGCGAGGAGCCGACGGCACGTGCGCAGCGACTGACCGCAGCCGCCAGGAGCGCGGTCGAGAAGCGCCTCCGGGAGTACCTCGTGGTGGGCGGGTTTCCAGAAGCGCAAGGTTCGGGCAAGCGGACGCTTGACCGCGCCACCCGGATCGCGCTCCTGCAGGGCTACGTCGACACCGTGCTCTTCCGCGACGTGATCGAACGGCACGCGGTGTCGCAGGTCGCCGCGCTGCGCTGGATCATCCGCCACGCGCTGCGAAACCCATGCGGCAGCTTCAGCGCGACCAAGCTGCACGACGACCTTCGTTCCCAAGGCCACAACGTGGCGAAGGACACGGTCCATTCGCTGCTGGACCACCTGATCGATGCCTTCGTCATCGCCGCGGTGCCAGTCGCCACGGATTCCGAGCGCCGCCGAAACACGAACCCACGGAAGGTCTATCCCGCGGATCCCGGCCTGATCGACGCCTTCGACACGAGCGGACGATCGAACACCGGCCACGCCCTCGAGACCGCCGTCTACAACGAGCTGTCCCGGCGCGGCGCGGACATCTCCTACGTGAAGACCAAGGGTGGATTCGAGGTCGACTTCCTTGCGCGCCACCCGGACGGGCGGCAGGAACTGATCCAGGTCTGCGCCGATGCGACCGACGCGGCGACGTGGCAGCGCGAAACACGCGCACTCGACGCGGCGCACGCCGAACACCCGAGGTCCGAGCGGCTCGTCATCACGCTGGACGCCAGCGGGGCACGGGTACTCAGCCACCCAAAGACGCAGGTGCTGCCTGCGCATCAGTGGCTGCTGACGTCGGAGTGACGCCCTCACCAAAGCGACGCAAAAAGCGACGCACTCTCCGCCCAAAGCGGCACAAAAAGCGTCACAGCACCCGACCGCGTGGGTTCGCAACGCCTCGTTCGACTCGCTCGTAACCCCCCAAACGCAGCGTGGTTGTGCCGCTCGTTGCGAGCAGGCACAACCACGTGCGATTCTTCACAGTGGGCGGAGAGGGATTCGAACCCCCGTAGGCATAAGCCAGCAGATTTACAGTCTGCCCTCGTTGGCCACTTGAGTATCCGCCCGAGACTGGTTGTCGCCCGGATCGCCGGGCGCGCCCCGCGCGCGGCGAGGATGGAAAATGGTAGCAGAACCGCCCGAACTCCCATGCGATCCCCGACGACAGCCGCCGACCGGACTTGAACCGGCAACCTCGAGATTACAAATCACGTGCTCTGCCAATTGAGCTACGGCGGCGAGGCCCTGAGCGTACCTGCCGTGCCCGCCCGCCACCTGCGCACCGCGACCGCAATCAGGCTGACGTCCGCCGGCGAGATGCCGGCGAGGCGCCCGGCCTGGCCGAGCGTCGCCGGCCGGAAGCGCCGCAGCGCCTCGCGCGCCTCGCTGCGCAGGCCGACGATCGCGTCGGGGTCGAGCGCCTCGGGGATCGGCGAACGCTCGCCCTCGGCGTGGCGGCGTATCTCGGCGCGCTGGCGCACCACGTAGCCCTCGTAGCGCAGGTCGGTCACCACGCGGTCGACGGCGTCGTCCGCGGCGTCGATGCCGGCGGTGCGCAGCGATGCCGCCACCTCAGCCACGGGCACGTCGGTCTGGCGCGCACGTTCGCGCAGCGGGCGGCCGCCCTCGCGCACGGCGTCGAGTGCCGCGTGCACGCGTTCACGCTCCGCGACGCGCGCCTCGAACGCCCGCAGGCGTGCATCGTCGACGAGCCCCAGCCGGCGCCCGAGGGGCGTCAGCCGCTCATCGGCGTTGTCGGCGCGCAGGAGCAGCCGGTGCTCCGCGCGGCTCGTGAACATGCGGTACGGCTCGCGCGGGGTGCGCGTCACCAGGTCGTCCATCATCACGCCCAGGTACGCCTGGTCTCGGCCGATGCGCACCGCCTCCAGCCCGCGCGCGCGGAGCGCGGCGTTCAGGCCCGCGACGAGCCCCTGCCCCGCCGCCTCCTCGTAGCCGCTGGTGCCGTTGATCTGCCCTGCGAGGTACAGCCCGCGCACCCGCTTGGTCTCGCACGTGGCGTCGATCTGGTGCGGCCACACCATGTCGTACTCCACCGCGTAGCCCCAGCGCAGCACCTCGGCACGCGCGCAGCCTTCCATGCCGCGCACGATCTCGCGCTGCACCTCCGCCGGCAGGCTGGTGCTGATGCCGTTGCAGTAGACCTCGTCGGTGAAGAGGCTCTCGGGTTCCAGGAACACCTGGTGCGCGTCGCGCTCGGCGAAGCGGACCACCTTGTCCTCGAGGCTCGGGCAGTAGCGCGGCCCGCACTCGGCCTCGATCTGCCCGCTGTACATCGGCGCCCGGTGCAGGTTGCCGCGGATCAGCGCGTGGATCACCGGCGTGGTGGCCGTCATCCGGCACTCGACCTGCGGCAGTCCCGGGAAGCGCGCGGCCGCGAGCGACGCGGTCGGCAGGTCGCTGAACGGCACGGGCGGGTCGTCGCCCGCCTGCGGGGGCAGCGCGTCCCATTCGATCGAGGTACGCGCGAGGCGCGGCGGCGTGCCGGTCTTCAGGCGCCCAAGCTCGAAGCCCAGGCTCCGCAACATGGCGCTGATCCCCACGGCACTCCCCTCGCCCACGCGGCCACCCTCGGTGCGCGCGTCTCCCGTATGCATCAGGGCGCGCATGAAGGTGCCGGTGGTCAGCACGACGGCCTTGGCGCGCAGCACGGCGGCCGGCTGCGGTGCGCCCGGGGAGGCGAAGACCGGCCGTGCCATCCGGTCGCAGGCAAGGTTCGACTCGACCGCGCCCGCGTCCGCACGCACGGCGCACCAGCCGGCGGGCAGCCGCACGCCGACGCACCGGCCGTCCTCCACCAGCAGGTCGTCCACCGTGCCCGCGATCACCTCGATCGCCGGCTGAGTCGAGAGGATCCGCTGCACCTCGGCCGCGTAGTGGTACTTGTCGCACTGCGCCCGGGGCCCGCGCACCGCGGCGCCCTTCGAGCGGTTCAGCACCTTGAACATGATGCCGGCGTGGTCGGTCGCCCGGCCCATCACGCCGCCGAGCGCATCCACCTCGCGCACCATCTGCCCCTTCGCCAGCCCGCCGATCGCGGGGTTGCAGCTCATCGCGCCGATGCGCGTGGGGTCCATCGTGACGAGTGCCACGCGCGCGCCCGCGCCGAGCGCCGACGCGGCGGCCCACGCCGCCTCGACGCCGGCATGTCCGCCGCCGATCACGATGACGTCGTACTGACCCACGCATGCAGGATAGGTCGACAATCCCGACCTACACTCCCCGCCCCATGTTCAGCAGCATCTCGATCGGCTCCGCCACCTCGCACGTCACCGTCGTCGGCGTCACGTCCGACGGCCGCACGGTGCCGTCCGCGCATGCCAAGGTCGACGCGGTGGCCGACGCGCTTCGCATCCCGGGGTTCGCCGGCGACAACGGCGAGGTGCTCCCCGCCGGGCGCTCGCACGTGCTGCTCGGGCTCGGCGCGCCGGATGCCGTCACGCCCGCCTCCGTGCGCACGGCCGCGGCCAAGCTCGTCAAGGCGCTCGACCGCCGCAAGGACAAGGCGATCCTGGTGGACCTCTCCGCCGGCTTCCCGCGCAAGCGCGCCGAGGTGGAGGCGCTCGGCCGCGCGTTCGCCGAGGGGCTTGCGATCGCCAACTGGCGCGTCGACCGCTTCGACGGCGCGGCAACGCGCAAGCAGCCGCGCGGCGGGACGCTGAAGGTCGACGCGAAGGACGCCGACTTCCGCGACGGCATGCGGCGCGGCCTGGTGATGGGCGAGGCCGTGAACGCCGCGCGCGCGATCGGCGCCACGCCACCGAACATCTGCAACCCCGCGTGGGTCGCCCAGCAGGCGCGCACCATGGCGCGCAAGCACGGGCTGCGCTGCACGGTGATCGACCATGCCCGCGCCAAGCGCATGGGGATGGGCGGCCTGGTCACCGTGGGCCATGGCAGCGAGTCGAAGGCCTGCCTGATCCACCTCGCCCACGTGCCGCGCCGGCGCTCGCGCGCGGCGCGCGGCAAGAAGCTCGTCCTCGTCGGCAAGACCCTCACCTACGACACCGGCGGCTACAGCCTGAAGGTGAACAACGGCATGAAGGGGATGAAGTACGACAAGATGGGCGGCTGCGCCGTGCTCGGCGCGATGCAGGCGATCGCCGAGCTCGACCTGCCGATCGAGGTGCACGCCCTGCTCGCCGCCGCCGAGAACATGGTCTCGGGCGACAGCATGCGCCCCGACGACATCATCACCATGTACAACGGGGTGACGGTCGAGATCACCAACACCGACGCCGAGGGGCGCCTGGTGCTGGCCGACGCGCTCACCTACGCCGAGCAGGACCTGGGCGCGACGGCCATCGTCGACGTCGCCACCCTGACCGGCGGCGTGGTGGTGGCCCTGGGGCACTTCTGCGCGGGCTGGTTCTGCAACGACGAGGCGCTCACGCGCGCGTTCGAGTCGGCGAGCGAGGAGAGCGGCGAGCGCCTGTGGCGGCTGCCCCTGTGGAAGGAGCACCGCGACTTCATGCGCGGCCAGCACGCCGACCTCATCAACTCGAACCCGGCGCGCAGCGCGCACCCGATCCAGGGTGCGGCGTTCCTGAGCCACTTCGTCGGCGAGAAGACGCCGTGGGCGCACGTCGACATCGCGGGCGTCGGCAACGTCGACAGCGCGAACGACCTGTTCGTCGCGGGTCCAACCGGCTGGGGCGTGCGGCTGCTCGCGGACTGGGTCGAGGCCGAGTCGAAATAGGTCCGGGAGGACGTGGACCCATGTACGCGAAAATGGTCCGGGAGGACGCGGACCTATTTCGAGGGTGCGTGGCCTTCCTCGATCTCGTGGATCTTGCGGATCCGGCGCTCGTGGCGGCCGCCCTCGAAGTTCGTCTTCATGAACGTGTCGACGATCCGCTTGGCCAGCGTGGTGCCGGTCAGGTCGGCGCTCAGGCAAAGGACGTTCGCGTTGTTGTGCGTGCGGCTCAGCTGCGCGCTCAGTTCGTCCTGCGCGAGCGCCGCCAGCACGCCCTTCACCTTGTTCGCGGCGATGCACATGCCGATCCCGGTGCCGCACATCAGGATGCCGCGCTCGGCCTGGCCCTCGGCCACGGCACGCGCCACCTGGTAGGCGACGTCGGGGTAGTCGCAGCTCGTGCCGCCGCAGTCGGCGATCAGGTCGACCTCGTGCCCGTCCGCGCGCAGGTGCTGCACGAGGGAGGACATGGTCTGGAACCCACGGTGGTCTGAACCGACGGCGACGCGCATCGCTCCCGGACTCTACCCCGGATCGCAGGTCAGAGCAGCGAGGAAAGCCGGTCCGGCAGGACCCGCTCCAGCCGCGTGGCCAGCGAGTCGTACGCGTTCTGGCCCATCCCGATCGGGTCCTCGAGGTCGCCCGCGGGGTCGAGGGCGTGCACCTTGTCCTGGTGCGCCTCCCCGGCCACCAGCGCCCGCGCTCCCACCACGTGCGACCGGGTCATGCCCAGCACGAGCGTCGCCTTGCGGATCATCTCGGCCGTGAGGCGCTTGGAGTGCCCGTCGAAGCGGATCCCCCGCCGCCGCATGGCGTCCAGGGCCTCGGCGCTCACCGGGCTGCCGTCCCAGGCCGCGAGGCCCGCCGAAGCCACGAACACCTCGCCCCCATGGCCGGGAACCTTTCCCGATTCGAGCAGCTGCCGCGCGATCCCTTCCGCCATGGGCGACCGGCATGTGTTTCCGGTGCAGACGAAGAGGACAGTGCGCACGGACGCATGGTACGGGGCGTCAGGCGGGTACCCTGAGTTGGTCGACTAGGCGCGCCGCAGCGCCGGAGCACCCCGTGGAATTCGTCGAACACCAGCAGACCTGGGCCCGGCTGAGGAAGCATGGCGTCGTGGCGAGCGATGGTGCGGACGAGGAGCTCCACCTCGACCTCGACGACTCGACGCCGGTCGAGGTCCTCGACGTGGCCGCTCACGACCATCCGCGCGTCGCGGAGCTCCCGCCCTCGATCCGCCGCGTGCCGCGCGCCGAGATGGGACCGATCGTCGAGGGCATCGTCCACAAGCTGCGCCTGCCCGAGGTGGTCGTGATCCCGGTGGGCCGCTGGCGCCACGTGTTCGAGGCGGTGGCGAAGCCGATGAGCGCGCACGAGCACTGGCGCGAGATCGACGCCGCGGCGACGGTCGAGCTCAACACGCGCGACCCGCTCTCCTTCGAGCCCGCACACCATCACCTGCTGCGCGACCTGGTGTCCGCGGTGGTGTCATCGGGCGGCGGTGCGACGCAGGGAATCAGCGTCGTCGCCGTCGGCATGCGCATCGTGCTCGAGGTGCTGCCGGACGGGCAGATGATCGTGTTCGTGGGGGACGCGGCGATGCTGCCCGGCGTCGCGGCGGTCATCGACCACCACTCGGGCCCGCGGTGACCGGCGCAGCCTCGCGCACCGCGGTGTCCGGCCCGTCGTGCGGGTCCCCGTCCTCCTCGAACGCCGACGCGCAGAACGCGCACCGGTAGACCGGGCCTTCCCACGCGGCACCCTGGTCGGCCCGGCACGACGGGCAGGTGCCGCGACGGATGTACGGCCGGTTGGCCGCACGGCTCAGCGCCCCGACGAGGTCCCCGACGAGCACCGCCGGCACCAGCATGAAGATCGCCGCCAGCACCATGCCGATCGCAAGCAACGGAAGCGTGAACGTGCCCACGAACGCCACGCCGAAGGCGGCGAGGTACAGGAAGAACACGGTGATCCCGTAGCGGGACCGGACGGCGGCGAGGACTCGCTGGACCATCGACGCCCAATCCTATGCCGTTCCGCCGCGCGGCAGCAGGGCGCTCGGCCAACGGGCTACACTCGCGGGCCGAAAACCACGGGAGCCACGAACCATGCCTGCAAGCCTCAAGGTCAACTGCGACCGCACCGCCCTCGTCGACGCCCTGGCACTCGCCTCGGCCGTCGTGCCCTCGCGAACCACCACCCCGGTGCTGACCTGCCTGAAGCTCGTCGGGAAGGACGGCGAGCTGCAGCTGCGCGCCACCGACGGCCAGATCTCCCTCGCCCTCACGGTGCCGGGCGTCGAGGTGGCCTCCGAGGGCGAGGCCCTCGTCCCCGCCGACAAGCTCGGGCAGATCGTGCGCACCTGCGAGGACTCGACCGTCGCGCTCGAGACCGACCGCAACGTGGCCACGGTCCGCGGCGACGGCAGCACCTTCAAGATCTACGGCTACGACCCCAAGGACTACCCCGCCGCGCGCGAGACGCAGGCCGGCGCGGCGTTCGAGGTGACCGCGGAGACGCTGCGGCGCCTGATCGCCCGGACCCTCTTCGCCACCGCCGTCGAGAACGCGCGCTTCGCGATCAACGGCGTCCTCATGGAGCGCAAGGGCAAGCGCATCCGCCTCGTGGGGACCGACGGCAAGCGCCTCGCGGTGGCCGCCGGCGGCTGCTCGGGCGACGGGGACATGACCCTGATCGTGCCGTCGAAGAGCCTGAACATCCTGGTCAAGATGCTCGGCGACCCCGACGCGACCGTCACGATCGGCAAGTCCGACGGCCAGGCCACGTTCCAGGTCGAGGGCGTCGGCACGCTGGTGACCAGCCTGGTCGAGGGCACGTTCCCCCCGTTCGAGGACGTGATCCCCAAGGACCAGGACAAGCGCGTCACCTTCGACGCCACCGACCTCGCCGCGGCCATCCGCCGCGCCGCGCTCCTCACCAACGAGGAATCCAAGGGCGTCCGCTTCGCCTTCAAGGGCGACACGCTGGTGGTCTCGAGCCGCGCCCCGGAGATGGGCGAGGCGGAGATCCGCGTGCCGATGTCCGGCTACCAGGGCGACGCCATCGAGATCGGCTTCCAGCCGGCCTTCATCATCGACGCCCTCAAGGTCGTCGATGGCCAGCAGGTCATGGTCGAGATGCGAAGCCCTCAGAAGCCGGGCGTCTTCAAGGTGGGCCAGGAGTTCACCTACGTCGTGATGCCGGTGAACGTCGGCTGACCCACCCCGAAGCCGCGCTCGGTCACTTCTTGTACTTGACGCTGCAGCCGTAGGCCTTGGTGGTGGCCGGGGACACCGGCTTGCCGTCCTTCAGCGCCTTCACCGCGGTCACGACGTAGTTGGTCGAGCCCTTGTCGTCGATCGCGCCGTCGTAGGCGAGCATGCCGTCGGCGGCGATCACGTAGCAATGCGGCGTGGTCTTCGCGCCGTAGGACTTGCCGACCGCGCCGTCGCCGTCGACGAGCGCCGCGGCCTCCACCTTGTTCTTGGCGAGGTAGTCGCCGCTCGTGGCAGGCTTGTCGGCCATGTAGTGCGTCGAGTTGATGAAGAGGAAGACGACGTTCGGGTCGATGGCCTTCGACTCGGACATCATCTTGGCGACGGAGCCATCCTCCATCTTCTCGCGGCACACCGGGCAGTCGGGGTTGATCCACTCGAGCACCACGACCTTGCCCTTGAAGTCGGCGAGGCTGACGTCCTTGCCGGCCGTGTCCTTCAGCGTGAATGCGGGGGCGGGGGCGCCGATCTTGGCGGTCATCTCGGCCTTCTTGGCCGCCTCGGCGTTGTCCTTCTTGTCCTGGGCGGGCGATGCGAACGCGGCGCCGGCCGAGACGGCGGCGACGAGGCCGCAGGTGGCGATGAGCTTCAGGGTGTCCATGGTTGCTCCGAGAGGTTCGGTCCCCAACCGGGGGTCCGGGCGGTGCCTGGAGGGATCGATGCGCCAGGCGCGCGTGGACGGGAGGCCGCCGACATCACTTCGCGCGCGGGGGCACGGCCGATTCGGCCGGCGCGGACGCGTGGGCGATCGAAAGCCAGACGCACGGGTCCCCGGCCTGATTGCCCAGGAGGACCAGCCCCGCGACGGCCGCGCGGCCGCGATCCGAGCCGAGCGCCTCCAGGGGGACCTCGATGCGGAACCGGCCGCCGACCACGGTGCCGGCCACGGCGGGCTGCGCCGGCGGCAACGTGACCTGCAGGCCGGGAACGTCGGCGGGGATGAAGCGCGCCGAATCGCGCCCCCGGGAGGGCCCTTCGATGACGAGGCGGCCCGGGGCGAGCGTCGCGACCACGCCCGCCCGCTCGGCGGTTTCCGGAAGCGCACGGCCGAGCGCGACGCCGCCGGAGAGCCCCCGCGGCAGCTCGGCGCCTTCGCCCGACGCCGCATCGCCGGAGGCCGACAGCTCGGCCATCACGCACCGCTCCTTGCACGCCATGACCTTGGCGCGCGCGGTCCACGGCGCCGGCCGGCCCGCGTCGGGCACGGCCGTCGGGTCGGCCGCCGCCGGGTTCGGCACCCGACGTACGGGCACCAGGTACTGCGCCCGGGACTCGTAGCCGTAGAGCACCTCGTCCTCGTGCACCGAGACGTCGGGGCGCGGGTAGACGATCTCTCCCGCCTGCCAGCCGGCGGGAAGCGTCAGTTCGATGGACGGCGCGCTCCCCGAGTCGCCTGGGTTCTGCCAGTAGACGTGCCAGCCGGCGCGCGGCTCGACGGTGAGCGCAAGCGCCCACTCGCCACCCGAGGTCCTGCGCCACGCGAAGGCGTGGGCGGCGATTCCCTCCGGCGGGGCTGGCGGGGCACCGAGGGCCAGGAGGACGGCAAGCGTGGGCAGGAGCGGCATGGACTCAACAGTATCCCCCATCGGCACGGGCAAAGCCCCGGTTGCGCGCGGGACCCCGCCCCGGGACACTTCCCCGATGATGACCGCCCGCACCCGCGCCCTGCCCCACGCTGCCGCCGTGACTGCCGTCTTCGCGGCCCTCGCCGGATGCGACGTCAAGACCAGCGACCGCGACCTCGTCATGCTCGACCCTCCGGGGGCGGTCGGGAAGCTCCACGAGGGTGGCACGCTCTTCGAACGCGCGCGCCGCGGCTGCTGGGTCGACCCGCGCAGCGCGGCCGAGTACGAGCAGGGACACGTGTCGGGCGCCATCAACGTGCCGCTCGTGCGCATGCCCGAGGAGGCCGGCGCGCGGCTCGCGGGCCACGACCTGTTCATCGTCTACGGCAACGCCTTCCAGGACCCCATCGCCAAGGCCGGCGCGAAGCGGCTCATCGAGCTCGGCTTCAAGGACGTCTACGTGATGGAGGGCGGGCTGCGCGCCTGGGAGAAGGACGGCTACAAGATCGTGACGGGCACGCTGCCCGAGGGCGGCAACCCGGCGCCGGAGGCCACGAAGGCCCCGGGCGAGGGCGCGGAGGTGCCCGAGCAGCAGGTGCCGTGAGCGGCGCGGAACCCGCGCGCCGACGGGCAGCGCAGCGCGCGCGCCACGGTCACTTCAGCGCTTCGACGCCGGCGACGATCTCGGTGAGCTCGGTGGTGATGCGCGCCTGGCGGGCGCGGTTGTAGCTGCGCTTCAGCGTGCGGCCGAGGCCGCCGGCGTTGTCGGTGGCGGCCTTCATGGCCACCATGCGCATCACGTTCTCGCTCACCACCGCGTCGAGGAACGCCTGGTAGAGCGACACCTTGACCGAGCGCGGCAGCAGGTCGCCGAGCAGTTCCGGGGCCGACGGGCTGAACTCGAAGTTCGACACGGTGCCCTTCGCGGCACCCGCGGCGGCATCGGCCTTCGGGAGCGACAGCGGCAGCAGCTGCATCACCTCGGGGCGCTGGCGCGCCGTCGAGATGAAGCGCATGTAGACGACCTTCACCGAGGAGAACTCGCCCGCGACGAAGCGGTCGATGTAGCCCTGGGCGATCTCCTCGACGGCCGCGTACTGCGGGCGGTCGCCGATGGAGTGCTTGGCCGAGATCTCCTGCTTCTGGTACTTGAAGAAGGCGAGCGCCTTGCGGCCGGAGGCGTCGAGCACGATCTCGCGCCCGCCGGCGCGCAGCTCGGCGAGCAGCTTGCCGGCGGTGCGGAGGACGTTCGAGTTGTAGGCACCGCACAGGCCGCGGTCGCTCGAGATGACGAGGACGAGCTCCTTGCCGGCGCCGGAGGGCGTCTCGAGCAGGGGGTGCGAGGCGTCGCCCGCCTGCGAGGCGACCTTGGCGACCAGCTCGCGGATGGTGTCGGTGTAGGGACGGCTGTTCTTGGCACGCGCGAGCGACGCGGTGAACTTCGCCGTGGCGATCATCTGCATCGTCTTGGTGATGCGCTGGATCGTCTTGACCGCGCCCATGCGCTTCTTGATCTCGCGGAGCTGTGCCATAGGGGCGGAAAGGGTACCACGGGCCGCCCGGGCGCAGGCTCGCCGGGACGGGCTCGCGCGGGGCGCGCCGGGCCTGGAAACCCAGGCTTCCGGGCCCCTGCGGCGGGTCAGGCCACCGCGCCCGCGGGGCCGCCGAGACGCAGGCCGTCGAAGCCGAGCTCGATGCCCGGCGGAAGCCGCGCCGCGACCTCGGCGTGGCGGATGTCGTGGGTCATGTGCGTGAAGACCG
>CAYTYU010000054.1:0-16000 GCA_964440815.1 uncultured Chitinophaga sp.
CGCCGGGTGCGCCGATCCGCATCACGCTCCGCGCCGACGGCACGCACGCCGACGGCAGCAGCATTCCCGGGACGCAGGTGCTTGCCGAGTGGAACATCGAGTGCCAGACCGGCGGGTGGAACCCGGTCCAGCACGCCGTCACGAGCGCGGGCGGCATCGCGCTGCGCGCGGGCGTGCGCTACTGGGTGGTCACGCAGAGCGACGAGCCCGGAGGCTTCTCGCCGGTTTGGAACTTCGCATCGGTGGGCAGCGGGTGGAAATCGATCGGCCTGCGCACGGCGACGAGCGAAGGCTGGCAGTCGGGTGGCGCTGGCGCCGCGCTCACGCTCATGGTCGAGGGATCGCCGGGCCTTCCGCCCGCGAACCCGGACCTCAACCAGGACGGCGCGGTGAACGGCGACGACCTCGGCATCCTGCTCGGGGCGTGGGGGCCGTGCGCACCGACGGGACCGTGCTCCGCGGACCTTGACCGCAACGGCGTGGTCGATGCCGACGATCTCGGCCGGTTGCTGGCCGCGTGGACCGCCTGACAGACAGGCCTGCCGGGCCCGTGGCTGCGGCTGTTATCGCGCCCGGGCGCGCCCGGCAGACCCGGACGAAGAAAATCTGGGCCTTTCGCACAAACCCATGATGGGTCGCTACCCTGTTTTGCGTTCATAGGTGTGGAACCCGGGGGTTCAATGAGCCTTTCCCTCCTCCCTCTCTCAAGGGAGTATTAAGCGCCCGTCGAGCTCACGCTCGACGGGCGTTTCTTTCATCTCGACTCTTCCTCGCGCCCGCGTGCCGCGCGCTCGTCATCGGCGCGCAGCTTGGCCTCGAGGTCTGCGTCGCCCCGCTCCTGGCGCTGCACCAGCCGCCACGCGAGGTACGCAACCACCAGCATTCCCACGATCGTGAACGCGATGGCCCCCGGTCCATACGGCGACTCCGGCGGACCCTCGGTGCCCGGGGCGATCACGCCACGGCGGCCGACTTGAAGCCGGACTTGCGCAGGACGCGCACCTTCGCCTGCAGGCGGTCGCCCGGACACGCCGTCTGCGCGCCCGGCCACTCGCGGTGCGTGAGCACGGCGCCGCTCGAGATCCGGTAGTGGGCGCGCAGCTGCGCGACGGTGCGGTTCAGCGCCTCGATCTGCGCCTCCGACGGCGACTGCACCACGAAGTTCCCCAGGCACACCACGCCGATGTTGTGCTCGTTGCGCTCGCGGACGTGCGCTCCCTGCCAGCGCGTGAGGTCGCGGCCCTGCCACACCGTGCCGCTGCGGTCGATCACGTAGTGGTAGCCGATGTCTCCCCAGCCCTTGCCGCGATGGCCGTTTCGGATCAGCTCGATGCGGGCCTTCGCCTCGGTCTCGGTCTTGCCCCAGAACGGCGTCATGCCGTCGTGGTGGACCGTGATGTAGCGCGGCTTCAGCATGGGATCCATGCCGCCCGCGAGCGCCCCGCCGCGCGCCCACGACGACCGCGGGCGCGCGAACGGCACCGGGCCGGGCATGCACACCTCGGGCACCTTGACGACGCCGGTCTTGGCGTCCACCTGCGGGGGAGTGCAGATCGCGCCCTGGGGCATCTCGGGCTCGGGCGCGGGCGCGGGGATGTCGGGCCAGTCGACGCCGGGCAGGCGGCCGGAGGCCATCCGGGCGGGGCCGGAGCTCGATGCGCAGCCTGCCACGAAGAGCGCCCCGAAGAAGACGAACGACCGCCGCGCCATCGCCGCGCCGAGGCGCGGGCCGAGTTCCGGGAGGGGTTCGTCGCAGGGGGCGTTCATCGGCGTCCGTGCGGGCCTTCGATGCACCTCGTACGCACCGGCGTCGAGGCGGGGTCGCCGCTCCTTCCGTGGATCGGCGCATGCTCCGGAAGGCCTGCAGTTTACGGGGCGTTCGACGCGTCCGCCGGGGGTGCCAAATGGCGGCGAACGGGCCGGGGAACGCGGGGGTTCGGATACACTTGCCCGTCTCCAGAATGGCCGAAGCGACCCCCACCACGCAGCCCGCCGGAGCGTCCCAGAACGGGGCCCCCTCCGCGGACGAATACACCTCGTCCACCATCCAGGTGCTCGAGGGCCTCGAGGCCATCCGCAAGCGCCCCGGCATGTACGTCGGCGGGGCCGGTCCCGAGGGCCTCCACCACCTCGTCTACGAGTGCGTCGACAACGCGATCGACGAGGTCATGGCCGGCTACGCGACCGAGGTGCTCGTCACCATCGGCGTCGACGGCAGCTGCACCGTGAACGACGACGGCCGCGGCATGCCCGTCGACCCGATGAGGCACGAGAACCCGGCCATCAACGGGCGCCCGGCGGTCGAGGTGATCCTGACCGAGGTGCATGCCGGCGGCAAGTTCGACGGCAACGCCTACAAGGTGTCCGGCGGCCTGCATGGCGTCGGCATCAAGTGCGTGAACGCCCTGAGCGAGTGGACCGAGGTCGAGGTCGACAAGGGCGCGAAGACGTGGAAGATCGCATTCTCGCGCGGCGACGTCACGGAACCGCTGCACGTGGTGGCCGAGCGGCAGTCGGGCGGCCGCACGGGCACGCGCATCAGCTTCAAGCCCGACCACGAGATCTTCGCCGACACCACGTTCCAGTTCGAGCGCCTCGAGCACCGCCTGCGCGAGCTGAGCTTCCTGAACCCGGGCGTGCGGATCGTCCTGCGCGACGAGCGCGTCGATGCCGAGGGCCAGATCCGCGAGGTGACCTTCCACGCGGCCGACGGGCTCGCCGGGTACGTCCGCCACCTGAACGCGTCAAAGAGCGTGCAGAGCCCCGTGATCGCCGTGACGCGCGAGGACGCCGCCAGCGGCATGCGCGCCGACATCGCGATGCAGTACACGGACGCGATGAACGAGACGCTGCTCGCGTTCGGGAACAACATCCCCAACCGCGACGGCGGCACGCACGTCACCGCCTTCAAGCAGGCACTCACCGTGGCCATCAACGGCTACGCGCGCCGCAACGGGATCTTCAAGGACGGCAAGGACCAGGTGACCGGCGAGGACCTGCGCGAGGGCCTGGCGGCCATCGTCAGCGTCAAGCTGAAGAACCCGACCTTCAACAACCAGACGAAGGAGAAGCTCCTCAACCCCGAGGTCGCGCCCTTCGTGAGCGGCGCGCTGAACGAGCTGCTCGGCGCCTGGCTCGAGGAGCACCCCTCCGACGCGCGCAACATCTGCAACCGCGCGCGCCTGGCCGCCGAGGCGCGCGAGGCCGCGCGCAAGGCGCGAGAGCTCATCAAGCGCAAGGGCGCCCTCGACTCGGGCGGCATGCCCCACAAGCTGGCCGACTGCTCCTCCAACGAAGTCGCGCGCACCGAGATGTTCATCGTCGAGGGCGACAGCGCAGGCGGCAGCGCCAAGGGCGGGCGCGACCACGTCCACCAGGCGATCCTGCCGCTGCGCGGCAAGCTCCTGAACGTCGAGCGCGCGCGCCTGGACAAGGTGCTCGGCTTCGAGGAGATCCGCATCCTGATCCAGGCGCTGCAGTGCGGCATCGGCGAGGACTTCGACGTCGCCAAGCTGCGCTACGGCCGCATCGTGATCATGACCGACGCCGACGTCGACGGCAGCCACATCCGGACGCTGCTCCTGACGTTCTTCTTCCGGCAGATGCCCGAGCTGGTCCGGCGCGGCCACGTCTTCATCGCGCAGCCGCCGCTCTACCAGGTGGTGCGCGGCAAGCAGGCCGAGTACGTCCTGAACGACCGCGAGATGGGCGACGCGCTCGTCGAGATGGCGCTGCGCACCTGCTCGCTCGTGGTGCGCGCCGACGACGGCAGCGTCGCGCACGAGGTGCCCGCGGACCGCGTGCGCACCCTGATCCGGATCCTGAACCGGCTCGAGGAGCTGGTCACCGTCTCGCAGCGGCGCGGCATCCCGTTCCCGCGGCTCCTGGCCGCGCGCAAGGACGATCCCTCGGGCCACGGCCACCTCCCCGGCTGGCAGCTCGCGTGGGCCGGCGGCGACGCACTCTTCTTCACCGAGCAGGACGCGGCGGCCTACATGGCCAAGCACGGCCTCGAGCTCGGCGACGCGCGGCCGGCGGAGGCGCAGGCCGCGCCGGCGGCGCCGAATGCCCCCGCGACGCGCCCGGCGCAGCTGCGCGTCCTGCACGAGAACAAGGAGCTCGAGCGGCTCTTCCAGCAGCTCGCCACGCACGCCGTCAGCATCGACGACTGGACGCTGGTCCAGGAGGAGAGCGTCACCGGCGAGAAGCTCCCTACCAAGTACGCCTGGCGCGTGCGCAGCGAGAAGGACGGCTCGGAGCAGTTCGTCGAGGCGGCGAACGTGCCGAGCATCCTGCGCACGCTGCACGAGGTGGGCCGGCGCGGCATCGAGATCAAGCGCTTCAAGGGGCTGGGCGAGATGGACGCCTCGCAGCTCTGGGAGACCACGATGGACCCCGCCAAGCGCACGCTGCTGCGCGTCACGTGGGACGCCGCGAGCGAGGCCGACGCGCTGTTCTCGATCCTGATGGGCGAGAACGTCGAGCAGCGCCGCAGCTACATCGAGAAGCACGCGCTCGAGGTCAAGAACCTGGACGTGTGAGGACCGGCGGCGCCCCGGGCGGCGACCTCACCCGGCCTCGCGGAAGCCGCGTTCCCGCAGCTGGCAGGCATCGCACCGGCCGCATGGCTCGCCGGCAGGCGTCGGGTCGTAGCAGCTGATCGTCCGGGAGAGGTCCACCCCCAGCTCCCGGCCCCGCCGGACGATGTCCGCCTTCCCCAGCCTCAGGAGCGGCACGTGCACCCGCATCCAGCGCTCGCCGCGCGCGGCGGCCTCGGCGCCGGCGCGGGTGGCGAGGTTCGCCAGGCGCTCGAACGCCTCGACGAACTCGGGTCGGCAGTCGGGGTAGCCGGAGTAGTCGATGGCGTTGACGCCGATTGCGATGTCGCGCGCACCCGTGGACTCCGCCATCGCCAGCGCATGCGCCAGGAAGATGGTGTTGCGCGCCGGCACGTAGGTCACGGGGATGTCGTGCGCATGCGCCACGTCGCGGTCCTTCGGGACGTCGATGTCCGCCGTGAGCGCGCTCGCGCCGAAGGCGCGCAGGTCGATGAGCGCGGTGCGGTGCGAGGCGGCGCCCAGCATGCCGGCCACCTCGGCGGCCCGCTCGAGCTCGACGCGGTGGCGCTGCCCGTAGTCGAAGCTGAGCGCGTGGCACTCGAAGCCGGCGTGGCGCATCTCGGCAAGCACCACCGCCGAATCCATGCCGCCGGAGAGGAGGACCACCGCGCGTGGCGCCGCGCTCATGCCGGGCTCGCCACCGTCTCGAGCACCTGCTGCAGGATGCGGCGCGCCGTCTGGGTGTCGGCGTGGTGCATCGAGGTGCGCGTCACCACGCGGTGCGCGCACACGGGCAGCACGTTGGAGACGATGTCCTCGGGCACGCAGTGGCCGCGGCCGTCCATCAGCGCCGTCGCGCGCGCCGCCTGCGCGAGCGCCAGCGTGCCGCGCGGGCTGATCCCCACCTGCAGTTCCTCGTGGACGCGCGTGGCTGCGGCGATCGAGATGGCGTAGTCGACCAGCGAGCGGTCCATGCGGATGGCGTCGACCGCCTCCTGGAGGGTCACCAGCTGGGCACCGTCCATCACCGGGCGCAGGTCGCGCAGCGCCGTGCGCGACGGCTGGCGCAGCACGATGCGGCCCTCGTCGTCGGGGCTTGGGTAGCCGAGGGAGATGCGCATCAGGAAGCGGTCGAGCTGGTTCTCGGGCAGGAAGTACGTGCCCTCGAACTCGTAGGGGTTCTGCGTCGCCACCACCATGAACGGCACCGGCAGCGGGAACGGCTGCCCCTCGGCCGTCACCGTGCCCTCGGACATGGCCTCGAGCAGCGCGCTCTGGGTGCGCGGGGTGGCGCGGTTGATCTCGTCGGCGAGCACGACGTTGGCGAACACCGGGCCGCGCTTGAACTCGAACGTGTCCGTCTCGCGGCGGTAGACGCTGACGCCGGTGACGTCCGAGGGCAGAAGGTCGGGCGTGCACTGGATGCGCGCGAACGAGCAGTCGATGCTGCGCGCGAGCGCGTTGGCGAGCACGGTCTTGCCGACGCCGGGCACGTCCTCGATCAGGACGTGTCCGCGCGCCAGGATGCATGCCACCAGGCGGTCCACCGCCTGGCGGTTCCCCATGTAGACGGAGGCGATGTTCTCCCGCAGGCGATTGAGCGGAGCGACGTCGGTCATGCGCGGCGCCTGCAGCGCGGCAAGTATATCGTTCGGACCGTGCGGCCCGCCCATCCATCCGACGACGGACCCGTGCTCGACGTCGAGGTGCGCTGCGTGCGCTGCGGCTACGACCTGCGCGGCTGCCGCATCTTCCGCGCCTGCCCCGAGTGCGGGCTGCCGGCGATCTCGAGCGTCAGCGCGCACGCCGACCCGGGAATCTCGGAGCTTTCCCACCCAAGCGACCCCGGCTCCGCGGCCGCCGCGGTGGCCGCGATCGCCGCCGCGCCGCTCGTCGCGGTGCTGCTGCAGGGCTCCGGGCCCGCCATGCGCCAGGTCGACGCGCTCGCCGGCCGCGGCTCGTCGTTCCCGTCGCAGGTGGAACGGCCCGCGTGGCTCGTGGCCTCGGTCGCGCTCGCCGTGGCCGCGGCGGTCGCCGCGCGCGGGCTGTCGGAGGCGCGCAACCCGGAGCTCGCCGCGTCGCTCGGGCGCGCGCGCACGGTGCGGCTCCTCGGCGCGCTCTGGGCATGGTCGGCGGTGCTTGCGGCCGCGTTCATCGCATCGCTCACCCCCCTCGGCGACGCGCAGAGCTTCCCGCTGGTGGCGCTCGCCGCGCAGGTGCTGCCCTCGGCGCTCGCGCTCACCTGGCTCTCCCCGCTCCTGGCCCGCGTCGGGGCGCTCAGCCGCAACTACCGCGAGGCACGGCACGGGCAGCAGAGCGCCGACCTGGTGACCCTGACGCTGGTGGCGTGCCTTGGGCTCTGGGTGATGCTCCCGGCGATCCGCGGCGCGCTCGGCGACGACTGGGCGCTGGTCGCCTGGGCACTGGCCGCGTTCCTCGCCGTGATCACGGTGCTGGGGCTTGCCTACCTCGCCGCCAACGGCTGGGTGATCGCGCGGAGCCTGAAGCGGCCCCGGATCGACCCGAACCGGCTGCGCTGAAACGACCCGGGATTCGCTGCCGTTCTGGCAGCATGGGGGTGGGTTGGCATCGCGGCCTGACGCCACCCCGACCGCCGGGGCCGTCGTTGGCATGCGCGGGCATTGACTGCCGCGGCGCGCATCCGCCCGACTGAGCGTACGCAAACACATGTCTTTGATGCACTTATGCATTTTTCTGACGTCCGTCGGTCGGGCGTTCGCCCGCTGGCACGGCCGTTGCTCTCCCTGAGGGGCCGCACCCGCATTGATTTCCGCAACCAACCGCTGGAGACACGACCCATGGCACTCAAGGAACTGGCCTTCGACACCGACGCCCGCAAGCAGCTGCTCGCCGGCGTCGAGAAGCTCTCCGCCGCCGTCAAGAGCACGCTCGGCCCGCGCGGCCGCAACGCCGTGCTCGACCGCAGCTGGGGCGGCCCGAACATCACCAAGGACGGCGTCAGCGTCGCCGAGGAAATCGAGCTGCGCAACAAGGTCGAGAACATGGGCGCCAAGCTCGTGAAGGAGGCCGCAAGCAAGACCTCCGACGACGCCGGCGACGGCACCACCACCGCCACCGTCCTCGCCGAGGCGCTCTTCAAGGCCGGCCTGCGCCAGCTCGCCGCCGGCGCCGAGGCCAACACGCTGATCCGCGGCATGCGCCGCGCGGTCGACACCGTGGTCGCCGAGATCAAGTCGGGCGCCAAGCCCGTCGCGCAGGTCGACGGCGGCATCTCGGCCGTCGCCACCATCAGCGCCAACAACGACGCCGAGGTCGGCAAGATGATGGCCGAGGCGTTCAAGAAGGTCGGCAAGGACGGCGTCATCACGGTCGAGGAGGGCAAGAGCCTGGAGACCGTCGTCGACGTGGTCGAGGGCATGCGCTTCGACCGCGGCTACCTGAGCCCGAACTTCGTGACCGACACCGAGAAGATGCGCGTCGAGCTCGACAAGGCGCTCGTCCTCGTCCACGAGGACAAGATCGAGAGCCTGACGAAGCTCGTGCCCTTCCTGGAGAAGGTCGTCGAGAGCAAGAAGCCGCTCCTGATCATCGCCGAGGACGTCTCGGGCGAGGCGCTCAGCACGCTCGTCATCAACAAGCTGCGCGGCGTGCTGCAGGTGTGCGCCGTGAAGGCCCCGGGCTACGGCGACCGCCGCAAGGCCATGCTCGAGGACATCGCCACCCTGACCGGCGCCAAGCCGATCATGAAGGACCTCGGCGTCGAGCTCGACAAGGTCACGCTGGCCGACCTCGGCCAGGCGAAGAAGCTCGAGATCGACGGCGAGAACACCACGATCATCGAGGGCGCCGGCAGCACCACGGCCATCAAGGCCCGCTGCGAGCAGATCCGCCGCGAGATCGACACCACCGACAGCGACTACGACCGCGAGAAGCTCCAGGAGCGCCTGGCCAAGCTCGCCGGCGGCGTGGCGCAGATCAAGGTCGGCGCCGCGAGCGAGTCCGAGCTCAAGGAGAAGAAGGGCCGCGTCGAGGACGCGCTGCACGCCACCCGCGCCGCGATCGCCGAGGGCGTCGTGGCCGGCGGCGGCACCTCCTTCGTCCGCGCCCTGCCCGCCCTGAAGAAGCTGCGCGCGCAGCTCGAGGGCGACGAGCAGGCGGGCGTCGACCTCGTCGCCGAGGCGCTCGAGGTCCCGCTGCGCACCATCGCCGACAACGCCGGCGAGAAGGGCAGCGTCGTCGTCGCGCGCGTCAAGGAACTGAAGGGCAACGAGGGCTTCAACGCCCTCACCCGCCAGTACGGCGACCTCATCAAGGACGGCGTCATCACCCCGGCCAAGGTCGACCGCTGCGCGCTGCAGAACGCGGCCAGCGTCGCCAGCCTGCTGCTTGCCACCGACTGCATCATCACCGACAAGCCCGAGAAGGCCGACGAGGCCGCCGGCGGCCACGACCACGGCGGCGGCATGGGCGGGATGGGCGGGATGGGCGGCATGGGAGGCATGGGGGGCATGGGCGGCATGATGGGCATGTGAGCCCGCCGCACACCGCCGCACCCCCCCCGCCGCACCGCGCCCGACCACCCACGGCAACGAACACTCACCTCACGACACACCCAACACCGGAGAATCCAGACATGTCCAGCACCCAGGTCCGTCCCCTCGAAGATCGCGTGATCGTCAAGCCCCTCGACGCCGAGACCAAGACGTCCACCGGCATCTTCCTTCCCGAGAGCGCGAAGGAGCGCCCCATGCAGGGCAAGGTCGTCGCCGTCGGCCCGGGCAAGATGCTCGACAACGGCACGCGCATGTCCATGCTCGTGAAGAAGGGCGACACCGTCGTGTTCGGCAAGTACGCCGGCACCGAGGTCGAGATCAAGAACGTCAAGCACATCATCGTCCGCGAGAGCGAGCTCCTCGGCGTCCTCGACGCCTGAGCCCCGCCCGCCACCCGACGCACACCCCGAAAGGCAGTCCCACATGGGAAGCAGCAAGCAGATGAAGTTCACGACCGGTGCGCAGGCCGAGCTCAAGAAGGGCGTCGACGCCATCGCGCAGGCGGTGGCCGTGACCATGGGCCCGACCGGGCGCAACGTGGTCATCGCCAAGAGCTGGGGAAGCCCGCACGTCACCAAGGACGGCGTGACCGTCGCCAAGGAGGTCGAGCTGGCCGAGCCGTTCGCCAACATGGGCGCACGCATGGTCCAGCAGGTGGCGAAGAAGACCGCCGACGTCGCCGGCGACGGCACCACCGCGGCCACCGTGCTCGCGGCGGCGATCTTCAACGGCGGCCTCCGCTTCATCGCCACCGGCGCCAACGCCGTGGCCGTGCAGCGCGGCATCAACGACGCGGCCGAGGTGGCCTGCGAGGCCATCCGCGCCAGCGCACGCAAGTGCGCCGGCAAGGGCGACCTGGTCAAGGTCGCGACGGTGAGCGCCAACCACGACTCCGCCCTGGGCGAGCTCATGGCCGAGGCCATCACCAAGGTCGGCCACGACGGCGTGGTCGAGGTCGAGGAGGCCAAGGGCTGGGAGACCACCCTGGACTACGTCGAGGGCATGAGCTTCGACAAGGGCTACATCTCGCCCTACTTCATGACCGACCCGAAGAAGGCCGAGTGCGTCCTGGAGAACCCGTACATCCTGGTGTACGAGAAGAAGGTCGGCAACCTGGCCGACTTCCTTCCGCTCCTCAACAAGGTGGCCACCGCGCAGAAGCCCCTCCTCATCATCGCGGAGGAAGTGGAGAACGAGGCGCTCGCCGCGCTCGTCGTCAACCGCCTCCGCGGCGTGCTGCAGGTGTGCGCCGTCAAGGCCCCCGGCTTCGGCGACCGCCGCACCGCCATGCTCGGCGACATCGCCGTGCTGACGGCCGGCACCTTCTTCAGCGCCGACACGGGCCGCTCGCTCGAGTCGGTGGAGCTCAACGAGCTCGGCCGCGCCCGCAAGGTGGTGGTCACGAAGGACGAGACCGTCGTCGTCGAGGGCGCCGGCAGGAAGAAGGACATCGAGGCCCGCATCTCGCAGATCCAGGCCGCGCACGACCGCTCCACCAGCGACTACGACCGCGAGAAGCTGCAGGAGCGGATGGCCAAGCTCGGCGGCGGGGTCGCCATCATCAACGTCGGCGGCGCCACGGAGATCGAGATGAAGGAGCGCAAGGACCGCGTCGACGACGCGCTCCACGCGACCCGCGCGGCCGCGAAGGAGGGCTACGTCGCCGGCGGCGGCGTGAGCTTCCTGCGCGCCATCGCCGCGGTCAATGCCGCGCGCTCCAAGGCCAAGGGCGACGAGCGCTTCGGCTTCGACATCCTGGCCGAGGCGCTGCGCGCCCCGACCCGCCAGATCGCCGTGAACGCCGGCGTCGACGGCGACCTCGTGTGCGAGAAGGTGCTCGAGGGCAAGGACGCGTGGGGCTACAACGCCGCCACGGGCAAGTACGAGGACCTCGTGCGGGCGGGCATCATCGACCCGGCGCTGGTCTCCACGACCGCGCTGACGAATGCCGCCAGCGTCGCGGGCCTCATGCTCACCACCGACGTCCTGGTGACGGAGCTCAAGGAGGACGCGGAGCCGGTCGCCGGCGCCACGGCCTGAACCCCGGATCGCTTCCCGAGGCCGGAGCCGGATGCGCGCGACGCGCACCGGTTCCGGCCTCGGGGCTTCAACGGCCCCGACGGCGGGCCCGACCGACGGACACGCGCGCATGAGCACCTCGGCCGACTACTACGAGATCCTCGGCATCGCCCGGGACGCCTCGGGCGACGAGGTGAAGCGCGCCTACCGCCGGCTCGCCATCAAGTGGCACCCGGACCAGAACCCCGACAACCCGGAGGCCGAGGTGCGCTTCAAGGCGTGCGCCGAGGCCTACGAGGTGCTCAGCGACCCCGAGCGCCGCGCGATCTACGACCGCCACGGCCACGCGGGGCTGCGCGGCCGCGCGGGCCACGACTTCAGCTCGATGCACGTCGAGGACATCTTCTCGATGTTCAACGACATCTTCGGCGGGCAGGCGCGCGCCGGCGGCCGGCGCCAGCGCGGCCCCGCGCGCGGCTTCGACCTCGAGACAGAGGTCGAGGTCACGCTCGCCGACGTGCTGACCGGCTGCGAGCGCGAGGTGCGCTTCCAGCGCCCCGAGGTGTGCTCGATCTGCAAGGGCTCGGGCGCAAAGCCCGGCACGAAGCCGGTCGAGTGCCAGACCTGCGGCGGCCAGGGACAGGTCGCGCAGCAGGGGCTCGGCGGGCTGTTCCGCATGGTCACCACGTGCCCGTCCTGCGGCGGGCGCGGCAGCGTGGTGAAGGACCGCTGCGGCGAGTGCCGCGGCGCGGGCCGCACCAGCGTCCAGCGCGTCCTCAGCGTGCGCATCCCCAAGGGGATCTCCGACGGCCAGGTGGTCCGCGTGGCCGGCGAGGGCGAGCCCCCGCCGCCGCAGTCGAGCCCCGACGGCACGGGCGTGCGCGGCGACCTGCACATCGCGGTGCGGGTGGCCGAGGACGAGCGCTTCGAGCGCCAGGGATCGGACCTCATCACCGTGCTCGAGGTGTCGTTCGCCGATGCCGCGCTCGGCGGCACGGTGGTGGTGCCGACCCTCGACGGCGAGAGCGAGACCGAGCTCGAGGCCGGCACGCAGCACGGCGAGATGTTCCGCCTCGACGGCAAGGGCGTGCCCGACCTGCGCACCGGCGAGCGCGGCGACCTCGTGGTCGTCGTCCACGTCAAGGTGCCGCGCAAGCTCAGCGCGAAGCAGCGCGAGCTGATCGAGGGCCTGCGCGCCACCGAGCGGCCGCCCGCCGCCGGCAAGGCCGAGCCGGCGAAGGCAAAGCGCGCCGACGGCGCCGGTGGAGCCGGCGCATCCGGCGGCCGCAAGCGCGGCGGTTTCTGGGGAAAGATGAAGGATTCGCTCGGCGCCTGACGGGCGCCGCCACTCGGAGGACGCCATGACCGACACGCCGCACCATCGTCCGCACGGCCACCACCACGAGGAATGCAGCGATCCCGGCGAGGCGCGCGTGCGCCGGCGCGCCGAGAGCGAGTCGCAGCCCTTCGTCGACGACCGCGCCCCCGAGCCCGAGGAGGCCCGCGACGCGATCCGCGCCCTGGAGGACCAGCTCGCCCAGGCCAAGGGCGACACGCTGCGCGCGATCGCCGACTTCCAGAACCTCCAGCGCCGCACCGCCGAGCACGAGCCGCGCCTGCGCATGAACGCCGCCGGCGGCGTGGTGCGCCAGGTGATCCCGGTGCTCGACCACTTCGACCTCGCCCTCGCGCAGGACCCGTCGCGCATGACGGTCGCCGCCGCGATGGACGGGCTGCGCATCGTGCGCGGCGAGCTCATCAAGGCGCTCGAGCGCTCGGGCGTCGAGCTCATCCAGCCGAAGCCCGGCGATGCCTTCGACCCGCACCGCGCGGAGGCCATCATGCAGCAGCCGGCCGAGGGCGTGGCCGCGGGCCACGTCAGCATGCTGCTCCAGCCGGGCTACCTCCTCGGCGAGACGGTGCTGCGGCCCGCCAAGGTCGCCGTCGCTCCCTGACCGACGCGCCATGCCGACCTACGAGTACGAGTGCACGAACCCGAAGTGCCGGCATCGCTGGGACCTCTTCCAGTCGATCAAGGCGGATCCGGAGCGTGAGTGCCCGAAGTGCGGCAAGCGCACCGCCACGCGGCTGATCGGGATCGGTGCCGCCATCCTCTCGGGCGGACGCACGGCGGAGCCGGCCGAGCCGGCTGCGCCGGCGGCGAAGTCGACCGAGGCATCCACCGCCTCCTCGACGGATGCGAAGGGCGGCGCCGCAGCGGCGGGACCGGCGAAGGCCGACGCCGCGAAGCCGGCGGCTGCGAAGCCCGCGACCGCCGAGAAGCCCGCCGACGCCGGCAAGGTGAACGCCACGCACCCCGCGCGCGAGGGACGCGGGGCGGGAAACCTCCGCGACGCGATCCGCCGGCAGCGCGCCCGGCGCGGCAAGTAGCCTCACCGCGTGTCGCTCCGCTTCCTCCAGCGCATCCAGGACCATCTCGCCTACGACAACTACCGGCCGGTCGAGCTCGGCGAGGTGCGGCGGCAGATGCGCGTCTCGGACGACGATGCCGAGGAGTTCGAGCAGGCCGTCGAGATGCTGGCGACCGAGGGCAAGGTGGAGGTCGGCGCCGACGGCCGGCTGCGCCTCCCGAAGTTCGCCGACGAGGTCGAGGGCCGGCTGAAGCTCAACCCGCGCGGCTTCGGGTTCCTGGTGCCGGATGCGCCGACGCGCGAAGGTGACCTCTACATCCCCGCCGGCATGACGAAGGACGCGCTGAACGGCGACCGGGTGCGCGTGAAGGTCGTGCGCCGGGGCGGCGCGGGCGGCGGCATGCGCGGGGGCAAGGGCGCGCAGGACGGCCCGACCGGCCGCGTGGTCGAGGTGGTCGAGCGCGGCCAGCAGCGCTTCGCGGGAACGCTCACGAAGGACGGGCGCGAGTGGATCGTGGTGCCGGACGGCCGGTCGCTGCGCGACCCCGTGGTGGTGCGCGACCCGGGCGCCAAGGGCGCGAAGGCCGGCGACAAGGTGGTGCTCGAGCTGATCCGCTACCCCACCGACCTCGACTGGGCGGAGGGCGTCATCGTCGAGGTGCTCGGCGAGGCGGGCCGGCCGGACGTCGAGACGCGCTCGGTGATCGAGGTGCACGGCCTGCGCACGGAGTTCGCCGAGGAGCCGCTCGACGAGGCGCGCGAGGCCACGCGGCGCTTCGACCGCGAGTCGACCGGGCCATGGGAGGACCGCGAGGACCTCACCGACGCGCTCGTCTTCACCATCGACCCGCCGGACGCGCGCGACTTCGACGACGCGATCAGCATCCGCCACGACGACGCGCGCGGCGAGTGGGAGCTCGGCGTCCACATCGCCGACGTCTCGCACTGGATCAAGCCCGGGAGCGCCCTCGACCTGGAGGCGCGCGAGCGCGGCAACAGCGCCTACCTGCCGCGCCTGGTGATCCCGATGCTGCCGGAAAGCCTCTCCAACGGCATCTGCAGCCTGCAGGAAGGGGTCAACCGCCTCTGCAAGAGCGTCTTCATCACCTTCGACCGCGCGGGCAAGCCGCTCTCGCACCGCCTCTCGGCCACGGTGATCAGGAGCCGCAAGCGCTTCACCTACATCGAGGCGCAGGGCGTGATCGACGGCGACCTCGGCCGGGCACGCGAGCACGCGCGCACCGACACCGCCTACGACCCGGACGTGGTGGACGCGCTGCGCCTCTCGGCGCGCCTGGCCACGGTGCTGCGCGAGCGCCGCCGCCAGGACGGGATGATCAGCCTGAACCTGCCCGAGGTCGACCTCGTCTTCGACGAGGCGGGGCACGTCACCGGCGTCGAGCGCGAGGACACGAGCTTCACGCACACGCTGATCGAGATGTTCATGGTGGAAGCGAACGAGGCGCTCGCGCGCACGTTCAGCGACCTTGACGTGTCGCTCCTGCGGCGCATCCACCCCGATCCGAGCTTCGGCGACCTCGAGGACCTGCGCATGTTCGCGCGCATCGCCAAGTACCGGCTGCCCGAGGAGCCGACGCGGCGGGACCTGCAGGCCCTGCTGCAGGCGACCGCCGAGGGCGAGAGCGCGCGGGCCATCCACTTCGCGGTGCTGCGCACCCTCTCGAAGGCGACGTACTCCCCTGCCCTCGTCGGCCACTACGCGCTTGCGAGCGACCACTACGCGCACTTCACCAGCCCGATCCGTCGATACCCGGACCTGCTGGTGCACCGGGCGCTGTCGGCCTACCTCGACGCCACCGACAACGGCCGCGCCACCGGTGGCCGGCGGCGGCGCGAGCTCGGCGAGCGCCTGAAGGCCGACGAGCGCGTGCTCGACGAGGGAACGCTCGTCAAGATCGGCATGCACTGCAGCGAGACCGAGCGCAACGCCGAGGACGCCGAGCGCGACCTGCGCACGTTCCTGGTGCTGCAGTACCTGAAGGAGCACCGACTGTCGGACACCTTCGACGCGCTGGTGACAGGCCTCAGCGGCACGACGCTCGTCTTCCTGAGCCTGGAGGAGTTTCTGGTGGAAGGCGCGGCCCGCGTCTCCGACCTGCCGGCGGGCGCGCAGCGCGCCGACCGGTGGGTCGTCAACGAGCTCACCGGACGCCTGATCGCCCCGCGCAGCGGCATGTCGATCGGCCTCGGCGACCGCGTGCGCGTCACCATCGCGCGCATCGACCTCGCGGCACGACGGCTCGACCTCGTGGTGGCGAAGCTCGCGCCGCGGCGAGACCTCGACACCCTGAGCCCCAAGGACCTCACCAACGTCCGCCAGGCGAAGGTCGGCGCATCCCCGCGCGAGGGAGGCGGATCGCAGCCAGGCAAGGGCGAGCGCGGCCGCAAGGGCCGAGACCGCTCGAAGTACAAGCAGGGACGGCGCGGCAAGCGGAGCTGGTGAACCGGCCAGGCCGGGCGCGCAGAGGAGACTTTTCTTCGGGCGCAACTCCTT
>CAYTYU010000055.1:0-15984 GCA_964440815.1 uncultured Chitinophaga sp.
CCGGAGCGGCACGCGAGGCGGGCGCCGCGTGGAGCCACGCCGCAGGCGCTGCCAACGACGTCTTCGCCAACCGCGACGGCCAGGTGATGCAGCGACGCGGCGACGAGCTGTACCGGCGAAGCGGCGATGCGTGGCACCAGGCCTCGCGCGACGCGGGCAGCGATGCGCGTGCCGCCGAGCGACCCGGCGCGCGCACGGCCGACGGATCGTGGCGCGACCACGGCACGCAACGCGGCGGGACCGGCTTCGAGGAGCGCGACGCCTCCGCGTGGTCGCATTCGCAGGCGCGCGACGCCGGCACCGATGCCGGCTTCCGGCCGGACCCCAACCACAACTTCGACGGAAGCCCGCGCGGCGCGTTCGCGCGCGGCGAGGCGAACTACGCCGACCGCGGCGGTGCCGGCGGCGGCTGGCAGGGTTCGAACGGTGCCGGCGCCGCCGGGAACGCCGTGCGCGCCGGCGCGTGGAACGGCGGCAGCTGGGAACGCGCGAGCGGCTGGGGCATCGGCGACCAGGTGGGCACCTATGCCCAGCGCTGGGGCAACGACTACGACCGCGGCCTGCCAGGCTTCAACCAGGACACCGGCTGGTACGACCGCACCGTCTCCCGCCCGGCCAACCCGTACGGCTACGGCTACAACGGCTGGTCCAACGGATACCGCGGCTACGGCGCGCTCAGCGGCTGGGGAGGTGCGCGCATGGGCGGCATGCGGATGGGCGGGATGCGCATGGGTGGCGGCGGGCGGCGCTGAGCGGCCCGTCCGACCGGCGCGCGCACACGGACGCACGCGCACGCACGCGACGTCACGGACGCAGCAGTTCCGCACCCACCTCGTCCGGCGAGGCGAATCCCGACAGCGCGAGCGCCACGTCGAGCTCCTGCCGCAGGATGGAGAGCACCCGCTCGACGCCGGCCTCGCCCGCGCACGCCAGGCCCCAGAGGATGGGCCGGCCCACGCACACGGCCTGCGCGCCGAGGGCGCGCGCCCGCAGGACGTCGATCCCGCGGCGCACGCCGCCGTCCACCAGGACGGGCACGCGGCCCGCGACGGCCTCGACGCAGTGCGGCAGCGCCTCGATGGTCGCGGGCGCGCCGTCAAGCTGCCGTCCGCCGTGGTTCGAGACGAGGATGCCGGCGGCCCCGGCCTCGACGCCGCGGCGCGCGTCGTCGGCGCGGCAGATCCCCTTGAGGATCACCGGAAGCGAGGTCGAGGCGCGCAGCCACGCGACGTCGTCCCAGGTGAGGCTCGCGTCGATCGTCCAGGCGAGCGCCTCGTGGATGCCGCGGCCGGCGTGGCCCGTCGGGCCACCCGGGCGTTCCAGGTGCACGATGCGCATCCCGTCCGGAACGCGGAAGTGGTTGCGGATGTCGCGCTCGCGGATGCCCCAGACGGGCGTGTCCACGGTGAGGACGAGCGCATCGCAGCCGGCCGCCTGCGCGCGCTGCGCGAGGGCCCGCACCGCCCCGCGGTCGCGGCCGATGTAGATCTGCATCCAGGTGCGCGCGGCCGGGTCCACCGCCGTGGCCGCGGCGCGGACGTCCTCGATCGACGTGGACGAGAGGCTTGAGAGGATCATCGGCACGCCGGCGCGCGCCGACGCGCGCGCGGTGGCCAGCTCGCCGTCCGGGTGCGCCATGCACTGGAGGGCGGTCGGCGCGACGCAGACCGGCATGGCTGCCTCGCGACCCATCACCTGGGTGCGTGAGGTTCGCCCGGAGACGTCGCGCATCACGCGGTACCAGAGGCGCAGGCGGTCCCACGCCGCGCGGTTCTCGCGCAGGGTGGTCTCGGCCCAGGCGCCGCTTCGGTAGTAGTCGCGCGGCATGGCCGGCAGCACCTCGAGCGCGTGCCGCTCGAAGTCGTCGAGGCTCAGGAGTTCGTCGGGGGCGATGGCCACGGCGCAGGAAGGCGAACGATCCTACCCTTCGCCCATGCGACCCACCCACGCCGCGGCGCTCGCCCTCGTCCTCGCGGCCGCGTCGTGCGCGCCGCCGCCACCGACATCCGCGCCGCCTTCCGCATCGGCGCCCGAGCCCGGGCCGGCGCCCGCACCGCCGTCACCCACCGCCGATGCCCCGCCCTCCGGCGCCTACGGCGAGTGCGAAGCGAGCCCCGACGGCATCGGCCGAACCTACTTCGGCCGCGAGATCGCGCACTACATGACGCACCACGGCATACCGTGGCTCGAGCGCGACACGCGCGAGGCGGAGGAGCGCCTGGGCGCGCTGCTCGACGCACTCGACCTGAAGCCCGGCATGTGCGTCGCCGACATCGGCGCCGGGAGCGGCCGCCTCACGGTGCCGATGGCCCGGCGCGTGGCGCCCGGCACGGCCTACGCCAACGACATCCAGCCCGAGATGCTGGCGTTCCTGGAGGCGCGCGCACGCACCGAGGGGCTCGCGAACCTGAAGGGCATCCTCGGCGACACCGCGGACACCATGCTGCCGGCCGGCACGGTCGACCTCGTCCTCATGGTCGACGCGTACCACGAGTTCGACCATCCCTGGGAGATGACGCGCTCGATCGCGCGCGCGCTCAGGCCCGGAGGGCGCGTGGCGCTCGTCGAGTACCGCGCGGAGGATCCCGAGGTTCCGATCAAGGAGCTGCACAAGATGACGGAGGCGCAGGCGCGCCGCGAGTTCGAGGCCGCGGGCCTGCGCTGGGTGCGCACCGATCCCCGCCTGCCCTGGCAGCACCTGATCTGGTTCGAGAAGCCCTGAGGGGGCGGCCGGCGAGCGGGCCCGTCGCGAGCGCGAAGCTCAGGCGATCAGCCCGGGGACCACGTGCCCCTTCACGTCGGTCAGCCGGTAGTCGCGTCCCTGGAACCGGTACGTGAGCCGCGTGTGGTCGAAGCCGAGGAGGTGGAGGAGCGTCGCGTGCAGGTCATGCACCTCGACCGGGTCCTCGGCCACGTTGTAGGAATAGTCGTCGGTCTTGCCGTACGTGGTGCCGGCGTTCGTGCCGCCGCCGGCCATCCACACGGTGAAGCACCGCGGGTGGTGGTCGCGGCCGTAGTTGGTGTTCGTGAGCTGCCCCTGGCTGTACACGGTGCGCCCGAACTCGCCCGCCCACAGGACGATGGTGTCGTCGAGCAGCCCGCGCTGCTTCAGGTCACGCACCAGCGCCGCCTGCGCGCGGTCGACCGCCATCGCCTGCTGGCGCAGCTCGCCGGGCAGGTTGTTGTGCTGGTCCCAGCCGCGCATGTAGAGCTGCACGAAGCGCACGTCGCGCTCCACCAGCCGCCTGGCAAGCAGGCAGTTCGCGGCGAACGACCCCGGCGTCCGGACGTCCGGGCCGTACATCTCGAGCGTCGCGGCGCTCTCGTCGCTGAAGTCGGTGAGCTCGGGCACCGACATCTGCATGCGGTAGGCCATCTCGTGCTGGGCGATGCGCGTGCGCGTCTCGGGGTCGAGGCTCGTGCCGAACTCGTCCTCGTTCAGGCGCACCAGGAGGTCGAGCATGCGCCGGCGGTCCTCGCGGGTGACGCCGTCCGGGTCGCGCAGGTGGAGCACCGCGTCGCGGCCGGCGCGGATGCGGCAGCCCTGGTGCTCGCTCGGCAGGAAGCCGCTTCCCCAGAAGCGGGCGCTCAGGGCCTGCATGTTGCCCGGACCCTGGGTGATCATCACCACGAAGGCCGGCAGGTTCGCGTTCATGCTGCCGAGGCCGTAGCTCATCCAGCTGCCGAAGGACGCGCGGCCCGGCTGCTCGGAGCCGGTCTGGAAGAAGGTGATGCCGGGCTCGTGGTTGATCGCCTGCGTGTGCAGCGAGTGCACGAAGCAGAGGTCGTTGGCGACGCTGCCGGTGTGCGGCACCAGCTCCGAGAGCATCACGCCGTCCTGGCGGTTGGGGTAGCGGTCGAACTTGAAGATGGACGGGGCCACCGGGAACCGGTCCTGGCCGCTCGTCATGGTCGTGATGCGCTGGCCGCGGCGGATCGAGTCGGGCAGGTCCTCGTTGAACCGCGCCGCGAGCCCGGGCTTGTGGTCGTAGAGGTCGAGCTGGCTCGGCGCGCCCTCCATGTGCAGGTAGATGACGCGCTTGGCGCGCGGGGCGAAGTGCGGGCCGGTCAACGCGGGGCCGGTCGTACCCGGGGCGGCGGCAGGGCGGCCCGTCGCATCGAGGACCGGCGACGCCGAGGCCGGCCGCGGGCCCATGAGCCCGGAGAGCGCCAGTCCCCCGAGCCCGGCGCCGATCGAGCTCGCCATGCGGCCGAAGAACCGCCGCCGGGTGAGGTTCAGGAGGTACTCCTCCATCGGGTCGGCGGCGTTCGGTCGTTCGGGGGCAGGCATGTCGGGTCAGTCCTTCACGATGGCGAGGTCGCTCGCAAGGATCGCGTGCGACACCATGGTCCACGCCGCCACCTCGGAGGCGGGAATCCCGGCGCGAACCGGCGCCTCGCCGACCGCGACCAGCTTCTCCGCATCGGCGGCGCCGGTACCGCCCCAGCGCAGGCGCTCGGCGGCAAGCGCCTCGGCGAGCACCGAGACGCGCGCGTCGTCGGCAGGGTGGCCGGTGACGCGCGTCCACAGGCGCGCGAGCCGCGCGCGGTCGTCGCCCGGCTCGGCGAGCGTCCGCTCGGCCGTGACGCGCGCCGCCTCGACGAACTGCGGGTCGTTCCACAGGACGAGCGACTGCAACGGCGTGTTGGTGGTGAAGCGGCGCACGGTGCAGAACTCGCGCGTCGGGGCGTCGAGGGCGAGCATCGAGGGCGGCGGCGAGGCGCGCTTCCAGTACGTGTAGAGGCTGCGGCGCCAGAGATCGTCGCCCGAGGCCTGCGCGTAGCTGCGCGTGTTGCTCTGGGGCATGCTCGTCTCCTCCCACAGGCCCTCGGGCTGGTACGGCTTGACGCTCGGTCCGCCGAGGCGCTCCTTGAGGAGCCCCGACACGAAGAGCGCCTGGTCGCGGATCGACTCCGCGGGAAGCCGCTGCCTGGGGAACCACCCAAGCAGCCGGTTCTCCGGATCGACCGCGACCGCCTCGGGCCGCGCGCGTGAGGACTGCCGGTAGGAGTCGCTCGTCACGATCTGCCGCACCAGGCGCTTGACGTCCCACCCGTGGGTGCGGAAGTCGACGGCCAGCCAGTCGAGCAGCTCCGGGTTGGTCGGCCACTCGCCCTGCAGGCCGAAGTCCTCGCTCGAGCGCACGAGGCCTCGGCCGAAGAACTGTTCCCAGAAGCGGTTCACCACCACGCGCGCGGTGAGCGGGTTCGTCGGCGCGACGAGCCACTCGGCGAGGCCCCGGCGGTCCTTCGGCGCGTCCGGCGGAAGCGCGCCGAGCGCCGCGGGTACCGCGCGTTCCACCGGACGCGCCTCGTCGGGCTCGTCGTAGAGCCCGCGCCTCATGACGAACGTCTTCGTCGGCTCCGCGCGCTCCTTCATCACCATCGTGCGCGGGGCCATGCGGGCGTGCTCCTCGCGCGCGGCCTCGGCCGCGGCGAAGCGCTCGGCACGCGCGCGGTAGCCGTCTGAGTGGCGCAGTCGCCACGCGTCGCGGGCGGACGACTCGTCCGCGACCCCGGCCCTTCCCGCGGGCAGCGCGATCGCAAGCAACGCCGGCGCGATGTCCGACGCGCGCGGCAGCTCGCGGTGGTAGAAGCCGCCCTGCCCGCCGGTGTTCACCACCTTGCAGACGAGAGAGTTCTTCCCCGCGACGAGCGGCACGGCGACGCGCTCCTGGTCGGGCGCGACGGCGCGGTCGATGCGCCGCTCGTGGACCATCGTGCCGTTGACGAACACCTGGATGCCGTCGTCGGACCCGAGCGACACCTCGAGCGTCCCCGGCACGGCCGCGTGGATCTCGCGCGCGACGAACTCGGCGTCCACGCCCTCGGCCAGGCGCACCGGCGTCGCCTCGAGCACCCCGGGCGCGTGCCGCCACGCGAACTCTCCGAGCTTCGGGTCTCCGAAGCGCTTGTCGACGTCGAGCCCCGCCTCGGGCCCGAACGGCCCGGCGTAGCCCTGCTCACCCCCCGACACCGGAAACGGACCGCAGATGTACCAGTTGCTCGAGGCCGGCGGCAGGCGTGCCACAAGCCCGTCCGACACCATGGCCGGCCGCAGCCGGAGGCGCCCCAGGACGTGCTGCGCGTACGGCGACCGGGTCACGAGCCTCACGTGGAGCTCGGTGCCGCCGGGGAAGCCGAACGGCTCGGAAGAGACGAAGAGCGCGGCGCGGTTGCCCGGGATGCGGTGCCCATCGACGGCCCACGTGCGGCTGTCACGCCGCAGCGCATTCACCACGCGGAAGTCGCCGTTTGGCTGCTCCACGTCCGCCCACGCCCACGCCAGCGGCACGCGCACGCGCTGCGACGGGTCGGCCACCGAGACGGCCTCCACCTCGATCGCGTCGAGGACGGCATTGCCGTTCGGTGCGCGACCCACGCGGCCGCCCGGAAGCGACGGGTCGGCAATCGCCTCCAGCAGCACCCCGCGCATCCCGGTGGCATCGGTGCGGAGGACGTACTCCTGCTCGTCGTCATCCGGGTTCTTCCCGGAGGCCAGCACGCTGCCGTCGGGCTGCACCGTGAGCGTGGCGCCGCCCGCACTCGTCGCGCGCACGACCTCTGCCTGCACCGGGCGCACCGCACCGCGCATGTCCGACGCGAAGGCCTCGAACGCCTCGAACTCGACGCTCTCCACCCGGTCACGCTCGGCGCGGGCCTCGGCGGCGGCCTTCGCCAGGATGCCGGCGCGCTCGGCATGCTCGGGCGTCGGGACATCGACGGAGGGCTCGAGCGCCCGGTTGGCGTCGGGCACCTGGCTGTAGATCCCCGGCTCCTCGTTCGAGTTGAAGAACGCAAGCAGCGCGTAGAAGTCCTCCTGCGTCACGGGATCGAACTTGTGGTCGTGGCAGCGCGCGCACTGCAGCGTGAGGCCCATGAACGCCGCGCCCACCGTGGACGTGCGGTCGACCGCGTACTCGAGCAGGTACTCGGCGTCGATCGCCCCGCCCTCGTCGCTCGTCACGTGCGCACGGTTGAAGCCGCTCGCCACCTGCTGCGAGACGCCGGCCCCGGGCAGCAGGTCGCCCGCCACCTGCTCGACCACGAACCGGTCGTAGGGCATGTTGTCCCGGAAAGCCGCCAGCACCCAGTCGCGCCAGGGCCACATCTGCCGGCCCGCGTCCATGTGGATGCCCGAGGTGTCCGCGTAGCGCGCGACGTCGAGCCACGGCACCGCCATCCGCTCCGCGTAGCGCGATCGGTACGGCTCCTCGTTCAGCAGGCGGTCGACCAGGAGTCCGTAGGCGTCCGGGCGGGCGTCGGCGAGGAACGCGTCCAGTTCCTCCGGGGTCGGCGGCAGCCCCGTGAGGTCGAGAAAGACGCGGCGGCACTGCGTGGCGCGGTCGGCCGCCGGGCCGGGCGCCAGCCCCGCCTGCGCGAGGCCCGCGTCCAGGAACGCGTCGATCGGCGCACGCACCGCGCCTTCGGCAGGTGCGGGCGGCTTGGGCGCCTCGGGCGGCACGAACGCCCAGTGCGGCTCGTCGCGCGCCCCTTCGTCGATCCAGCGCACGAGCAGCGCCCGCTCGGCCGCCGAAAGCGCGTGCTTGCCGCTGTCGGGCGGGGGCATCACCTCGTCCGCGTCGCGCGAGAGGATCCGTGCGACGGCGAGCGACTCGCGCGCGCTGCCCGGGACGATCGCCGCCCCGCCGCCCGCGCGCATGGCGGTCGCGTCCTCGAACGAGTCGAGGCGCAGGCCCGCCTGCTGCTTGGCGCGGTCGGGGCCGTGGCAGAGGAAGCAGCGGTCCGAGAGGATCGGCCGGATGTCGCGGCCGTAGCGGATCTCCCCGGCATGGGCGCCCGACGCGACGACGTCCCCGGGCCGCGGCGGCAACGCCGGCGCCGAGATGCGCCACGCCACGCCGGCCAGCGCGCACAGGCCGATCGCGAGGGTCGCGGCGGCCAGGCGCGGCCCGGTCAGCGCGGCGCCTCCGTCTCCAGGTAGGTGTAGCCGGAGAGGCCCGCCTCGTAGGCCTTGAGGAGCGCCTGGCTCTCGGCCACGGTCATCTGCTTGTTGACCACGGCCTTCTCGCACTCGCGGCGGATCTCGCCGAAGAGGCGGCTCAGGTCGTAGTGGACGTAGCTCAGGACGTCGCGCACCGCGTCGCCCTCGATGATCTCGTCAATCCACCAGCCGCCCTGGTCGTCGATCTTGACGTGGGCCACGTGGGTGTCGCCGAAGAGGTTGTGCAGGTCGCCGAGGGTCTCCTGGTACGCGCCCACCAGGAACGCGCCGAGCAGGTACTCCTCGCCGTCGGCGAAGTCGTGCAGCTCGACCCACTTCTTGACGTCGTGGTCGTCGACGAACCGGTCGATCTTGCCGTCGGAGTCGCAGGTCAGGTCGGCAATGGTCGCCTTGCGGGTCGGGCGCTCGCCGAGGCGGTGGATCGGCGCGATCGGGAAGAGCTGGTTGATCGCCCAGATGTCCGGAAGGCTCTGGAAGATCGACAGGTTGCAGAAGTAGGTGTCGCTGAGGGCGGTCTCCAGGTCGCCGAGCTCCTCGGGCGGACGGCTCATCGACCGGGCGATGTCGCGGATGCGCGCGCAGGAGGCCCAGAAGATGCTGTCGACGAGCGCGCGGTGCTCGAGGCTCATCAGGCCAACGCTGAAGAGGCGCAGCGCCTCGTCGCGGTCCTCGAGCAGGTCGTTGTAGTTCTCGACGAGCCGGCGCTCGCTGATGGTGCGGTAGACGTCGAAGATGTCGACCAGCGGCCGCGGCAGCTCGGTCTCGCCCGCGGGCGGGTCGGGCAGCCGCGCCGGCGCCACGTAGCGGTCCAGGCGGTTGGCGCCCAGCACGTCGAAGACCAGCACGCTCTGCTGCGCCACCATCGCGCGCCCCGACTCGCTCACGATGGTCGGGTGCGCCACGCCCTCCTCGTCGCAGACCGTCATGATCTTGTAGACGACGTTCGAGGCGTACTCCTGGAGCGTGTAGTTCATCGAGAACTCGAAGCTCGTCTGGCTTCCGTCGTAGTCGATGCCGAGGCCGCCGCCGACGTCGAGGTAGCGCATGCCCGCGCCGGCCTTCGCCAGCTGCGAGTACACGCGCGCGAGCTCGTTCACGCCCTGGTTCACCTGACGGATGTCGTGGATCTGGCTGCCCATGTGGCAGTGCAGCAGCTGCAGGCAGTCCTCCATCCCGCGCTGGCGCAGGATGGAGAGCACCTCGAGCACCTCGTTCATGCTCAGGCCGAACTTCGCCTTCAGTCCGCTGGAATGGCGCCACCGGCCGGCGCCCTGCGAGGCCAGGTTCACGCGCACGCCGATCGCCGGGCGCACGTTGTGCTGCTCGTAGAAGCGCAGGATGAGCTTGAGCTCGGTGACGTTCTCGATCACCGGGATCACGTTGCGGCCGAGCTTCCTGGCGAGCGCCGTGAACTCGATGTAGCGCTCCTCCTTGAAGCCATTGCAGATGATCAGCCGGTCCGGGGTGTCGGAGGTCATCCCCATCACCGCCAGGAGCTCGGCCTTGCTGCCGGCCTCGAGGCCGAAGCCGAGGGACTTGCCCGCGTCGCGGACTTCCTCGACCACGCGGCGCTGCTGGTTCACCTTGATCGGGAAGACGCCCTGGTAGCTGCCCTGGTAGCCGTGCTCGTGGATCGCGCCGCGGAAGGCGTCGGCGATGTCGACGAGCCGCTGGCGCAGCAGGTCGCTGAAGTGGATGAGCAGCGGCGTGCGGAAGCCGCGCTCTCGCATGCCCGCGACAACCTCGTAGAGATCGACCTCGACGGCGGCGTTTCGCGTCGGGCGCACCACCACGTGGCCGGCGGCGTTGACGTCGAAGAAGCCCTTGCCCCAGTTGCGGATGGAGTAGAGCGACGCGGACTCCTCGACGCTCCAGCCCGGTTCGGTGGCGGGGCGCGCCGGACGGGGGCGCAGGGCGGGGGCGGGAGCGGGGGTGTCGGTGAGCGTGTCTGCCATCAATGGGGCGCGCACGGCGGCATCGCCTGCGCGGATCGCGACGATGATAGAACCGGGTCGGGAAAAGAAAAGCGAAATTCCGCCACGGCGCCGTCAGCCGGCGCCGCCCGGCACCGTCGACCCGCGCAGGCTCCGGGCAATCGCCACCTCGTGCACCCGGACGCTCTCCACGTCGAGCGACTCCTTGGCACGCTGGAACCGGTCGGCATCGACGGCCAGCGCATCGGCCTCGGCCGCGGCCACGAAGCCCCGCAGCCGGTCCATGGCGGCCTCGACCGAGGCAACGTAGGCAGGCTCCAGCTCGTCCCGGACCCGCGCCAGGGCGTCCCCGATCCACTTGAGGTCCAGGCGGGCGTTCGCCACAAGGTCCACCACCCGGTGGGCGCGCATGTCCTCGCGGGCGTGGGCAAAGCTCTCCCGCTCCATCCGTTCGACGTCATCCGGAGTCAGCCCGTAGGTCGGCACCACCTGCACCGAGGCCCGGCGGCCGCTTCGGCGCTCGGCGGCGGTCACCGCCAGCACCCCGTTCTCGTCGACCAGGAACTCGACTTCCACCTGCGGGATGCCGGCCGGCATCGGCGGGATGCCGCGCAGGTCGAAGCGGGCGATCGAGCGGCAGTCGCGCACCAGCTCCCGCTCGCCCTGCAGGACGTGGATCAGGACGTTCGCCTGCCCGTCGACCGAGGTGGAGAACATCTCCGTGGCCCGGGTCGGGATCGTGGCGTTGCGCATGACGAGCTTCGCGACCGCCCCGCCCACGGTCTCGATGCCGAGCGAGAGCGGCACCACGTCGACGAGGAGCAGGTCGCGCCTCGCTCCGGCGAGCACCGAGGCCTGGACCGCCGCGCCGAGCGCCACCACCTCGTCGGGGTCGAGCGCCGCGTACGGCTCGCGGCAGAAGAGCCCGGCGACCGCGGCGCGCACCGACGGGATCCGCGTGCTGCCGCCGACGAGCACCACGCGGTCGATCTCGGGGTTTCCCGCGTCGCGCAGGGCACGCCGGCAGGCCTCGAGCGTGCGCGCGACGAACGGCGCCGCGAGCCGCTCGAACTCGGCGCGCCCGAGCGTGCGGCGGTGGACGCGCCCGCCGCCGAGGTCGATCTCCATGGCCGTCTCCTCCTGCGAGGAGAGCGCGATCTTCGCGCGCTCGGCGAACGTGCGCATCGCCTGGCGCGCGGCGGGCGGAAACTCGAGCGCCGCACCGAAGCGTTCGCGCAGCTCGCCGGCGAGGAGCCCGACGATCGCCTCGTCGAGATCGTCGCCGCCGAGGCGCGTGTCGCCGGCGGTCGAGAGCACCTGGAAGAACTCGCCGTCGTCGGGCCCGCCCGGGACGAGCTGCAGCACCGAGACGTCGAAGGTGCCGCCGCCGAAGTCGTAGACGGCGATGGTCTCCATCGTGGTGCGGCGCCTGCGGGACGCGCCGATGCCGTAGGCAAGCGCGGCCGCGGTCGGCTCGTTCACGATGCGGATGGCCTCCAGTCCCGCCAGGCGAACGGCGTCGCGCGTGGCCTGGCGCTGCGCGTCGTCGAAGTAGGCCGGCACCGTGACGACGGCGCGGCGCACCTCGGTCCCCAGGCGCGCCTCGGCGATCGACTTGAGTTCGCGAAGGACGTGCGCCGCCACCTCCTGCGGGGTGACCACGGCACCGCCGACGGCGAACGCCGCCAGGCCGCGCAGCCCGGCGACCACGGGGTAGGACAGGCCCGCGGCGAGCGCGGCGGACTCGGCATGGCCGCGCCCCATGAATCGCTTGGAACTGTGGACGGTGTCGGCGGCATGCAGCACCGCCTCGGCGCGCGCAGCATGCCCGACGACGGGCGCCCCGCCCTGCACGAAGCGCACCACCGACGGCAGGAGCGACCGTCCCGCGTCGTCGGCGAGGACGCGCGGACCGGACGCATCGCACGTCGCCACCAGCGAGTGCGTGGTGCCGAGGTCGATCCCGACGACCGGGTCTTGGGCGGCGTTCGCCATCCTCGGATGGTAGGTGGCGCGCCGCGTCAGCGGCCGGGCTGCGGTCCCGCCTCGGGCAGCCGCTGCATGAACGAGTCGAAGCGGCGGCTTGCCACCGTTCGCAGGAGGTCGGCGAGGCGCTTCACCTCGGCGCTCTCGCCGGTGATGGTGAACGTGCGCTCCTTCCCGCCGGAGCGCAGGAAGATCTCGGCGATGGGGGTCTTGCCGCCGTCGCGGCCGGGCTCCGCGACGGTCATCCATCCGGCCTCGTCGACGATCTTCCGCACGGTGCGCGCATCGTCCGGAGGCATCGCGCCCGACCAGTCGGTGCCGCGCCCGAACGCGCGGACGCCGCCGCCGTAGTCGAGCCGCCCATCCGGGTGCACGCGGAAGAACTCGTACTGCTGGGAGTCCGTGCGCGCAGTCCAGAGGTCAAGGCCCAGGCCGCCGGTCGGGCTGGCGGGGTCGTTCGGGACCGGAATCGGGCCGGATGTGCAGGCGACGGCCACCAAGACGGCAGCTGCCGCCGCGGCGCGGGGCGCCAGCGGACGCAACGCCCCCACGACGGCCTGCCACGGACTCACGGCCGCAACCCCCGGGGAGAGCGCGCGCGGATCTCGCGATAGACCGCGTACGGATCGGGGCCGAAGTCGTAGCGCTCGGGAAGCACCTCCTCCGGCCGAAGGTCGGGAAGCCACGCGAGGATCGCGAGCGTCCGCACGATGCGCGCCATCGCCGCGTCCATCGGTTCCTCGCCGAGCGCGCGCCGCACGAACGACCACGTCCGGCCGCCGGCGCGGATCGTCAGGATCGAGAGGCGCTCTCCAACCGCAGGGCGCAGCGTGTCGGGGTTGGCCGGACCGTTGGCGCGCGACTCGTCGGCGAAGCCGAGGTCGCCGCAGAGCGCCCAGAGGTACTGCATCTGGTCGTCGTAGAGCCAGCGCGAGCGGCCGGGACGCGTGGACACGTCGATGAACGGGCTCAGGTCCGCGTGCAGCGAGCCGTCCGGGAGCAGGATGTACTTCGACTGCCGGTCCTGCACGGCGAGCATGGGGGGCGACTTGCGACCCAGGAGCACCGTTGCGTCGATCGAGAAGTCGGCCGGGAAGCGCTCGTCGGCGAGCGCCGGGCTCTCGGCGGGCGCGGGTTCGCCGTCGAGCGTCCCGACGCGGTCGTCGGGCACCGGCGCGGGCGCGCTGCATGCGGCGACCGCCAGCAGCACCGCCACCGCCGCGCGGCGCGCCGCACGCGCCATGCGCGAACGCATCGGGAAACGCAGTCCGGCGAAGTCCGTCACTGGGGTGGCCGATGCTACCCTTCGCCCTCCCGCATGCGCACGAGCGTCACCTGGCTGAACGACTACCTCGACCGCCCCGCGTCCGCCGAGGAGCAGGCGACGCTGCTGACCGCCGCGGGCCTGAACTTCGACGGCGGCGACGTCGCCGACAACGGCGAGCCGTGGCAGGAGATCGAGACCACCTCCAACCGCGGCGACTGCCTCTGCCACGTGGGCCTCGCCCGCGAGCTGTGCGCCATGAGCGGGCGCCACCTGAAGCCGCCGGCCGCCGCGCCGCGCGCGACCGGCGGGCCCGCGGCGAAGGCGATCACCGTGCGCAACCACGACCCCGCCGCCTGCCCGCGCTACGTGGCGCGCGTCATCACGGGCGTCAAGGTGGGACCGAGCCCGGAGTGGCTTCAACGCCGCCTGCGCGCGATCGGCCAGATCCCGCGCAACAACCTCGTCGACTGCACGAACTTCGTCCTCTTCGAGCTCGGGCATCCCACGCACGTCTTTGACCTCGGCACCCTGCGCGGGAGGGCGATCGAGATCCGCCGCGCCCGCAAGGACGAGCGCTTCCTGCCGATCGGCGAGGGCGCCCAGGAGCTGACGCTCGCCGGCGGCGAGCTGGTGATCGCCGATGCCGAGCGACCGGTCGCGATCGCGGGCGTCAAGGGCGGCGCCGCCACCGCCGTCACGGCCGGCACCTCCGACGTCCTGCTCGAGATCGCCGCGTTCGATCCAGTCGCCGTGCGTGCCTCGAGCCGCGGGCTGCGCCTCGCGAGCGACTCGTCGTACCGCTTCGAGCGCGGCGTGCACCCGGCCGAGCTCGATGCCGCGGCCGACCGGCTCGCGGCCCTCGTCCTGGAGACCGCCGGCGGCACGCTGCTCGACGGCGCGGTCGAGGCCGGCGCTCCCCTGCCCCCGGAACGCACCGTCCGCGTGCGCCCGGCGCGCGTGGCGTCGCTCCTCGGCACCCCGATCCCCGTCGAGGAGGTGGTGCGCGCCCTCGACACGCTCGGCTTCTCGCCGGTGCTGCGTGGCGACGCGATCGACTGCACGGTGCCGCCGCGCCGCATCGACGTCGAGCGCGAGATCGACCTCATCGAGGAGGTCTGCCGAATCCACGGCCTCGACCGCGTGCCGATGCGCGAGACGCTCGCGGTGCGCGTGGCGCCGGTGGAGCCGCAGGTGTCCGCGCCGCGCGCGGTGAAGTCGCTCCTCGTGGGGCTCGGGTTCGTCGAGAGCGTGACCCACACCTTGGTGAGCGAACGCAGCGCCGCGCCGTTCCTGCGGCCGGGCGAGCACGCGCTGCGCGTCGGCGACGAGCGTGCCGGCGGAACGCCGGTGCTGCGGCCGTCGGTCCTTGCCAGCCTTCTCGAGGTGCGACGGCGCAACGCGGACGCGGGGATCGCCGAGCTGAGGCTCTTCGAGTTCGCGCGCCGCTTCGCGCTCCGCGCCGGCGGTGCGCACGACGAGCGCCCGGTGGTCGCGCTGCTCTCGGACCGCCCCGCGGACGCCGAGAGCGCCATGCGCTGGATGCGGGGCACCTGCGAGCGCGCGCTGCGCATGCTCGCCGGCCGCCACGCCGACCTGCGGATCGACGCCCTGCCCGCCGACCGGCGCGACCCGTGGCACTCGGTCGAGGCCGCGGTCAGCTGCGACGGGCGTGCGGTCGGCACGTACGGCATCCTGGCGCCGGCGGCGATCGCGACCTTCGGCCTCGAGGGCACGTTCGCCGCGGCGGAACTCGAGCTCGAGCCGCTCTGGGCCGGCTACCCGCCGGACGCGCGCGCCGAGGCGCTGCCTGCCTTCCCGGCGATCGAGCGCGACCTGAGCGCCATCGTCCCCGAGCAGGCGACGTGGGTCGAGGTCGAGTCGATCGCGCGCGGCCTGGGGCTCCCCAACCTCGAGTCGGTCGGCTTCGTCGGCACCTACCGCGGCGCGCAGACCGGCGCGGGCCGCAAGAGCGTCACCATGCGGCTCGTGTTCCGCGCCCCCGACCGCACCTTGCGGCGCGAGGACGCCGACGCCCCGATGGCCGCGCTCGCCGACGCGCTCGCCGCAGGCCTCGGCGCCACCATCCGCGGATGACTCCGATGACGATCCGAACGCTGACCGTCGAGCAGTTCTCCGACGCCCTCGCCGCGCGGACACCCGTGCCGGGCGGCGGCGCCGTGGCCGCCGTGACCCTGGCCCACGCCGCGGCGCTTGCCGGCATGGTGGTCGAGTTCACGCTCGGCAAGCCCGCCTTCGCGGCGCACGATGACGCGCTGCGTGCGGCGGCCGCGCGCCTGGCCGCGATCCGCGCCGAGGCACTCGCCCTCGCCGACCGCGATGCCGTCGCCTACGGTGCGCTCAACGCGCTGTGGAAGCTGCCGAAGGATGCCCCCGAGCGTGCCGCGCGCTGGCCCGCCGCGGTCGCCGAGGCGATCGACGCGCCGCAGGCGATCCTCGACCTGTCCGTCGTCGTGGCCGCGACCTGCGGCACGCTCGCCGGGCGCACCAACGCGAACCTCGCGAGCGACCTGGCGATCGCCGCCGACCTCGCGCGCCTGGCGGCACGCGCAGCCGCGCACAACGTGCACGTCAACCTGCCGTCCGTCGGCGACGCCGCCGACCGCTCGGCACGCGCGGCGCGGATGGATGCCGCCCTCGCCGCCGCGGGCACGGCCGCCGTGTCGGCATAGGCTGCGCTCGGTTGGAGGCCCGCGGCCGCGCACTGCGCCAGCCAGCGCTCGAGCGTGGACCGCGCCACGACAGACACCGGCGTGCCGACGCTGCCGGGCGGGCGAGCGCCCACGGCGAAATGCAGCGTCTCGACGTCGGAC
>CAYTYU010000056.1:0-15696 GCA_964440815.1 uncultured Chitinophaga sp.
CTGATGGCGTTCCTGGCGATCGGCGTGGCGATGGCGGCGCTCGGCCTCAGCACGTGGTGGCAGCGTGCGGCGCTCGTGATCGCGGGCATCCCGATCTCGCTCTTCGTGAACATCCTCCGCGTCACTTCGCTCGGACTCCTTTCCGTCATCGACCCGAACATGAGCGCGGGCGAGTTCCACAGCATGGTGGGCCTGGTGTGGCTGGTACCGGCGTTCCTGCTCTTCCTCGGCGCGATGTGGGTGATCCGCAACCTGGTGATCGAGGAGCCAGGCGCAGGAGGTGCATCGTGACGCTCCGCTTCGAGCCCTCCGTGCGCGTGCTGTACGGCGTGCTGATGGTCGCGCTGGTCGGCGGCGGCCTGGGGCTGCGAGCGGCGATGCGCGCCCTCGACGTCTATTTGAAGAAGGAGCCGGTGCCGCTGCGCGCGGACCTCGGCAGCATTCCCACCCGCCTCGGCGAGTGGCAGAAGGTCGGGGAAGACATCGTGATGGACGCGGCGATGGTCGAGTCGCTCGGCACGGATCGCTACCTGTCGCGCAACTACGCGCTCGGCGGCGACCTGTCGCGCGGCGTCATCTCGCTGCACCTGGCGTACTACACCGGGATGATCGACACCGTGCCGCACATCCCCGAGCGCTGCTGGGGCGCGGGCGGGCTCATCCAGGCGGGCGACCCGGAGCGGCTGGAACTCGAGATTCCCACGCTTGCGGGCGTGCCATCGGAGGCGCCCGTGAACCGCGCCACCGGCCAGCCGTATCCGATGGTGCGCCTTGCCGACCCGGTGACGCGCATCGAGGAGAGCGTCGCGCTGCCGATCGGCTCGCTGGCGATGACGCTGACCACCTTCCAGGACCCGAAGGCCGCGCGCATCAAGCAGCTCGGCGGCTACATGTTCGTGGCCAACGGGCGATGCACGCCGTCGACCATCGCCGTGCGCGAGCTGGCCTTCGATCTCACCGACCGCTATGCCTACTATTGCAAGGTGCAGCTGTCGGCGCGGTACCCCGACGGGGATCCGCCGCCGAGGGAACGGTTCCGGCGCGATGCCGAGGACTTCCTGGCGCACCTCTTCCCCCACCTGATGCGGCGGCTTCCGGATTGGCCGACGGTGGAGCGCTCCGAGAACGACAAGGGCTGACCAACAGCAGGGACACCGAACAACCATGGCACGCAAGAGCAAGGTCAATCGCAAGCTGGTGATCGTCGTCGGCGGATTCTCGGCGGCTGCGGTGCTGCTGCTGGGCGCGGTGCTGGCCGTCAACCAGTTCTGGCTCAAGAACGCCGCGCGCAACATCGCCGCCGGCGACGAGCTGATGGCCCAGGGCCAGTACCGGCAGGCCTACGGCATGTACGGCCGCGCGGCGTCGAAGGAGCCGGCGGTGCTGTCCCACATCGAGAAGATGGAGGCTGCGCTTCTCAAGGTGGTGCCGACCTCTGCGCAGCAGGCGTCGGACGACTACCGCACGTTCGTCGGCCTGAAGCGCGGCCGTGTCCGTGCGCAGCCGGGTGACCCTGCCCAGTGGCGCATGCTGTTCGACGTCCTCGAGGAGGAGGCGGACCTCTACCCGAACTTCGACGGCTGGCTGCAGGTCGAGGGCGTCGCGCGCGACATGCTGGAGGTGGCAGCCCCGGGCAGCGATGCCGCCAAGGCCGGCGAGGAGGAGTTCGTCTACGCGCGGGCCCGTCGCGAGAGCCTGCTGTCGGCCGGTGAGCGCACCGACCTCGAGCGCCGGTGCGAGACGTTCCTGGCGGCGAACCCGAAGGCCTGGCGTGCCTGGACGGCGCTCATCGACCTGCGGACCGAGGACGTCGTCCGCCTGCGGGCCACCGGGCAGGAGCAGGTGGCAACCCGTCGCCTTGAACAGCTCGACAAGACCATTGCCGACATGAAGTCTGCGGTGGCCGGCACGCCGGACGACCCCGCCGCGACGCTCGCGCTCGCGGAGGTCGCATTCGACCGCCTGGTGCTGGACGTTCGTGAAGGCCGCCGGGTGATGTACGCAAAGCTCGATCGGTCGCCCCTTGGCACCGCCGTCGAGGCCATGAAGGCAGCGGCAGTGGCATCCGGTCGCCCCAGTGCGATCCGCGCCGTCAGCACGCGGCTCCTGAGCGTCGGGGAACTGGCCGACGCGAATGCGTTCGCGAAGGCCTGGCTGGAGGCGCACCCCGAAGACCTCGTCACCGGCGGATTCGCGCTGGAACTGCTGGCGACCGGCGCCGACACGGACGACTCGTACGTCGCGATCCGCGAACGCGCCGGCAAGATCATGGAGCAGCCGCAGGGGACCACGAGCCTGGCCTCGAGCGTGCAGTCGGAGACGCGCAGCCGCGCGATCCAGGTGCTGATCGACTCGGGCGTGGTGCGCGTGGCGCGGATCACGGACCAGGCCGAGAAAGCCGAGGCGCTCAAGGAACTCGATGGCCTGCGCGCGAAGCTCCTGGAGGCCCAGCAGAACGACCCGACTACGCCCATGATGCTCGCCACCGACGCGAAGATCATGCAGATGCGGGGCGATATCGCCGGGGCTGCCGCCAAGTGGGATGCGTACTACACGCGCGTCCCGCAGCCGAGCTCGGATGCGTTCGTCTGGTCGACGATCGTGGCGCGCGCCCAGAACGACCTCGGCGTCGCCATGCAGCGGGCCTCGCGTGGCGTGGAGGCGTACCCCACCGACCTCCGGATCGCGCTGCAGCGCGCGGAGCTCGCGATGCAGCTCGGCCGCACGGCCGAGGCCGCGACCATGTTCGCGGCCCTGGCCGACGCCGTCCCGGACCGCCCCGAGTTCGGCCGCATGGCGGCGGAACTTCGGGCGCGTGCGCAGGGCGTGCAGGCGGACAAGCCCTCTGAGATGGTGGCCATCGAGGCGGCGGTCGGCGAGCGCGACCTCCCGCGGGCGCGCGAGCTGGCGGCGGCGTGGATCACCACGTCGAACGGCGCGCTGCCGGCGGTGTTCGCGCAGATCTTCGTCGAGGAGCAGGCAGGCGACAAGGCCAAGGCGCTCGAGTATGCCCGCGCCGCGCTCGAGAAATTTCCCGGCAACCCGGACCTCGCGAAGGTGGAGGCGTTCTTCGCCACCGAGGACCCCGTCGAGCGCATCGACCTGATGACCGAGCGCATGGTCATGGACCCGCAGAAGCGCGCCCTGGAGCGCCTGCGCGCGTACCGGACGCTGCGCGCCGACATCGCCCGTCAGCTCGACGAGCGCCGTCGCGCCGGATCCTCGGACCTCGCCCGGAGCGAGGAAGCACTTGCCCGCCTGGACGCGAAGATCCCGGAGGCCGAGAAGGCGGCCGGCTCCGTGAAGAGCGAGGACTCGACCATCATCGAGATGCTCTTCAACAACGCGCTCGACCGCAAGGACTACGCGGCGGCCGAGGCCCAGGTACAGGAAGCCGCGAAGATGTCCGCGTCGGCACCCGCCCTCGAGTCACTGCTGCGCGCCCGCTGGCTGGATGCGCAGGGCCGCACCGCGGAGGCGATCGCCACGCTCGAAAAGGCGCGCCAGTCGGGACGGAACGATGCGCCGATCGCCGGCATGCTCGCGTCGCTGCAGGAGCGGGTCGGCAACGAACCGCAGGCACTTGCCCTGTGGAAGGAGGCGTACGACCGGCGTCCGAACGATCCGGCGCTCGTGCGTGGCTACGCGCGCGCCATGGGTCGTGCGGGGCAGGGGCGCATTGCGATGGAATTGCTGCGTGCCGCCATGGAGGCGTCGCCCGCCGATGCCGACATTGCCCGCATCGGCGCGGAGTTCGAGGCGGTGTACGGACAGCGTTCCAAGGCCATCGAGATCCGCCGGCGCGTCATCGAGCTCGATCCGATCGACCGAAACAACGTGGTCGAGCTGTACGCGTTGCTCTATGCGCCGCCCGACTTCGGTTCGGTCCGAGACGCCGGAGGGCGTCCCCGCTTCGACACCCGCACCTGGGAGGCCGTGCCCCAGGCGGAGCGCCAGCGCCTGCTGCGCGATGCCGCCGCGATGAACGTCAACATCGCCGAGCAGGTCTACCAGGCGTCCATGCGCGACACGCCGCTCGACATCAACTTCGCGGCCCGCAAGGCGACCGTGATGCGCCAGATGGGGCAGAACGCCGAAGCCACGAAGGCGATCCAGGCCGTGATCGATGCCGCGGAAGCGCAGGGCAAGGCGTCGTACCAGTTGTATGCCACGCTCGCCGCGCACCTCTCGGACATCGGCGACCGCGCCGGGTCAGATGCCGCGTTCGCCAAGGCCCGGGCGCTTCAGGATCCGGAGCGCCGCGAGGTCGATGCGATCCTGGTCGAGGTCGCGGCCAGCCGTCGCGACTTCGGGGCCGCGGCGGACCTCCTCAAGCAGTCCTTCGGCGAGCGACCGGCGTTCGCGAACCTCGTCCGCCTCACGGACCTCGAAGTGCTGGCGAGGCGCCCCGACGATGCCGCCGCCACGCTCCAGCGCGCGAAGGCGCTGATGGGGGAGTCGCCGTCGCCCGAGGTCGCCCGTTCCTTCGAGATGCTGGCCTCCGCCGTGGCCGCAAGCCAGGCCGACAAGCTGCGGGACGAGGGCAAGCTCGACGAGTCCCGGGTGAAGGTCGACGAATCGCTCGCGGCCCTCACCCGGGCAGAGGCAGTGATGCCGTCGGACCTGATGGCGCCGCTGCGCCGGGTGCAGCTGCTGCGGGCGCTGTCGGTCGGCACCAAGGATCCCGCCAAGCTCGACCAGGCGATCGCCGAGGCCGATCGGCTGCTCGCGCGCAACTCGCTCAACTGGTCCGCGGTCTCGACCCGGGCCGACCTGTCGCTCGACAAGCGGGACATCCGCGGCGCCATCGGCATCCTGGAGCGGTTCCTGCAGGCGCAGCCCGGAAGCGAGGAAGCCGTGGTGCGCCTGGTGGGCCTCTACCAGGCGATCGGCGACTCCGCGCGCGCGATTGCGGTCGTGCGATCGGCAGTCGACCGTCGGCCATCCGACCCGATCATGGCCGAGCGCCTGGGTGACCTGCTTGACGCCACCAACGACCGTGCGGGCGCCGCCACGGAGTACGAGCGCGCGGCCGTGCTCGACCCGCAGACGCCCCGGTACCTCGAGAAGGCTGCCTATGCCCGCTTCCGATCCGGCAATCCCGCGGAGGCGCTCGCGCTGCTCCGTGGCGTCGGCGACCGCGTGGCGGCGTCGCCCGTCCTGCGCGCCGTGGCGGCGGCATCGCTCATGCGCAGCAACCGTCGCGATGAGGCAGTGGTTGCCGCCCGCGAGGCGGTCTCGGCGGCGCGGGAGGTGAAGGACGAAGGCTTGGTCGAGGAGCGAACGTCGCTCATCCTGCGGGAGATGTTCGATCCGGGCGCCGACGGCGCGCGCGAGTACGAGGCGATCCTGGCGCCATCGGGGACCGCGTCCCCGCTTGGGTGCGCGATCCTCGCCGAGTCGTGGTCGCGACTGGGGCCCGCGGGCGCCGATCGTGCACTGCAGTGGTGCGACAAGGCGCAGGCGGGCGGCGATTCGGTGCCGAGCGGGATCCGCGCGGGTGCCGAGCTCACCCGTGGCAACGTGCTCTATGGACGCGGCGACCTGCCGGCGGCTTGCGATGCGTTCGTCCGCTCGGTGGAGCTGAACTCCGGAAACCCGGCGGCGCTCAACAACGCGGCCTATCTGCTGGTGACCGTGAAGGGCGAGACCACGAACTCCTTCGAGTACGCGACCAAGGCGGTGCTGCTTGCGCCCCAGAATCCCGACTATCTGGACACCCTGGGTCTGATCCTGTTCAAGCTGAACCGCCTGACCGAGGCCGAGGATGCCCTGAACAAGTCCGTGTCGGCGGCGCCGACCCCGTCCGCGCTCTTCCACCTGGCGCAGGTGAAGCAGGCACAGGGCGATCGTGCGGCTGCCCGCCAGGCCCTTGATCGGGCCAACGCCGGCAACCCGCCGCCCGACCTGAAGAAGGAAATCGACGCTTTCGCGGCAAGCCTCGCCGATAAGTGAATTTGGCATTGACTGTGGCCTCCGACTGACCGAGGATCCTTCCATGACCGCAGCGAACCCTTCCTCGCCCGCTCCATCCTCTCCCCGCCCGGCCGGTGCTCCCGGTGGCGCGCCCCGTGGGGTGCGTCCGCCGCCGCCAACCATCGATCCCGTGCGGGTGCTGCGGCAGCATGCCTGGCTGCTCGTCGGGGCGGCGGTCGTGGGCGCGGTCCTTGGGACGATCGCCAACTTCATCTGCCTGTACGCGTATCCGCTCTGGGGTGGATCGGTGGTGTTCGAGATCCGGCCGCAGGTGCAGAGCGCGAAGGAGGCCGTGACGGTCGAGGCCCTGAGCGATGAGGGCATTGCCCGCCTTGCCCAGACCGAGTCGCAGCGCATCTTGACGCGCCAGGTCCTGGAGACGGCCATGGCCGCTCCGGACATCGCGAACACCACGTGGGGGCAGGAGTATCCGACGGTCGACGAGCGCGTGCAGGAACTGCAGGAGGATCTGCGCGTCGGGCACCGCAACAAGACCCAGCTCTTCACCCTGTCCTGGCGCACCCACGAACGCGGCGATGTCGCGATCGTTCTGAACCGCGTGGCGCGCACGTATCTCGCCGCCCGCGAGGCCCAGGAAGATGAGCGAAGCTCCCGCAACAAGTCGAACTTCGAGACGAAGCGCGCTCAGGTCGAGGAGCAGGTCCGCAACCTGAAGACCGAGATCCAGGACTTCATCCGCCGCAATGGCATCACGTCCGGCACCGAAGGCGGCCTGACCGACCAAGGGACGGCCAACAACCTGGCCAAGCTCCGGGACGACACCATCCGCGACCTGACGCTCACCCAGGCCCGGCTCGACTCCGTCGACCGCAAGCTGCGCGAGCAGCGCTACGAGGACGAGGACCGTCGCCTGGCGATGCAGGACCCGGCCGTCCGCCAGATCGAGCAGAACATGCACCAGGTCCAGATGTTCCTCAACTCGAGCCGCGAGCGGTTCGGCGAGGAGCATCCGCAGGTCAAGGACCTGGTCCAGCGGGAGACCGCGGCTCGGGATCGCATGAAGGTCGTGCTGGACGAGACCATGCAGCGCAACCTGCAGGCGGACAAGCTGGACTTCAGCCAGCGCGTCGCGTCGCTGAAGGCGCTCGTCGAGCGCCAGACGCAGGACCTGACGGATGCCACCAAGCGGCTGCAGGAGCTCACGGCGCAGATCAGCGCCCTCGACGCCCTGAAGGAGCAGCTCGCGCAGAAGGAGCAGGAGCGCGCCGACCTGCAGGACCTGATCGCCCAGTTCGACATCCTGCAGGGCCGCGCCGACAGCCGGCGCGTGAGCCTGGTGCAGGAAGCGAGCACCCCGCGCGAGATCGAGTTCCCGAAGCTCAAGTTCATGATCCCGGCGGGCGTGTTCCTGGCCGTGCTCGTGGTGGCCGGCATCCTGTTCCTGCGCGAGTTCCTCGACCAGCGCGTGCGCTTCCCCAGCGACCTTGCCGGCGTCGGCGGCGCGCGCCTGATCGGCGTGATCCCGGACATCGAGGACGACCCGTCGGAGCCGAAGGCCGCGGAGCTCATCGTGGCCCGCGAACCGGCAAGCAGCACCGCCGAGATGTTCCGGCAGCTGTCCTCCGTGTGCCTCAAGGGCATGGACACCGCAGGTGCCCGGTCGCTTGCCATCGTCACCTCGAGCCCCGGCGGCGGTTCCACGACCGTCGCCAGCAACCTCGCCGCCAGCTTCCGCGCCGCCGGCCGCACCGTGGCCGTGGTGGACGCGAACCTGCGCCGTCCGCGCCTCTCGGCGATCTTCGGCGAGGAGCTCGACGGCCCCGGCCTCGGCGACATGCTGCAGGGACAGGACGTCCAGCCGCACATGGCCAACGGCATCGCCGTCTACGGCCCCGGCACCATCCCCAACCGCGTGTTCGAGCGCGTGTCGACCGACGAGATGCGCCGCATCATCGGCCGCCTCCGCGAGCGCTACCAGGTGGTGATCGTCGACCTGCCGCCGACCGTCGTGGCGGGCGAGACGATGTTCGTCACCGAGGCGTGCGACGCGTCGCTCCTGGTGGTGCGCGCCCTGGAGGACCAGCGTGGCCTGGTGGCGAAGTCGATCTACCGGCTGCAGGAAGCGCATGCGGTGCTCCTGGGCACCGTCCTCATGCGCCCCGAGCAGACCGCCGGCGGCTACTTCCGCAAGAACGCCGAGGTGATGGCCGCGTACGCGCAGCCCGTCGCCACGGCTGCGTCGGCACCCGCGCCCGCGAAGGAACCCGTCGCCTGACCAACCGCCTCCCGCGCCGCCGGTCGGCCGGGACACGCCGTGAAGACCCCGAGTCCCCATCGCCATGTCCTCGTGACGGGTGGGGCCGGGTTCATCGGCTCGCACCTGGCGGAGGCGCTGCTTGCGGGCGGTGCCTCGGTCACCGTCGTCGATGACCTGTCGACGGGCGTGCGCTCGAACCTGGATGCCGCGGCCGGCGAGCACGGCGACCGGCTGCGCATCGTGGAGTCGACCGTCTCCGAGTGGTCGCGCAGTGCCCCGCGGTTCGACGAGGCCTACCACCTCGCGGCATCCGTCGGCGTCCGGCTGGTGATGGACGACCCGGCGCGCGCCGCGGAGCGCAACGTCGGCGAGACGATGGCGCTCCTGTCGTGGGCCTCGTGCACCTGCACGCCCGTGCTCTTCGCAAGCTCCAGCGAGGTCTACGGCAAGGGCGTCTCGAGCCCGTTCCGCGAGGATGCGGACCTGCTGTTCGGCCCGCCGACCTCGCCGCGCTGGTCCTACGGCCTTTCGAAGGCGATCGACGAGCAGGTGGCGCTCGCCACCGGCGCGCGCGACGGCTTCCCCGTGGTGGTGGCCCGCTTCTTCAACACCGTCGGCCCGCGCCAGCGCGGCCGGTACGGGATGGTGCTGCCGCGCTTCGTGGCCGCGGCACGCGACGGGCGTCCACTCGAGGTGCATGGGTCCGGGCGCCAGGTGCGCTGCTTCGGCGACGTGCGGGACGTGGTCCGCGCGCTGCCGGCCCTGCTCTCGGCGCCCGCCTGCCACGGACGGGTCTTCAACCTGGGGTCGGACCGGCCGATCTCCATCGAGGACCTTGCCCGGCTCGTCATCTCGACCTTGGGCAGCCGCTCCGAGATCGTCCGCGTCCCGTACGGAGAGGCGTTCGGCCCGGGGTTCGAGGATCTCGAGGTCCGCATCCCCGACGTCTCCCGCGCGCGGCAGGCGGTCGGCTTCGCCGCCGCCATCCCACTCGAGCAGACCATCCGCGACATCGCCGAGCACCTGTCTCGCGCACCGGAGGCGATCGCGTGAATTGCGACTCGCTCACCGTCGCAATGCGGCTCGACGGCGTGTGGGGCGCGCTTTGGGGTGCTCTGCCCGTGTTCGCCGCCAGCCTGGTGGCGACGCTCGTGGTGGTGCCCATCGCGCGCGCCATCGCGCACGCCACCGGCGTGGTCGACCAGCCCGACGCGGTGCGCAAGCTGCACGGCCGCACGGTGGCCTACCTCGGCGGCGTGGGGGTGTTCGTCGGGGCGTTCGTCGGCATCGTGGTCGGGGCCATCATGTCCGGCGCGGCGCTGGACGCGCTGCCGCCGGTTCCGTTCTCGATCGTGCTGGGAATGGTGGCCATCACCTTCACGGGCCTGGCCGACGACATCTGGAAATTCGATGCGCGACTGAAGGTGGCAGGGCAGCTGGTGGCGGCCGCCGCCCTCGCGATCGACGAGATCGGCGTGAACATCGCGAACGGGCTGCTGGTACCGATCCTCGGGGCGCCGCGCGAGACCCTGTTCACCCTCGGCTCGCTCACCGTCCAGAACGCGCAGCTCTACTACTGGGTCGGCACCACCTTGGTCGCGCTCTTCGTGCTGGGCGGATGCAACGCGGCCAACCTGCTCGACGGGCTCGACGGACTGCTCTCCGGGATCTCGGCGGTGATGGCGCTTGGGCTCCTGGGCCTCTCGCTCCTCGTGATCTTCGCGCTGCCGCCCGATGCCACGGACGTCAACGGCATCAACCAGTCGATGGCCGGCGCGCGGGTCACGCTCTGCGCCAGCCTGCTGGGCGCCTGCCTCGGGTTCCTGGTCTACAACTTCAACCCGGCGTCGATCTTCCTGGGCGATGCCGGAAGCCTGCTCATCGGCTACCTCTCGGTCACCATCGTGATGACCTTCGCGAACCTGCGGCCGTTCTCGTGCCCGTACGCCGTGCACGTGAGCGGCGACCCGTCCGAGCCGCTGCCGAGCCTCACGCCGGACGGCGGCTTCGAGGGCTTCGCCACGCTGCTCGTGATGTGCGGCCTGGCGATGTTCGGGCTTCCCATCATCGACACCAGCCTCTCGATCATCCGTCGCTGGCGCGCCCGCGTGCCGTTCTCGACCCCCGACACCAACCACCTGCATCACCGGGTCAAGCGCGCGATGGGCGGATCGGTGCGCAAGGCAGTGATCTCGCTCTACGGCTTCGAGCTGGGGCTGGTGCTGATCGGCGGCGCCGCGGCGACCTACATCCTCATCGGCGGCGGGCGGCTGCTCTACCCGTTCATCTTCCTGGTGCTGGCGTTCGTCATGCTGCTTGGGATCTCGATGCGCGGGTCGGGGGTGGCGCCGACCCGCAAGGCCGCGCCGTGACCGAGCCGGCGGGGCACGTGCCGGTGCTCGCGGGGCCGGTGATGCGGCTCCTGGCGCCCGGACCCGGGCAGACGGCCTTCGACCTGACCGCCGGCCGCGGGGGCCATGCGGAACTGCTGGCGCGTGCGGTCGGTCCGGACGGGAGGGTCCTGCTGGTGGACCGCGACCCGGCGAACCTGGCCTTCGCGCGCGAGCGTCTTGCGGCGCTCCAGAGGGATGCCCGCCCCTCCGTCGAAACCCGGCATGCCTCCTTCGGCGCCATCGAGCGCCTCGCCGCTGGCCTCGGCGCGGGCCCCAGCCCCAACTGGGTCGCCGACGCCGTCCTCGCCGACCTTGGCTTCGCCAGCACCCAGATGGATGACCCCGCCCGGGGCTTCTCGTTCCAGTCGGAGGGCCCCCTCGACATGCGGCTCGACCCAACCCAGGGCGAGACTGCGGCCGACCTCGTGGCCCGCCTGCCGGAAGCCGAGCTGGCCGACGCCATCTACCAGCTTGGCGAGGACCCGTTCGCCCGTCGCATCGCCCGAACCCTCGTCGAGCGCCGTACCAGGGCGCCCATCGCCACCACCGCCGACCTCGCCGCCGCCGTCGTGGCCGCCTACGGCGCCCGGGCGCGCCAGAGCCGCATGCACCCGGCCACCCGGACCTTCATGGCCCTGCGGATCCTGGTGAACGACGAGCTGCGGGCGCTCGACCACCTGCTGTCCTCGGTCGAGCGGGGCGCCCGGGCGGTCGCCCCCGCCGGCGCAGCTCCGGCCACCCCCACCTGGCTCCGCCCTGGCGCCCGCATCGCCGTCATCGCCTTCCACAGCCTGGAAGACCGCCGGGTGAAGCACGCCTTCGCCGACTGGGAACGCGCGGGCCTCGGCACGCGCCTGACCCGCAAGCCGGTCGAGGCCGACGAGTCCGAGATCCGGTCCAACCCACGCGCCCGGAGCGCCAAGCTCCGCGCCTTCCAGATCGCCCCGGAATCCGTCGCCGCGCGCTGAACAATTTTCGCGAGCGCGGCCGATGAACCCGGTGCGGAGGGCTGCCACCGTCGGCACCGCCATCCGCATCGCATTCCGGCCCGATGGGCCCTGAGGTGGCGTCATGACGCGCGAAAACAAGCTTGCCCTGGTGATCGGGTTCGGTCTCATGCTCTTCGTCGGGATCCTGGTCTCCGACCACTTCTCGGCCCAGCGCTTCGACCCCGCCACCGTGGCCCAGGTCGAGGAGCCCGCGCAGGTCGACGTCATCCAGCTCGAGACCTTCGGCGAGCAGGCGCTCGCGCCCGTGGTCAGCCCGGCCCCCGGGTCGGTCGACCTCGCGATGAACGGCAACAGCCAGATTCCCGGCGCGCCCACCGCCGACGAGATCGTGGTCATCTCCCCGAATGACCCCGCCGGCCCGGTGGCCCTCGCCGTCGAGACCGCCGTCACCGACGGCACCCCGGTCCGCTTCTACAAGGTGAAGAAGGGCGACACCTTCTGGCAGATCGCCAAGCGCGAGTACGGCGACGGCTCCGTCGGCGACAAGCTCAAGGAGTACAACAAGGCCGTCGCGCCCGATGCCGCGCGCCTCGCGATCGATTCCGAGCTGCGCCTGCCCCCGATCGAGGTGCTGAAGCCGGGCGCCGCCGCTCCTGCTGCTGCGTCCGCCACCGCGGTGGCCACGGCCAAGCCCGCCGCGCCGCGTGCGCCCGCCACCTACACGGTGCGCAAGGGCGACACGGCCTACGCCATCGCTCGCAAGCAGGGCGTGAAGGTCGCCGACCTCCTGCAGCAGAACGGCATCAAGGACCCGGCCGGCCTGAAGCCCGGCCAGTCGATCCGCATCCCGTCGAAGACCTTCTGAACCGAGACCGATGCGCCTCTTCGCGAAGCTCGCGGTGATCCTGGTGGCGTTCGGGGCCCTGGGCCTCGGCCTCCTGTCGCTGCGGCAGCAGCGCTACGAGGTGTCGAACCAGATCTCGAAGGCGCACAACCGGATCGTCGAGCAGGAACGCACCCAGTGGCGGATGCGCGCCGAGGTGGCGCGGCGGGTCGACCCCGCCGACATCCGCGGCTACGCGGAGCGGCTGAACCTCGAGCTCGCGCCGATCCAGCCCGGGAGCACCGCCCGTGTCCACTGAACCGCTCGAGGCCGGCACGGACCGCATCCGCAACTGGACCCGAATCACCCTCGGCTGCACCATGGTGGCGCTCTCGCTCACGCTGGTGCGCGTGGCGCAGCTGAAGATCGCGCCGCCCGACAAGCTCGATGCCGCCGCTGGCCGGCGCACCAGCGAACGCGCAGAGCTCGCTCCGCGCGGCGAGGTCCTCGACCGCCGCGGTCGGCCGCTTGCGATGAGCCTGGTGGGCTACCGCCTGTACTGCGATCCGGCCTTCATCTACGAGCGAGGGTGGGACGCCGCCAAGAAGCGCGCGAAGACCGATCCGAACGCCGTCGCCGAATGCGACCCGTTCCGCGATGCGGCCATCGCGCTCGCTCCCATCCTGCGCACGACCCCGCAGCAGGTGCATGAACTCCTGAAGACGAACGCCGAGCGCCGTTACGTGGTGCTGGCGCAGGACGTGGACGAGGCGCAGGTCGACCTGCTGCGCCAGCTGGACCTCGACGGCATCGGGATGGAGACCAAGCTCGTGCGCGACTACCCCGCGGGCGGGCTGGCCAGCCAGCTCGTCGGCAAGGTGGGCTTCGAGCACACGGGCCAGGCGGGCGTCGAGTACGCCTTCGACCGCGACCTCCGTCCGGTGCCCGGGCACGTCAAGGCACTGCGCGATGCCTTCGGCCGCACGCTCTGGATCAACCGGCAGGACTACGTTCCCGGCGACCCGGGCGACGACGTGCGCCTCTCGATCGACCTCGCCATCCAGGAATCGGCCGAGCGCCACCTTGGCAAGATGGTGGATGACATGAATGCCGGCGGCGGCCGCGTCATCGTGCTCGATGCCCAGAACGGCGACGTGCTGGCGATGGCCGACATCCTGCGCGAGCGTCCGGGCTGGAAGGAAGCCACGCGCGACCCGTCGCGCAAGATCCACCCGGCGCTCGGCCGCAATCGCAACTTCACCGATCCCTACGAGCCGGGCTCGACCTTCAAGAGCTTCGTGTGGGCGCGTGCGACGCAGGTGGGCGCGGCGCGGCCCTTGGAGATCATCCCGCTGCCCGCGGGGCCGTACACCACGCCCTTCGGCCGCACGATCCACGACGTGAAGTACACGGGTCCGGTCAGCTGGAAGACGGTGCTGGTGAAGAGCCTCAACGGCGGCATGGCGATGGTGGCCATGCGCATGTCCTTCGAGCAGATGCAGCAGGCCGTGCGCGACTTCGGCTTCGGGCAGAAGGTCGCGATGGGCATCCCCGGCGAGAGCGCCGGCATCGTCACCGCCCCCGGAAAATGGTCCAAGTACTCCCAGACCTCCGTGGCCATGGGCCACGAGATCGCCGTCACGCCGATCCAGATGGCGCGCGCCTTCAGTGCCTTCGCGCGCGACGACGGCACCATGGTGCAGCCGCGCCTGGTGATGCCGCGCGGCGGCGGCGAGCGCGGCGTGGACCGTACGGGTGCCTCCAAGCCGGTGATCGACTCGCAGGTGCTGGCGGTGGCGCGCGAGGCCATGCTCGGCGTCGTCGAGGACGGCACCGCGCGCAAGGCGCAGAGCGCCCACTACCGGATGTTCGGCAAGACCGGCACGGCGGAACTGGCCGTTCCCGGCCAGCGCGGCTACGACCGCGACCGCTACGTGGCGAGCTTCATCGCCGCCGCGCCCGCGACGAACCCGCGGCTCGTCGTCCTGTGCGTGATCGACGACCCCGACAAGCGCAAGGGTCACTTCGGCGGCTCGATCGCCGGTCCGGTGGTGCGTGACGTGGTCGACGACGCCCTCCAGTACCTCGGCGTGCCGTACGACCAGGCCGAGGACAAGGCCGGCGTACCGAAGGTCGCGCGGTCACGCTGACGGCGTGCGGGCGCCAAGCGCCTGGTAGAGCCGAATCCATTCGTCAGGCGTGAGCGTCTCCGGTCGTCGCACCGGGTCGACCCCAGTCGCGGCAACCGCGTCGCGTCCGAGGATCGCCCCGAGCTGCTTGCGCCGGCGGCCGAAGACCTGCTGCACGAAGGCCGTGAAGGGCGCCCATGGCTCGACTGGGCGGGGTCCGCGCCGCGGAACGATCGCCACCATCGCGCTCGTCACCTTCGGTGCCGGCCAGAAGCATCCCGGCGACAGGACGGCGATCATCGAGACCTCCGCCAGCATCCGCATGGTGACCCCGATCGGCCCCCATGCGTCGGTATCGGGCGCCGCCATCAGCCGGTCGGCCACCTCGCGCTGGATGGTGACGAACTGCCCGCGGCACTCGGGGTGATGCTCAAGGAGCGTCGCCATCAGGGGCGTGGCAGCCTGGTAGGGCAGGTTCGCCACCAGGACGAACGGCCGGCCACCGAGCGCCGCACGCAGCGCGGGCGACAGCGCGTGCTTGCCGTCGAGGCAGTCGTCCTCGACCACCGTCACGTGCCCGGCGCCCACGCCCAGCCGATGCCGGTTGCGGGCCCGCACGATCTCGGCCATGTCGGGGTCCAGCTCGCATGCCACCACCTCGCACCCGGCATCGAGGAGCGTCTCCGTGAGCGTGCCCGTGCCGGGCCCCACCTCGAGCACCAGCTCGCCCGGCGCCACCGCCGCCGCGCTCACCAGCCGTCGCAGCTGGTTGTGGTCATGGAGGAAGTTCTGCCCGAAGCGGTGCTTGGGCCGGATGCCGCGTGCGTCGAGCTCGGCCCTGATCTCGGAGAGGGTCTGCGGCATGTCACCGCGCGGTGGCCTCGGCGCGCACCTCGCGCAGCACCGTCACCTTGATCTCGCCGGGGAAGGTCATCTCCTTCTCGACCTCCTTGGCGATCTCCTGCGCGATCTGGAAGGCGTAGGCGTCGTCGGCCTTCTTCGCATCCACCACCACGCGTACCTCGCGCCCGGCCTGGATGGCGTAGGCCTCGTCCACGAAGCGGTGCTTCTTCGCGATGCCCTCAAGCTGCTGCAGGCGCTTCACGTAGAGCTCCATGCTCTCGCGCCGGGCGCCGGGCCGGGCGCCGCTGATCGCGTCGGCCGCCGTGACGATGGGGGTGTACGGCGTGGTGGCGGGGATGTCGCC
>CAYTYU010000057.1:0-15685 GCA_964440815.1 uncultured Chitinophaga sp.
GGGACGCGTCGATGCGCGGCCGGCGCGGCGGGCGGCCGGCACGGCGGGCCTGGCGCTCGCGGGGTTCGTGCTGCTGGCGGCACTTGCGCCCGAGATCGCCTCGATCGGAGTGCGTCGACTGGTGACGCCGTTCGCCGACGTGCAGTGGCCGGCGCGCACGATGGTCGAGTCGGCGATGCGCGCCAGCGTGCATCCTCGCGGCACGGCGCTTCCGCTCCGGGCCACCCCGGTGCGCGGGGATGCGTCCTCCATGCGCGTCGAGGCGGAGTACCGCATCGTGCGTGACGGTCGGGGAGAGTGGCGGCGCGTGATGATGTCGCTGCAGCCGGATGGTTCCTTCGAGCGCCTGGTCGAGGCGGACGGCGAGTCTGTCGAGGTGCGGTTCATGACCCCCGACATGGAGACGATGGCGACGTCGGTGCGGCTCGTCGCGCCGCCGGCGGTCGAGTCGGCCTCCGCCACCGTCACGCCACCCGCCTATGCGCGCGGGCAGATCGACGTGCGAACCGCGGACCTCGGAAACGGCACCGATCGCCGCGCCCTGGTTGCGCCCCCGGTGCTTGCGGGATCGGAGATCGTGGTGGAGCTTCGCATGGTGGCGACGACGCCGCCGGCCGAGGGCGAGGATCGAGCGGCCTGGGTGGCGCGCACGTTCGCCGTGACGGGCGACGAAGGCTCGTCGATCTCCCCAAGGGTCGACGTCGATCCGGCGGATCCGTCGCGCTGGACCGTGCGCTGGAACGCCTCCGGCCGCGGCGTGCTGGAACTGAGGCCCGTCGGCGAAGGCGGCATCGAGCCGACCGAGCGCATCGCGTTCGAGATTCCCGCGATTGCCGATGCGGCTCCGTCGGTGGCCATCGTCGAGCCGGCGGCGGACGAGACCGTGACGGTCGAGGCATCGCCGACGGTCGTGGCCGAGGCCCGCGACGACCTCGGCGTGACGAGGTCGTGGATCGACGTCCGTGTGCTGCGCGACGGCGCGGAACCGCGCGCGCTTGAACCGACCGACGGATCGACCGGCCCGTCGGCGCGCGTCGAGCGCACGCTGGCGCTGCGTGCGATCGGCGTGGAGCCCGGCGACCGTGTCGAGTGCATCGCGCGCGTCGTGGATGCCTTCGAGTCCTCGGGCGGGGTGCGCGCGCCGGTCGCCAGTTCCCCGCGCATCTTCCGGGTCATCTCGGCCTCGGACCTGGCGGACCAGGTGCGTTCCCGCCTGGGGCAGCTGCGCGAGGCCGCCACGCGCCTGCGCGAAGAGCAGGGCGAGCTTGCGGCCGCCATGGAAGCGACCGCCGAGGCCGCGCGCGCCCCGGATGCGGAGGCGCCGGCCACCGCGGCGCGGCGCGCGCAGCTGTCGGGAGCCGAGGGCCGGATGGCCGACCGCGTGGGCGCCTTCGAGCGTTCGCTCGAGGAGCTGGGGTCACGCCTGGAGCGAAACGGGACCGACGGCGACGGGCTCGACCGCGCGATCGACGAAGCCGCCGGAATGGCCCGCGAGGCCGGCCGCCGCGCCCAGCAGGCATCGAAGCAGGCGGCCGAGGGTGCATCCGAGGCGTCGTCGGAGTCCGCCGCTGCCGCGACCGAGTCCGCCGCGCGCGAGGCTCGCGCCGCCGAGCAGGCGCTCGCCGACCTGGAGGCCGCCCTGCAGCGCGACCGCGAGACGGCGGAGCTCTCGCGTCGCATCGACCGGTTGGCCGAGCGGATCGCGGAGGCGTCGCGGCAGACGCAGTCGGCCGCGGAGCGTTCGGTCGGGCAGTCGCGCGAGGAACTGGACGCCGCGGTACGAGAGCAGCTCGATCGCGCGGCGGAGGCGCAGCGCGAGGCCGCGGCCGAGGCGCGGTCGCTCGCGTCCGACCTTGAGCGGCGTGCCGAGGAAGTGGCGCGCGAGGAACGCCCGGACGCCGGCGTTCCCGAAGCCATGCGCGAGGCCGCGCGCGAGGCCGAGGAGCGTGGACTCGCGCGCCAGCTCGAGCAGGCTGCCTCGCAGACCGAGGAGAACCAGGTGCAGGCGGCGCAGCAGTCGCAGCAGCAGGCCGCGCAGGCGGTCGAGGCGATGCAGCAGGCGATGCGCGCCCAGCGTCGCGCGCGCACCGAGGAACTGCGCCGGCGGATGGGCGAGATCGCCGATGCGCTCCGTGCGCTCCTCGCGGGCATCGAGCAGCGCATGCTGCCCGTGCAGCGGCTGGCGGCGGAGGATGCGGCGTCGATCGACTCGGAGGCCGGCCGCGTGCTGGCCCTGTCGCGCGACGCCGCCGGCATCGCCGAGCAGGCCGCAGGCGGCGGCGAGGACCTGCGCCGGGTCGCGACGCTCGTCGGGCAGGGTGCCGAGCAGCTCGACGACTCCGCCACCGCCCTGCGCGCGGTGCCGGTCGGCCTTGGGCGTGCGAACGGTTCGCTCGAGGATGCGCGGGCCTCGGTGCAGGACGCCCTGGCCGCGGCGCAGCAGGCGGCGCGCGAGGCGGAGCGGGCGGCGGAGAATCGCCGACGCGAGGAACTGCGAGGGCTCTACGCGCAGGTGCTCGAGCGGCAGCGCAGCGCGCGCGAAGGTACCGAGCGCGTGGTGCCCGCACCCGGCCGGCCGGCCGACCGGCGGGCGTTCATCGAGTCGCGCCGAATCGCCACCGAGCAGTCCGCGGTGACCGGGCTGCTGCAGTCCGTGTCCGCGCGCGAGGACGTCGCGGCGAGTGACCTCTTCCGTGCCGCCAACGACGAGATGGTCGGGGCGTCGACCGCCGCGACGCGCGATCTTTCCTCGAACGCCACCTCGCTGCGCACCGTGATGCTGCAGCGCGAGGTGGAGCAGTCGATCGCGTCGCTCATCGAGGCACTCGAGGACCCGCCGGAACCCGAGGATCCGTTCGCGCAGGCACCGGCCCAGGATGGCGACGGTGGTGGCCAGGCAGGCGGCGGCGGAGGCGGCGAGGCGCGCGAGCGCGTGCCGCCGATCGCGGAACTTCGCCTGCTGCGCACCATGTCGCAGCGGATCCTCGACGACACGGCCGCCGCCGAGCGGCTTCCGGACGCCGACCGTGCGGCGTACCTTGGCCGCATCGCCGAGCGCCAGCGGCGCGTGATGGAACTCGGCGAGCGCTGGGTCGAGGCGATGCGTGCGTCGATGCCCCAGCCCATGCCGGTGCCGGGTGCGCAGGAAGGACCCATGAAGTGAGCGTGTCGATCACCATCCTCTCGGTTGCGATGGTGCTTGGGCAGGCGAGCCCGCCGTCGACGCCGCCGGCCAAGCAGGCACCCGCGGATGCCCCGCCGCCATCGCTCGACGAGGCGCTCGGGATCGGCAACGGCGAACGCGCGGACCAGCCGCCTTCGGCGATCGAGGAGAGCCTCTCCGGCGCCAAGCCCCGCGACATCCTGCAGTCGGCGCTCGACGACATGGCGCGAAGCGCCGAACTGCTCGACTCGAGGGAGGCCGGCCTGCCGACGCGGCGCGCGCAGCAGTCGGTGGTGCGCAAGCTCGATGAGCTGATCGCGACCGCGCGCCGGATGCAGCAACAACAGCAACAGCAGCAGCAGCAGCAGCAAGCGGGCCAGTCCGGCGGCGCGCAGCAGCGACGCAGCCGCCAGGGCGGCCAGCAGCAGGATGGCCAGTCCGGTGAGGAGCCAGGCCAGGACGAGCCGCGCCCGGGTTCGGATGACCAAAGCCGCCGCCGCGCGGGTGATCGCGATGGCGCCGGCCGACCGCAAGGCCAGCGCACCGACTCAGGCGCGCAGGAGCCGCCCGAGGCCGTCGATCCGACCGACGAGATGGCGCAGTTCGACGAGTCGCGCGCCGAGTGGGGCCGCCTGCCGCCGCGCGTGCGCGAGGCGGTCCGCCAGGGACTGCGCGACCCGATGAGCGCGGCGTATCGCCGACTGACGCAGGACTACTACCGACGCCTCGCCGAGGAGCAGCGCCGATGATCGCCGTCGCGCTGCTTTCAACCGCCATGGTGCTGGCGCAGGCGGTGGACGCGCCTGCGCCACCGTCGCCCGCACCCGTGCCGCCGCCCGCTCCCGAGGCACCGGACCCCGTCCGCCCGAAGGATGCCGGCGCCAGCGCGCAGAACGCCCCGATCGAGCGCGAGACCGACGAGGCCTGGCGCGACTCGGTGGAGCGGGGCCTGGCGTGGCTCGCGCGTGCGCAGAACGAGGACGGCAGCTTCGGCCGTGGCCGGATGAGCGAGAACGCCGGCATCGTCTCGCTCTGCGCGTTGGCGTTCATGGCCGACGGCAGCGTGCCGGGCCGCGGCCGATACGGCGCCGCCGTCGAGCGGGCGCTCGAGTACGTCCTGAAGCACGTCACCGAGAGCGGCCTGGTCACGAGCGACGGCACCAACGGCCCGATGTACGGCCACGGCTTCGCGACGCTCTTCCTGGGCGAGGTCTACGGCATGACGCCCGACGACGTACGCGTGCGCGATGCGCTGGTGCGCGCGGTGCGCCTGATCGAGAACAGCCAGAACGGCGAGGGCGGGTGGCGCTACAACCCGGTGCCCGACGATGCCGACGTGAGCGTCACGATCTGCCAGGTGATGGCCCTGCGCAGCGCGCGCAACGCCGGAATCCGCATCCCGAAGGAAGTCATCGACGGTGCCGTGCGCTACGTGCGCGAGTGCCAGAACCCGGACGGCGGCTTCCGCTACATGCGAACCACCGGCGCGAGCGGATGGCCGCGCACGGCGGCGGGCGTCGCGTCGCTCTTCTATGCCGGCATCTACGAGGACGACTCGATCCCGCGTGGCCTCGGCTACATCCGTCGCGTGGCGACGCCCGACGGCGGCGGGCCCAACACGCAGCCCTACTACTTCTACGGGCACTACTACGCGGCGCAGGCCATGTACCTCGCCGGCGGCGAGTGGTGGAAGGACTGGTGGCCGCGCATCCGCCGCGAGCTGATCGACCACCAGCGCTTCGACGGCAGCTGGACGGACCCGCAGTGGGGCCAGCCGCTCGGCACGTCGATGGCGCTGATCGTGATGCAGATGCCCAAGCGGTACCTGCCGATCTTCCAGAAGTAGGCCATGCGGACCGCCCCGCGATCATTGATGCATGCCGCCGCGCCGGCCCTGGCGGCGATGGCCTGCGCAAGCGCCGTGCACGCGCAGTCGCGGCCACCGCTCGAGCTGACGGTCCCCAAGCTGCGCTCCGCGCCGGTGCCGCGCGAGGATGCCGAGCGCCCTTCATGGGTGGCCTTCGGACCGGCGACCGACGTGCGCACGCTGCCCGCCGACACCCCGCCGTCGGGAGCATGGGACGCGCTGGCGATCGACGGCTCAGGCCGCATCCGGCCGCGGCGCGAGGGCGTGCTGTTGATGGCCGACGGGCAGCGGATCGTCGGCCGGCTGGATGCGGGGATCGGCGTGCCGACCTGGTCGACGTCGTGGCGCGCGCCGATGGCGCTGACGCTCGACGGCGTGCGCGCGATGGTCCTGGATGGCGCGGAACCCCCGCCGGCCACCGAGGCCGACCGCGTGTTCCTCCGAAACGGCGACGAGGCGACCGGCATCGTTTCCGCGATCGCCGAGGCGGGCCTCGAGCTCGAGCAGGGAGCCGGGCCCGATCGGTCCGTGCGCATCATCCCGTTCGACGCCGTGCGCGCCGTGTCGTTCGTCGCGCCGCCGGCGACGCGTTCCGGCGTTCGCGCCTGGCTCGACGACGGATCGGTGATCGACGGCACCGGGCTCTCGTGGGCGCCCGATGGCACGGCGACGCTCTCGGTGGCCGGGAACGAACCCATGGAGCTGGTCGAAGGGTCGTTGATCGCGGTGCAGCGCACGCCGGCGGCCGTGGTGCCGCTCGCGTCGATCGCACCGATGCCCACCGAGCCCGAGGATGGCCGTGGCATGCGTCTCTCGGTGCCGACGCCCGCGTCGGCGCCCGGCACGTGGGCGCTCGACGCACCGCCGATCGAGATCGAGGGACCGGTGGCGCTCTCGTACCCGTCGCCGGGTGGCGCGCGGCGCCTGGTGGCCACGGCGATCCGGCCGCGTCGCGCGAGCGCCGCAGGGGCGGTGGACCTGGTGGTCCGCGCCGGCGGCACCGAGCTGCTCCGTCACCGATTTGCACCGGGAGAGCTTCGCCTCGACGTGCGCGTCGACCTGCCGGAGGGTCCGTTCGAGATCCTGCTGCTGCCGGCGGACGGCAGCTTCGTGGGCGACGTGGTGGTGCTCGAGCGCGCGCTGCTCCTGGCGCGCTGACGCCAGCCGCGCGGGGTCCACGCGAGCGTCTCGACGCCGCCGGCGGGACTCACGCGCACCTGCAGCGCGCCATCGATCGCCGTGCACGCGCGTCTCGCGGGTCCGAGCACCGCGCCCCAGGCATCGCGCTCGAGGCGGCGCGGGCCGCACGACTGGACGACGACGTCCGGCACGGTGCGTTCGACGAGCTGCTTCGAGCCGGGACGGTCGGCCCCGTTGCCCGGCAGGTCGAGGACGGCCGTCGGCCCGGATCGCTCGGCGATGCCGGCGAGTGCGGGTTCGAGGTCGAGCGAACCGCACGCGAGGAACGCACACGACGATGCACGCGCCTCGGAAGGGGCGATCCGCAGCGCGAGGCACCCGTCCTGCCGGCGTTCGGGCACGGCGATGTCGCCGGGCCAGAGGACGTCGATGCTCAGTTGGCCGACGGTGAGTCTGTCGCCTGCCCGCGCGACCTCGGTCCGAAGTCCGTGCGAGGCGATCCGTGCGGCGAGCATCGCGCCGGCTCCGTCGCGATCGCAGAGATGGTCGGTCACGATCGGCGGCACCACGAGCCGATCCACCGCGAACGCACGCAGCACTTCCGGGACCGCCGACACGCGTGCCCGCGTGCGGTCGGTGAGGAAGACGGCATCGATCGTGCGTACGCCCAGCGCGGCCAGTGCCGGCACGATGCGACGCGAGCCTGCATTCCCGTCGGACATGCTGCCGGCATCGACCAGCACGGTGGTCGCCCCGCATGCAACCACGTGGCATGTCCCGTCGCCGAGCTCGAGCGTGGTGACGACGAGCGAACCGCCGCGACGGTCCAGCGCATGCGGCCGGGCGGCACCGAACCAGAGGAGCACGGCGAGGATCCCGAGGACTGCCCACGACGCCCGCCGTGCGCGGGCGGACCCGGCGCGCCACGCAAGGACCGTCGTGGCCAGCGCCACGATGGTCCACCAGGTGGACGGACGTCCCGTCCACCAGATGGCACCCGGCAAGTCGAGCGAGCCGACCGCCACCTCGTCGAGCGCGCGTGCGCACGCCGCGGCCGTCGCGCCGCAGGCGGCGTTCGCCGCATCCGACAGGGGCGCCGTGACGGCGGCACAGACGCCGGCGATCGTGGTCAATGCCGCAAGCGGCATGGTGAGCACGCTGAGCGGTGCTGCCCAGCCGCTGGCCGTCCCGGCGTGCGCCAGCGCGATCGGCGTGCTCACGGTCCAGGCCACCACCGACGAGATCACGGCGGCCGCGGCGGCATCCGCCGTGTGCCGCGCGAGTTCGCGCCGCGGGTGCGATGGCGGCATCCACCCGATGCACCGGTCCGACCAGCGCGCGCAGGCGGGCGACGCCAGCACCAGCAGCGCCACCACCACGCCATAGCTGAGCTGGAAGCCGGCATCGTGCACCACGCCGATGTCGATCGCCATCGATGCGATCGCGACGATCCCGAGCGTCCCGAGCCCGCGGGCCGACCCGCCCCGGACGCTCGCGGCGGCGGCAAGCCCCGCCCCCAGGCCGGCACGGAGCACGCTGGTCTCGGGCTCGACCACCGCGAGGAACGCGATGGCCACGCCGATCGCCGCCAGTGCACGCGTCGGCGCCGAGGCACCCGCCGCGCGTGCCGACGACGCGACCACCGCCACGAGCACGGCCACGTTGAATCCGCTGATCGCCAGCACGTGGCTCATGCCTGCGGCTCGGAAGTCGGATGCCGGCCGGGACAGACCCGGCAGGCGGACGCCGGTCGTCATGGCCGAGACCAGGGCGTGGTCGGCGTCGCGCGCCCAGGTCGGCATCGAGCGTTCGATGCCGTCGGCCGCGGCCTGTCGCAGCCAGCGCAGTGCGCCGTCCCAGGGCCATCGATCGTCGAGGTGGCGCAGGAGCGCCGAGCTCGGGACATCGATCACCGGAAGCGGCGGATCGTCCCGGCCACCGGGGTTCCGGATGGGCCGGGGCGTGCGGCACCAGCCACGCGCCTCGATTCGCGCGGATCGACCGGGAATCGGGTCCATGCCCGCCACGCGCACGATCGCCTCGAACGGCCGGCCGACCCACGGCTCGCCGTCGGTGCTGTGCACGAAGTCCGCGTCGAACCGGAAGGTGCGCCCCGCCTCGTGGATCGCAAACGACGCCAGCGCATCGCCACCGCCGTCGCCGACCTTCGGTGCGCTGCGCACGGTGCCGCGCACCAGGCATGGGCCGTCGCGCGGCGGCCCGCGGACGCTCGATGCGTGCGCGTCCGCCAGGACCAGCGTGGCCCCGGCGAGCGCGGCGACGCACGTGGCCCAGCGCCGAACGTCCAGCCACCGTCCTCCCATCGATCGCACGGTGCCGCCGACCGAAGCGGTGATCATGAGCGCGTTGATCGCGATGAGCGTGGTGACCACCGTGATCGCGCCCCCCGCGATTCCCGGCCCACGCAGCCACTCGAGCACCTGCTCCATCAGGAGGGCCGACGTGAACATCGCCGCCGCCGCGAGGAACGCAAGCGGCACCGGTTCCCTCGGGCGCACGTCCGTGGGCAAATTCACCCCGCGACGCTACGGCCGCCTGGGACGGGTTCCAGATTCCATGCGGTTTTTCCGCTCCAGGCGATCCGTAGACTTCGCGCGTGCCGTTCCTTGCAGAGAGCCTGGTGCACACGGTGGATCCGTTCGCGATCCACATCACCGACACGCTGGTGCGCTGGTACGGCCTGGCCTATGCCACGGGGTTCCTGGTCGCGTGGGGATTGCTCCTGTGGCTGGCGCGCACGCGCCGCACGCCGCTGACCCCGACGCTCGCCGGCGACTTCATCACCTGGTGCATCCTGGGCGTGGTGGTCGGCGGCCGCATGGGGCACGTCCTGCTCTACGACCGCGGGCTGCTCGTGAAGTTCACGTCGGCGTTCCCGTTCTGGGGCGTGCTGGAGATCCACCAGGGCGGCATGGCAAGCCACGGCGGCATCGCGGGCGTGGTGCTGGCGTCGGTGCTCTTCGCGCGCCGCAACGGCATGAATCCGTTCGCGCTCGTCGACACGGCGGCATTCATCACGCCGCCGGGGTTGATGCTCGGCCGCCTGGCCAACTGGGCCAACGGCGAGCTGCCCGGCAAGGTGTTGCCCGAGTCGATGCAGGCCTCGCCGCCATGGTGGAGCATCAAGTATCCGCGCGAGGCGATGGAACTGGCGCAGGACGCCGTGTCGTTCGAGCGTGCGCGGGACCTCGCGATGCTCGCCTATGCGGGCGACCGCCAGGCGGCGATCGACGTGGCGGCGCTCGTCCCGGCGCGCTACCCGAACAACTTCATCCAGGCCGCCACCGACGGGCCGCTCCTGATGCTGGCGCTCGTCGTGGTGTGGTGGAAGCCGCGTGCCGCAGGCACGCTGACCGGGACGTTCCTGATCGCCTACGGCGTGCTTCGAAACGTGAGCGAGTCGCTTCGCGAACCCGACGCGGACGTGTTCCGGATCGGTCCGCTCACGACGCCCATCCTGATCTCGGTCGGGATGGTGGCGCTTGGGTCGTGGATCACGTGGCAGGCCGCGCGGAGCGGCCGCCCGCTCACCGGGGGGATTGGACGGCCGGTGCCGTCGGTGCCGCCGGCGTGACGGGTGCGGGCGCCGCCGGCGCTGCGGTCGCGGTGTCCGGCTTCTTGGCGGCCCGTCGCACCGGGACCTGCACCTCGCTCCACTTGCGCCGCTGCGGCACCTGCGGGCCGTTGTAGTTCAGGCCGCGCGGCTCTCCCGCGGGTTCCCACTCCGACTGGCTGGCGAACCACTTCGAGAGTTCCTCGAGCCCGGCGTTCACGGTGCCCATGCCGTAGCCGCCGCGCATGCCGATGGCGACGACGGTCATCTCCGGGTTGTCGACGACCTTCACGCGGCCGTCCTCGCCCGTCGGGCCGAGGTCGGCGGAGCGGTAGAGGAAGCTCATCGTCCAGCTGCCGCCCGTGTCCTTCATCGGGTCGAGCGGGGCACGCTCGCCGTCCGGCCGGTAGTCCATCTCGACCGGGCTGGTCATCGCGATGTTGCGGTCCTTGATGTGGTTGAAGAGCGGCCAGAAGCCGACGTTCATCCCGAAGTTCGTGGAGCCGCTCGCGCTGTACTCGGCGCGGCGCACCGTGGGGTAGGTCTTGAGCTCGATCATCTCGGGCGGCGTCGGGGCGGGGTAGCCCTCGGGCAGCGGCGCCTCGACGAGCATGCCCATCTCCTTCAGCTGGCAGCCCTCGGCGCCGACGACCGGCTTCACGGCGGGGTCGCCGACGAGCCGGATGCTCGCGCCCGGTGCCGGGGCGCCTTCCGGGCGTGCGGCGGGTGCGGAACCGGCATCACCGATGAGCTGAAAGGTCGAGGCAAGGAAGGCAAGCGTGGCGATCATCATGGGTCAGGGTCCTTGCCCGGGGCTTCGCCGGGGACGGCTCGCCCGATGCAACGGGGTTCGGGAGCCGATATTCCCGCGGCGCAGGCCGTTCGTGGCCCGCAAGTAGGATCGGGCCATGGCGGACGCATCCGCAGGCACCATGCCGGCCGCGACGTGGGAGTACAGCCCCGCGCCCGAAACCGTGAAGGTTTCCGTGCCCGAGCGCACCCGGCTGTGGATCGGCGGCCGCTGGGTCGACCCGCATTCCAAGCGCTGGTTCGCGTCGGTGAACCCTGCCACCGAGACGACGCTCTCGCAGGTGGCCGAGGCCGACGCGCACGACGTGGACGCCGCGGTGCAGGCCGCGCACAAGGCGTTCAAGCCGTGGTCGCGGCTGCGGGCCTCCGAGCGCGCCAAGTACCTCTACCGGATCGCCCGGCGCATCCAGGAGCGCGCGCGAGAGCTGGCGGTGCTCGAGACGATGGACGGCGGCAAGCCGATCCGCGAGAGCCGGGACTTCGACGTTCCCGCCGCCGCGCAGCACTTCTTCCACCACGCGGGCTGGTGCGACAAGCTCCGCTGGGCGATGCCCGGCCACGAGGCGCCGCGGCCGCTCGGCGTGTGCGCACAGGTCATCCCGTGGAACTTCCCGCTCCTGATGGCGGCGTGGAAGATCGCGCCCGCGCTCGCCTGCGGCAACACGGTGGTGCTGAAGCCTGCGGAGACGACGTCGCTCACGGCTCTTCGCCTGGCCGAGATCCTCGAGGAGTGCGAGCTGCCGCCCGGGGTGGTCAACATCGTCACCGGTGCCGGCGAGACGGGCAAGGCGCTCGTCGAGCATGAGGGCGTCGACAAGGTCGCCTTCACCGGCAGCACCGAGGTCGGCAAGCGGATCGCCAAGGCCTGCGCGGCGCGCGGCACGCGGCTCACGCTCGAGCTCGGCGGCAAGAGCCCGAACATCGTGTTCGCCGACGCGGCCATCGACCAGGCGATCGAGGGCATCGTGCAGGGGATCTGGTTCAACCAGGGCCACGTCTGCTGCGCGGGAAGCCGGCTGTTCGTCGAGGAGTCGGTGCTTGCGGAGGTCACCCGCAAGCTCGAGATGCGCATGCAGACGCTGCGTGTCGGCGACCCGCTCGACAAGAACACGGACGTGGGCGCGATCAACTCGGGTGCGCAGCTGGCGACCATCGAGCGCTACATCAAGGCCGGCGCACAGGAAGGATGCGTGGTCTGCCAGCCCGGTGAACAGGCGCTTCCGACGAAGGGCTACTGGTGCCGGCCGACCTTCATGACCGGCGTGCAGCCGTCGCACGTGGTGGCGCGCGAGGAAATCTTCGGGCCGGTGCTCGCGGTGATGAGCTTCCGCACGCCCGAGGAGGCGATCATGCGCGCGAACAATTCCGCGTACGGCCTGGCGGCCGGCGTGTGGACCGACAAGGGCAGCAAGGTCTTCGACGTGGCGCGGCGCCTGCAGGCGGGCGTCGTGTGGTGCAACACGTACAACATGTTCGACGCCACGAGCCCCTTCGGCGGCTTCAAGGAGAGCGGCTTCGGGCGCGAGGGCGGCATGCAGGGCCTCGCCGCGTACCTGGCCGACTGAGGACGGACCCACCGATGGCAGACGCCGATCGCATCCCCGTGCTCAAGACCTGGAAGCTCTTCGTGAAGGGCGCGTTCCCGCGCTCGGAGAGCGGGCGCACGCTGCCGCTCGCCGGGCATGACGGCACGCTCGTCGCGCACCTGTCGCACGCGAGCCGCAAGGACCTGCGCGATGCCGTAGAGGCGGCGCGCGCGGCGTTCCCGGCGTGGAGTGGTGCGACGGCCTACCTTCGGGGGCAGATCGTCTACCGGCTGGCGGAGATGCTCGAGGGGCGCAGCGCCGACCTGGCCGACGCGATCCGCACCACCACGGGCGTCTCGCGCAAGAAGGCCGAGGCGGAGGTGGCGATGGCCGTCGACCGCACGGTGTGCTGGGCAGGCTGGTGCGACAAGTACCAGATGGTGATGGGGAGCCGCAACCCGGTGGCCGGCCCGTACCACAACTTCAGCATGCCCGAGCCGAGCGGCGTGTGCGTGGCGATGCACGCGTCGGCGGAGCGGCACCCGCTGCTTGGGTTCCTGTCGCTCGTGCTGCCGCCCCTGTGCGCGGGAAACGCGGTGGTGGCGGTGGCGCATCCGGCGCATCCGCTGGGCGCGCTGCTCGTTGCCGAGGCCGCGCCGACCGCGGACATCCCCGCGGGCGCGCTCAACGTGCTCACCGGCCAGGCGGCGGAGCTGGCGACATGGATCGCCGGGCACCGGGATATCGACAGCGTGCACGCCGTCGCGGACGCTGAGACGGCCGCCGTCCTTCGCGCCGGGGCTGCCGAGAACCTCAAGCGGGTGCAGGTCCTGGCGGAAGACGAGGAATTTTCCGACGAGGAACGATGGACGAGCCCGCGGCGCCTGGCGCCGTTCGTCGAGACGAAGACGATCTGGCACCCCAGCGCGTGCTGAAATTGGTCCCGTTCCTCCCGGACCATTTTCCTACGATCTTCCCGTGACCTCGACACAGGCCACCTCATCGGATCTGGTGCTCACCGCCATCGACGGCGGCGTTGCGACCATCACGCTGAACCGCCCCGATCGCGCCAATGCGATGAGCCGCGAGCTGATCGCGGCCTTCGGCGCAGCGGTCGACGCGGTGGCTGCGCGTTGCGCGCCGGCCGGCGACGTCCGGGTGATCGTGCTTGCGGGCGCCGGCAAAGCATTCTGCGCCGGCATGGACCTGCGCGGCGTGATGGATGACCCGGTCGCGATGGGCGACATGCTGCGCGGGCTGTCGCGCGCGAGCCGCGCCCTGCGCCGCGTCAGCGTGCCCACGATCGCCCGCGTCCACGGTGCGGCGATCGGCGGCGGCTGCGGGCTGATGGTGGTGACGGACTTCGCGGTCACTCACCCGGAGGCGAAGCTCGGCTACCCGGAGGTCGACCTCGGCATCTGTCCGGCGGTGGTGGCACCGTGGCTCATCCGCCGGATCGGCGCGGGCCGGGCGCGCGCCATGCTGCTTGCCGGCGGCACGATGACCGGCCAGCAGGGGTTCGAGGCCGGCCTGGCGACCCACCTCTGTGCGGTCGAGGAACTCGACGCCACGGTGGCCGCGCTCGCGAAGCGGCTCATCTCCGGCGGGCCGAATGCGCTGGCCACCACCAAGCGCTGGCTCAACGAGCTCGATGGGTCGATGGACGACGCCGTGCTTGACCGTGCCGCCGAGCTGAGCGCCGAGATCATCGCCGGCGCCGAGGCGCAGGAACGCCTGCGCAAGGCGTTCGCCGCGCGCTGAGCCGCCGCGGGCCCCGGCCCGGCGATCGCCGTGCACCCCGTACGCTGCGCGCATGGCAGGCACGCTCCGCATCGAACGCGACTCCGAGGGGATCGTCACGCTCTGGCTCGACCCGAACCCGGCCAAGCCGCGCGGCGGCGTGGTGGTGCTCGACGCGTGGCTCATCGGCGCGATCGCGGAGGCGTGTGCGGCGATCGCCCGCGACGGTTGCACCGGCTTCGTGCTCGCGTCGAGCAGCACGCGCGTCTTCGTGGCCGGCGCGGACCTGGCAGAGATCGACGCCCTCGATGACCCGGGCCTGCACGCGTACCTCGAGCGTGGTGCGGCGGCGTTCGCGGCGATTCCCGCGCTCGGCGTGCCGAGCGTGGCGGTCGTGCACCGCGCGGCGCTCGGCGGCGGGCTGGAACTGGCGATGCACTGCGACGCGCTGGTGGGGACGCTGCCGGCGGAGGGCGAGAAGCCGTGGCTCGTGGGCCTGCCCGAGGCGGGCCTCTGCATCTGCCCGGGCTGGGGTGGAACGCAGATGCTGCCGGCGCGCATCGACCCGAAGGCCGCGATGGTGGCGACGGCGGCCGGGGTGCCGTGGAAGTGCACCGACGTGCCGGCGGGGCTGTTCGACGTCGTGCTGCCTGCGGGAAGCACGCAGCCTGCGCTCATCGACGCCGCGAAGAAGTGGATCCACGCCGAGCGTGCGGCGACCGGAAGCGGTGGGTCAGGGGCCTTCGCTCCCGCGAACGCACCGCGCCGGACCATCGGCCCGGCCGATGCCGCCCGCATGGAGCCCGCGCTCCTGGCCGCGCGCGGCGAGCTGCTGCCGAGCGAGCATGCCGATGCCTGCTTCCACTGCGTGCACATGGGCCTGACGAGCGGCTGGGATGCGGCGGTCGGTGCCGAACGCGCGCACCTCGTCCGCCTGCGCCACACCGCCGCGGCCCGCGCCAAGCTCTCGGCGTTCCTCACCAAGGCCTGATCGAACCACCATGAACGCACATCTTGCGGTCTTCGCGTCCCTCGGCGCCGTCATCGTCCTCAGCCCCGAGATCCTGCTCCTCGGGTTCCTGGCGGCCTCGGACCGCCGCGTGCCGCGCGGCGCGGCCGCGACGTTTGCGGTGGGCGCGGCGGTCGGCATCGGGATCTGGTTCGTGGTCGGCACGCTGATGGCGCCGGCGAGCACGACCGAGACCGGCCACCACGGCTGGCCGGCGTTCTGGATCCGCGCGGGGCTTGCGGCGGCGCTGCTCGTGATCGGGAGCGTCCGGGCGGTGAACGCGTTCCGCCAGACGCCGATCGAGGAGGAACCGAAGCCCGCCGCCGAAGGCGAGAAGCCGCACGGCATCCACGCGCTGCTTGCCAAGGTGCTGACGACCGACGGCCTGCCCGTGCCGCGCCGCTTCTTCCGCGCGTTCCTGATGGGCGTGGTCGCGAGCGGCCACAGCCCGAAGATCTTCCCCGTGGCGATGGCCGCCGGTCACCAGCTGATGCAGATCACGCCGCCGGTCGACCGGATCCCGGCGGTGGTGGCATTCGCGTCGCTGGCCGTGATCCCCGGCCTGGTGCCGCTCGCCGTCGAGATGTTCCGTCCAGGCGCGTCCGCCGGGCTCCGCGATGCCTGCGAGCGCTTCATGAAGCGCAACTCGCGGATGATCATCGCGGTGCTGCTCCTCGCCGTCGGCTCCTTCGTCGCGTACGAGGCATGGAAGGACATGCCCGGACACGACGCGGCGGGCGCCGAGGTGGCGCCCGCCGCGGCAGGTGGTGCGTCCGGAAGCGCGAAGTGAGCGGCGAGGGGCTCGTCAGTTGGGGCAGGGGCCCCAGAACGAGAGCAGCAGGCCAAGGTCAACGCC
>CAYTYU010000058.1:0-15010 GCA_964440815.1 uncultured Chitinophaga sp.
GGTCCTCGCGGCTGACGCCGCGGACGGCCATCTCGACCGCCTCGGGCACCGTGCGGACCACCTGGCTCATCTTGCCGGAGCGCGGGTCAACCCTGCGGCCGGCAGGTCTCTGGCAGGGATTCGATGGCCGCGCCGAGCACGCGCTCCGCGGTCTCGATGGCATGGAGCGCATCGGCGTGCGACACAGTCGCCTGATCACCCGGATACCGGAAGCGCCACGCGAACTCGGTCATCAGCGAAGCCGTGCGCATGAGTTCCGCAAGCGACGGCTCGAGGCGCGCAACCGCCCCGCCCAGCTCGGTCAGGTTGTGAGTCTTGCGGAACGCCTGCTCGCGATGGACCAGAATGGCCTTCATCGCCTTCTCGGCGCACTGCTGCGAGTGGAACGCCACGTCGTTCAGCAGCGGCGGGACAGCCGTGAGGTCGTGTCGCCCTGCACGGAGGTCCTCGGACGCGCGCAGCAGCCAGCCGCGAACCTCGAGGGTGCGAACATCCGGCGCGTCAGCCGCCATAGAGCAGCTTTCCCTCGCGGCGGATCGTCCACGGCAGCGAGGAAACCACCCCGCGGCGCGCGGCGAAATCGCTCTCGCGGAACACCACGACGTCGGCTCCGCGCTCGAGTCCCCACAGCGCCTCGGCGGCCATGCGCGGGGTCGACTGGCGCTCCGGCGCATCATCGCGCACGATCACGGCCAGATCGATGTCACTGTCGTTTCCAGCATCTCCCCGCGCCTCGGAGCCAAAGAGGTACACCCGCGCCGGGCGATAGGCATCCACGATGCGCCGGAGGATCTCGGGGAGAACGGCGGCGTTGCCGGAGGTCACGACGAGCGATGATAGATGCCGCTGCGGCCATCCGCGGGGCGCGAGCCCCGGACGGCCGAGCGTCACTTCCGTTCCGACAGGTACTTGAGCGCCTCGCCCACCACGTAGAAGCTGCCGGTGATGCACACGAGGTCCTCGCGGCTGACGCCGCGGACGGCCATCTCGACCGCCTCGGGCACCGTGCGCGCGATCTGGCTCATCTTGCCCGAGCGCTCCTGGAACATCTTCTGCAGGTCCTCGGGGTCGGCGGCGCGCGGCGTCGCGGCCGCGCGCGTGAAGATCACCTTGTCGGCGCCGAGGTTGAGCTTGTCGATCATCTCCCCGACGTCCTTGTCCGCGCAGCAGCCGAAGACGCAGACCATGCTGTCGTAGGGGACGTGCGCGCCGACGCAGCGCATCAGGGCGCCCATCGCCGCGGGGTTGTGCGCGCCGTCGCACAGGATGCGCGGGCGGTGCGAGACGAGCTCCATGCGGCCCGGCACCTTGGTGGCGGCGAGGCCGGCGGTGAGGTTCTCCTCGGGGATGTCGAAGCCGAAGCCCTTCAGGATGTCGATCGCCGCGAGCGCGAGGCCGCAGTTGGCCGCCTGGTGCTCGCCGGGCAGCGGCACCGGCACGTGCTCGAGGCGCGTGGTCTTCGTGTACATGCACACGCGCGTGTGCGGCCCGAGGTCCGGGGTGACGCAGAAGCGGCTGGAGAACTCGATGTCCTTGTTGACGATGCGCAGGTCCGCGCCGGCCTTCTGCGCGGCGTCGCGCATGACGTCGTCCACCTCGGGCGACTGCTCGAAGAAGAGCGCGGGCACGCCCTTCTTGAAGATGCCGGCCTTCTCGCGGGCGATCTGCGCCTTGGTGGCGCCGAGGAGCTTGGTGTGGTCGAGGTCGATGCTGGTGACGATGCTCACGAGCGGCGTGATCACGTTCGTGGAATCGAGCCGGCCGCCGAGGCCGACCTCGATCACGGCGATGTCGACCGCCTCGGCCGCAAAGTGCAGGAAGCCGACGGCGGTGATCGCCTCGAAGAAGGTGGGCTGCTCGCCGAGCTTTTCGGCGGCCTTGGCGACGCGCTTCACGGCTTCCACGAAGTCGTTCTTGCCGATGGGCTGGCCGTCGATCTGCACGCGCTCGCGCATGTCGACGAGGTGCGGGCTGGTGTAGACGCCCACCGTGTAGCCGCCGGCGCGCAGCATCGACGCGACCATCGAGACGGTGCTGCCCTTGCCGTTGGTACCGGCGACGTGGACGGTCTTCACCTTCTGGTGCGGGTTCCCGAGGTTCCCCAGGATCCGCTGCATGCGATCGAGCTTGAAGGTGTGCTCGCCGTACTGCAGCGCGCGCTGGCGCTCGAAGTCCGGGCGCGCGAGCAGGAAGCGCATCGCGGCGTTGATGGTGGTGATCTCCGCAGACTTCGGGCACGCCGGCGCGGCGGCGGGCTTCGGCTCGACGACCGGGGCCGCGGCGGCGGGCTTGCGCTCGGGTGCGGCGGGCTTGCGCTCGGGTGCGGCGGGCTTGCGCTCCGGCGCCGCCGGCTTGCGGACGGGCTTCCCCGGGGCGGCCTTGGTTCGGGTTGCGGGGCGGGACACCGTCTTGGAAACGGTGCGCGAGGCACCGGAGGAAGTCGCCTTTGCCATGACGCGCGCCAGTTTACCGATTCCGTGCAGAAATCGCGAATTCGAGCACGCAACACGCTGTCACGCATGCACTTGCGTCAAACCCTAGCGCCACTCATGTCGCGGATACCTCCGCTTGAGTTCCTTCTTCACCTCGGGGTAGAGCCGCTCCCAGAAGCCGGGCAGGTCTTCGGTCACCTGGACCGGGCGGAAGTTCGGGCCAAGCAGCTCGAGCACCACCTTCACGCGGCCCGAAGCGACCGTCGGATGTCCCTTCAGGTCGTAGAAGTCCTGGATCTTCGAACGCCCGCGCGGCGGCTTGCCGGGCTCGTACTCGATGGACATGCGGCGGCCGCTCGGCAGCGCGATCGCCGCCGGCGCCATGCGCTCGACGAATTGCTGGTCGTCCCAGGAGAGCGCGCCGCGCACGAGGTCGAGCACCGGACGGCGGTCGAGGTCGGACGCACGCGCGCATCCCTCGGCGATCTCGGCGGCGAGCACGGCGAGGTCGTCGGGTTCGTAGGTGATGAGCCCGCGCTCGGGGAACCACGCCGCCACGCAGCGCACACGCGCGATCCATGCGTCGACGTGCTCGTTCCATGAGGCGGGCTTCAGCTCGCCGGACGCCAGGCGCTCGGCAAGCGCACCGTGCGCGGCCTCGCGCGCCTCGGCGCCGCGCAGGGGGCGGACGGTCGACTCGAAGACGATGCCGTCGAAGAGCCGTTCCTCGAACTCGGCCGCGGCACCGAGCGCCTCGCTGAAGCGAACCTCGCGGCGCGAGGAAACGCGTGCCGGCATCGCCGCCTCGACCCACGCGGGTTCGAGCGGCGTCACCATGCCGAGCGACTGGTGCAGCTGGTCGCCGCGCCCGCCCTCGCGCACCTCGAGCGCCAGAACGAACCCCGCGCCCCGCTGGATGCTTGCCGGATCGATGCTCACCTTGCGCCGGCCGGGCATCGCGCAGTGCGGGCGCTGCGCGTCCATCCGCCAGCCGACGTGGTCGCCGAAGCCCGCGAGCATGGCGCGCGAGACGCGCTCGAAGCCTGGGGCGTCCGCGGCAGACGCAAGCGCCGAAGGCGCGCGCCCGTCCGACCCGCCCTCGCCTGCCGCGCGTTCCAGTTCGCGCGCAGCGGCGGCAGCCTCTCGGCAGGCGGCGATCGACGCCTCGACGCCCTCATGGCGCGCGGCACGGAAGCCGCTTGCCTCCACGCGGGCAAGCAGCGCCTCGCGCGCCGACAGGTCGCTCGGCGGCTCGCCGTCCGGCGTGAGGCGCACCAGCTGCCCCGGACCGCCCGACTGCACCACGTCGCGCTCGGCCGCCAGCGCGCACCAGCGAGCGGCGCGCGGCAGCACCCCGAGCGCGTCCGCCTCCACCAGCACGCGCCCCAGGCGCGGATGCGCAGGAATGCGCGCCAGCCGCCGACCGAGCGGCGTGATCGCACCGGACGCATCCACCGCACCGACGAGCGCGAGCGCCTCGCGCGCGCGCACCACCGCAGCCTCTTCCGGCGGATCAAGCCACGGGAACGACTCGAACGGACCGAAGCCCATCGAGAGGACCATGAGCATCGATTCCGCCAGGTCGATGCGCCGCACCTCGGGCGTCTCGGCGGCCGGCCGGCGCGCGTGGTCGACCTCGGACCAGAGACGCACGCACGTGCCGGGCGCCGTACGGCCCGCTCGGCCGGCGCGCTGGTCGGCGCTCGCGCGGCTGATCGGCTCGGTCCGCAGCGCATTGAGCCCCCGGCGCGGGTCGACGCGGAAGATGCGCGCCAGCCCCGCGTCGACCACCATCCGCACGCCGGGGATGGTGATCGACGTCTCGGCGACGTTCGTCGCGACGATCACCTTGCGGCGGCCCGCGGGCGCGGGCGCCACCGCGGCGTCCTGGCGGTCGGGCGGCATCGAGCCGTGCAGCGCCACCACGTCGACGCGCTCGGCGCCGGCCATCCCGCGCAGCGCGGCACGCACGGAGTCCACCGTGCGGTCGATCTCGAAGGACCCCGGCATGAAGACGAGCGCATCGCCTTCGGGCACCTCATCGAGGAGCGCCCGCACCGCACGCCCCGCGCGGTCCCAGACGGCGAGCGCGGCATCGCCCGGCTCGTAGCGCACGGACACCGGGTACGAACGCCCCTCGGCATGCACCGTGCGCGCGCCGAGGTACTCGGCCGCCTGCGCGGCATCCATGGTGGCGCTCATCGCCGCGACGCGCAGCCCGGGACGGCGCTCGCGCGCGGCGCGCACCGTGCCGAGCGCGAGGTCCGCCAGCACGCTGCGCTCGTGGAACTCGTCGAGCAGCACGCAGCCGATTCCCGCAAGCGAGGGGTCGCGCTGCGCCTGCCGCAGGAACACGCCCTCGGTCACGAAGCGAACCCGGGTGCGCGGGCCAACCACGCGCTCGAAGCGCGTCTGGTAGCCGACCTCCTCGCCGAGCGTGCAGCCCATCTCCTGCGCCACGCGGCGCGCGGTCATGCGCGCGGCGAGCCTCCGCGGCTCGAGCACCACCACCTGTCCATCGGAAAGCCCCGACTCCAGCACGATCTGCGGGACCTGCGTGGTCTTGCCGCTGCCGGTGGCCGCGGTCAGCACCAGCGCGCCGCCCGAGCGCAGGGCATCGGCGATCGCCGCCGCCTCGCGCCGAACGGGAAGCGGCTCGGCTGGCTGCGCGCGCGTCACTGCCCGGTGAGCATGCGGGTGCGCACCGCGTCCATGAAGCGCGAGATCTGCGCCTGCTCGCGCGGGCTCGAGGCGGGCTCCACCTCGGACTCCCAGAAGCCGAGGAACCGGCCCGCGGCACGCTCGTCCATGGTGCGGCCCGCGACGCGCCGGCGCTGGCGCTCCTCGCCGCGCTTCGCTTCCTCGCGCGCGTTGCCGACGATCTCGGCGTCGGAGCGCGTGGACTCCTTGCCGGTGGCCGTCACCTCGGCGAAGCGGAACCAGTCGGCCACCCAGCGGTCGATGAACGGGCCGCGCTCGGTCTCCGGCAGGTTCACGAACTTCTCCGCGCCCTCGGCCAGGATGTCCTTCGCCAGGATGCGCACGTTCTGCGTGAGCTGCTCGCGCACCTTGCCGGTGACCCCGGCCAGGAACGCCGCGGCCACCACGCTGTCCTGCTGGCTCATGCCGCGGAAGCGGCCCACGAAGTCCTGCAGGTACTTCACGCGCTCGGCGACGGACAGGCGGTTGAAGTCGTCGGTGGTGAAGTAGCCGAGGATGCTGTCGACCGGCGAGTCGAAGATCGACGGCGGGGGCTTCCAGCGAACGTCGATCCACCACCACGCGCCGGCCGTGACGGCGGCCGCGGCGACGATCGCCCCGCCCCATGCGGCCAGGCGGCTGCGGTGCTCGGACATCCACTCGGCCACGTCCACCTCGCGCATCGACTCGATCAGGTTCATGGCAGGGCTCCCGGCGGGGGTTCGTCCGGCGGATCGATCTCGGCGATGCGCGCGCTGCCGTCGGTGAACACGCCGTTTCGCTCGCTGCCGACGCGCTGGTGGCGGTCCTCGCTGTCGATGAGGAGCGGGTACTTCGTGCCCTCGGTCTCGAAGAAGGCCGTCATGGCGCGCGCCTCGGCTTCGAGCCGGACGGCGTTCAGCTGGTCCATGCTCATGGACGAGGCATCGAAGCTCATGAGGAGCGTGACCACGTCGGCCTGCACCACCGGCGAATAGCGCAGCAGTCCCGGCAGGTAGACGTAGCTGGTGCCGGTGGCGGTCGACTCCTCGTTCTCGTCGGCCGGGCAGAGCCAGGCGGGGCTCTCGGCCGGGATGAACCCGCCCAGCAGCTTCGGCAGCCCGCCGTCGATGCCGTTCTCGGTGACCACGGGCAGGAACTCGCACATCGGCAGCTGGCCGTTTCGCTGCAGCCGGTAGGAGTCGATCGCGGCGAAGTCCTGGCGCAGGTTCGCCATGCAGCCGGTGTTGCGGCTCTCGCGCTGGATGGCGCGTGCGCTGGGGACGATGATCCCCACCAGGATGCCGATGATGGCAACCACCACCATGAGCTCCACGAGGGTGAACGCGCGCCGGGCCATGCGGAAGTGATTCTAGGTCCGCCCGCTCAGGCGGCGAACATCGCCTCGACGAAGGCATCCGGGTCGAACGCCTCGACGTCGTCGGGGGTCTCGCCCACGCCCACGAGCTTCACGGGCACGTCGATCGCGTCGCGGATGGCGACCACGATGCCGCCCTTGGCGGTGCCGTCGAGCTTCGCGAGGAAGATGCCCGTCACGTCGCAGGCGGCCTTGAACGCGGCGGCCTGGGCGACCGCGTTCTGGCCGCTCGTGGCGTCGAGCACGAGCAGCGTCTCGTGCGGCGCGCCGGGGATCTTCTTCGCCAGCACGTTGCGGATCTTCGTCAGCTGGCGCATCAGGTGCTCCTGCGTGTGCAGGCGCCCGGCGGTGTCGACGAGCAGCACGTCCGCCCCGCGCGCCACCGCGGCGTCGGCGGCGTCGAAGGCGACCGCGGCCGGGTCGGCGCCTGCGGTGCCCTTGACGATGTCCACGCCCAGTCGACGCGACCACGTCTCGAGCTGCGCCACCGCGCCCGCGCGGAAGGTGTCCGCGGCACCGAGCAGCACGCTGCGGCCCTCGTCGCGCAGCGAGCGCGCGATCTTCGCGACGCTCGTCGTCTTCCCCGCGCCGTTGATCCCGACCACGAGCACCACCGTCGGCTTCGACGGCGCGACGGCGATCTCGCGCGAGCCCGCGCCGAGCCGCGCCTTGAGCGACGCCTTCAGCCACTCGATCGCGTCCTCGCCGCGCGGCACGCGCCCGGCACGGAAGTCCGCGCGCAGCCCGGCGGCCAGCTCGCGCGCGGCGCGCACGCCGACGTCCGCGGCCAACAGGCGGCGCTCGATGTCGTCGATCAGCTCCTCGCTGAGGGTGCGGCCGTGCAGCACCGAGCGCACGCCGGCCCCGAAGGCCTCGGCGGTCTTGCGCAGCCCGCGGCGGATGGCGTCGATCGCCCCGCGCAGCACGTCAGGAGGCTCCCTGGCCCCCGACGGGGGCGTTCATCACCTTGTCGAGCACGCCGTTGACGAACTTGCCGCTGTCGGCGGTGCCGAACTCCTTCGCGAGCTCGACGGCGTCGCTCACCACCTTGACGTCCGGCGCGTCGGTGCGGCGCAGCTCGTACCAGCCCATGCGCAGCAGGTTGCGGTCCACCACCGGCTGGCGGTGCGACGGCCACTCGCGCGCGATCGCGGAGATCTCGCGGTCGGCCTCGTCGCGGCAGGTCCACACGGCGGTCGCGAGCGCCATGCCCCGCTCGAGGTCGTCCGGGCGCGCATCGGCCGACGAACCCTCGTCGGTCTCGGCGCCCACCAGGGCGGAGTCGGACATCTGCCCGGCATCCAGCTGGTAGAGGGCCTGCAGCGCGCAGCGGCGCATGGCAAGCGTCAGGGGCGCGGAAGTCATCGACGGGCCTCCGCCAGCGTGCGGGCCGTGGCGATCGCCGCGCGCATCGCCTCCTCGCCCTTGTTCCCGAGCGCCCCGCCGGCGCGCGCGCGCGCCTGCTCCAGGCTGTCGACCGTGAGCACGGCCAGGCCCACGGGCTTGCCGCGGGCCACCGAGGTGCGCGCCAGCTCCGACGTCACCGCCTGCCCAAGCACGCGGTCGTGCGAGGTCTCGCCGCGCACGATGCAGCCGATCGCGATCGCCAGGTCGACGTCCGCGCGGCCGAGCACCGCATCGACGAGCACCGGCAGCTCGAACGCACCGGCCGCCGGCAGCACGCGCACGTCGCGGTCGAGCCCGCCCGCGGCGACGAACGAGCGGCGCGCGCCCTCGACCATCGCGCCGGTCACGTCGCCGTGGTAGGCGCTCGCCACCACCGCGGCACGCATGCCGCGCGCGTCGACGGGAATGGAGGGGACGTCCTTCACGGGAACGCGCGATGGGCGCGAACGAAGATCGTAGCACTGCCCCCGTTAGGATGGCCGCGGTGCGTCCCGTCGCCGCGCGCATCCTCGACGCGTTCCAGCTGACGAGGCTCTCGCTCGCCTTCGGCGCGGTGTGCGAGCTGTGGCTGGTGACGCTCCTGACGCGCGCCGACCCGCGCTACGTGCACCTGCCCGTCTACCACATGCCCCTGTGGAAGGCGCTCTTCGCCACGGGCCTGGTGGCGATCGGGCTGTTCGCCTTCGCGGCGAGCCTCAACGACCTCCTCGACATCCGGCACGACCGGCAGTTCAGCCCCGAGCGCCCGCTCGCCGCGGGACGCATCCGGACATCGAGCGCGGCGATGGTGTCGTTCGCCTCGCTCATGATGGCGGTGGTGGCGGCGAGCGTGCTGGGCGAGGCGGCGCTCGTGCTGACGGTGGCCGTCGCGGCGGCGATCCTCTTCTACGACGCCATCGGCAAGCACATCCCGTCGGTGGGGATCGTCACCATCGGCCTCGCCCACGCGGCGAACATGTTCATCCCCAACTGGACGATGACCTTCACGCTGCCGGTGTGGTGGTCGATGTCGCACGCGGTGGCGATCGCGGCGAGCGTGCACCGCATCGAGGACAAGCGCCCGTACTTCGGAATGGGGCGCATCCTGTCGCTGGTGGCGGCGTGGCTCTTCTGGTCGGCGGTGCTCCTGGGCGGCGGCGCGTTCGCAAGCGCCGGCTCGGCGGGCGGCTTCTGGCCGCAGATCTCGCGCGGCGACCAGCTGGTGGGCAGCGGGCCCATCGGGCTGGTGTGGCCGGTGCTGGCGCTGGCGGCGTTCCTGCTCCTGGTGCGCGCGAAGGTCGCCGGGCACCCCGGGCCGGCGGGGTCGGAGAAGCTCCGCCGCTACGGCGCGATGTGGCAGGCGGTCTACGCGGCGGCGTGGCTGATGGCCGCGGGCCTGCGTGCCGAGGCGCTCGGCATGGCGGTCCTGGCGGTCGCGGGCCTGGTGGCCATGACGCTCCTCAAGGAGATCAACGGCCTCTCGGGCCGGCCGGTCGGCTGGCGCTGACGCGCGCGGCGGCGGCGCGCGGCGCCCGCGGCTGCAAGCCCGAAAGTAGCCTTCCCGCGTGCCCTCGCCCCTGAAGGTGCTCCATGCCTTGGCCGCGGCCCTCGCGTGCGCGCTGCCCGCCGCCGGGCAGCTGGCCGCCGCGCCGGACGACGCCGATGCGCCGGCCGTCGTCAGCGTGCCCATCACCGGTGACCGCATCGGAGGGTTCGTGCTGCCCACCGAGCCTGGCACGTGGCCGCTCGTGCTGCGCGCCGAGCAGGCCAGCGCATGGAAGGTCGAGACGACGCAGCGGCTCTACCTGAGCGGGCGGGTGAGCGTGGCGATGGGTGCGTACGACTTCACCGCCGACCGCGCCGTGCTCTGGATCGAGCGCATCCCGAGCGCCAAGGGCATCATCACGCAGCTGGCGATCTGGTTCCCGGAGACCATCGAGCCGACGAAGGCCGCGGGACTCGGCGCCGGCGGCAGCAACCTCTTCGTCACCGCCAGCACCTACGGCGACGTCAACCTCTCGGCGGTGCTCTTCGACCCGCGCATGCCGCCCGCGAACCCCGACATCGCGCGCGCGCAGCAGCGCATGGCCGCGTACCTCGGGGGCCTGGCCGCGAAGCCGCCGCCGCTTCGCATCCTTCCCGAGATCCTGCGCCCAACCCCGCCGCCGCCGCCGCCGCCGCTCGTGGTCGGCGGGGTCGCGCCCGCGGACCCGAGCGTCGCCGCCGCGCTCGAGGTGGCCGGCCAGCGCGCCGCCGCGCGTCCGCTGCTTGAGTTCCGCGAACTGCCGCCCGCGGTGGTCGCGAAGCCCGAGCCCGGCGAGGCCTTCGACCCCGGCGTGCCGCGCCCGATCGTGGCGCCGGACAGCTCCGTCGCCTTCGCCGCCGAAGAGGTGGCCGCCGACGCCGCCAGCGACACCGTCACGCTCACCACCGGCGTCGCGATCGACGTGATGCCCCGCTTCGACGGCGGTGCCACGCGCGCCCTGCAGATGCACGCCGACCGGGCGGTGATCTTCATGCGCAAGGGGACGCTCGAGGCGCTGCGCACCGGCGCCGCCGAGACGCGCGCCGACTCGGTGGTGGGCGTCTACCTCGAGGGCGACGTCCACGCGACGGACTTCACCTACTCGATCCGCGCCAAGCGCGCCTACTACGACTTCGACCGCAACCAGGCCACCATGGTCGAGGGCGTGCTGCGCACCAAGGACCGCACCGGGATCCCGCTCATCGCGCGCGCGCGCGAGCTGCGGCAGTACTCGGCGCGGCAGTTCGAGGTCGAGGGCGCGCGCGTCTCGATGAGCGAGTTCTTCGAGCCGCACCTCTCGATCGGCGCCGAGCGCGCCACCATCACCGAGGTCGAGGCCGGTTCCGGCGAGGGGACCAACCGCATCTCCGCGCGCAACGTCACCTTCGACGCGGGCGGCGTGCCGTTCTTCTGGCTCCCGGTCTTCGAGGCCGAGGGCACGCTCAAGCCGCCGATCCGGCGGCTGAGCGGCAACTACAACGAGATCACCGGTGCCCAGATCGTGACCTACTGGGACATCATGACCATCCTGGGCATGACGCCGCCGGAGAACACCGAGCTGAACCTGGTGGCGCTCGGCTACACCAACTGGGGCGTGGGCCTCGGGCTCGAGGGAACGCTGCTCGGGGCGCGGCTCGACCTGCTGGGGATCTACGACTTCCAGAACGAGGAACAGACCTCGGCCGGCGCGCGGCTGGTCTCGCCGAACCAGTGGCGCGGTACCGCGTCGGCCGACCGCACGTTCACCTTCTCCGACACCGCCAAGCTACAGCTGCAGGGCTCGTACGTCTCCGACGCGTCGTTCATGCAGACCTGGCGGCAGATGCAGTTCTCGAACAGCTTCCAGCGCGAGACCAGCGGCTACGCGGTCGACGTCGGCGAGCGCGACGAGCTGTCGTTCCTGATCTCGGCGCCGACCAACGGCGTGATCACGAGCAGCGCGCAGCTGGCGGCGCGCCCCTACCAGGTGCTCAAGTACCCCGAGGGCGCCTACCGGCGCTGGGGCGACAGCCTGTTCGGCGACTCCATCACCTGGCACCAGGAGTACACGGCGAACATCATGGGCCTGCGCTACGGCGATGGCTCGACGGCCAGCACCGGCGTGCTCGGGACGAACGCCCTCTTCAATCCCGGCGCGCCCTACGACGCGAACACGGAGCTCGGCGAGATCTACGGCGACGCGGGCTACAGCGAGGCCGGCACCGTGCGCGTGTACACCCGCCAGGAACTCTCCTCGACCTTCGGCGAGACCGGCTGGAAGTTCACGCCCTTCGCCTCGGCCACCGCCATCGGCTACATCGCCGGCGACATGCAGGCCTACAGCGCGGCCGCCGACGGCTTCCGCGCCATCGTCGCCGGCGGCTTCCGCTCGAGCGCCGACCTCGTCGCCGACAACGACCGCCTCTCGGTGCCGGCGCTCGACCTGCACCGGATGCGCCACGTGCTGACGCCGTACCTGAACACGTGGGCGGGCTGGAACACCGCGCAGAACCTGGCCTACGCCGTCTACGACCAGGAGGTCGAGGGCGCCACCGGCAGCGCCGCCGTGCAGGCCGGCGTGCGCCAGCGCTTCCAGACCATGCGCGGCGGGCCGGGCAACTGGCAGTCGGTCGACTGGCTCTCGGTGGACGCCGGCCTGGTGTGGAACGAGTCGGGCGACGACCTCGCGCGCACCTACCAGGACGGCGCGCAGTACCGGCAGAGCCCGTTCCCGCAGTACTTCTCGTGGCGGCCCGAGCTGAGCCAGTGGGGGCGCAACGCCTACGCCAACTTCATGCTCGCGGCGAGCAACACGCTCACGCTGCGCGGCAACCTCACCTACCTCCTGGAGAGCGACCTGCCCTCGGGCGGCAGCGGCGCGTTCGGGATCGACAACGCCGCGCGCGGCACGATCGGCGCGTCGATGCAGCACGCGCCGGACGTGTCGACCTTCATCGAGTACCGCGCGATCAACAACTTCGCCCCCGAGAGCCAGTACCTCTCCGACGCGCTCCTCGCCGGCGGCGTCAGCTACCAGATCGGGAAGACCTATTCCCTGACGTTCGTGCCCACGTACGACCTGAAGGAGAACGACTTCCGCGCCTTCAACCTGAACATCACGCGCGAGATGCCGGACTTCCGCCTGCTCGGCAGCTTCGGCTACGACGCCGTGCAGGACCAGTACTTCGGCGGGATCAACATCCAGATCATGGGTGCGTCGGCGCCGGGAGGCCTCTTCGGCACCAACGGCGGCCTGTTCACCCCCGAGAGCGGCGTCAACCGCTGACCTGGCTCAGTCGAAGAGCGCCTCGGCGCGCGCGGGCGGCGTGAGCCCCACGTGGCGGAACGCCGCGTCGGTCATGCGCCGGCCCTGGCGCGTGCGCGCCAGGTACCCCACCTGCAGCAGGTACGGCTCCACCACGTCCTCCAGCGTCTGCGCGTCCTCGCCGACGCTCGCGGCGATCGCCTCCAGGCCCGCGGGCCCGCCGGCGTAGGTGGTGCCCAGCGCCCGCAGGTAGCGGCGGTCCAGCTCGTCGAGGCCGAGCTCGTCGACGCCCTCGAGCGCCAGCGCGCGGTCGACCACGTCGGCATCCTGGCGCCCGCCGGCGCGCACCGCGGAGAAGTCGCGCACGCGGCGCAGCAGCCGCAGCGCCACGCGCGGCGTTCCGCGGCTGCGCTCGGCGATCGAGGAAAGCGTCTCGGCCGGCAGCGGCGGCATCTTCATGAGCCGCGCCGCGCGGTCGATGATGGCCACCAGGTCCTCGACGGGATAGAAGCCGAGGTTGTGCGCGATGCCGAAGCGCGAGCGCAACGCCTGCGTGAGGAGCCCGGCGCGCGTGGTGGCGCCGATCAGCGTGAAGGGGCGCAGGCCGATCGTCACCACCTTCGAGTGCATGCCGCTGTCGACGGTGAAGTCGATGCGGAAGTCCTCCATCGCGGGATAGATGTACTCCTCGACCGCGGTGGGCAGCCGGTGGATCTCGTCGATGAACAGGACGTCGTTCGCCTGCATCTTGGTGAGCGTGCCGATCAGGTCGGCGGCCTTGGTGAGGGCCGGTCCGCTGGTGACGTAGGCGCGCGTCCCCATCTCGGCCGCGATGACGTGGGCCAGCGTGGTCTTCCCGAGGCCCGGCGGGCCGTGCAGCAGCACGTGCTCCATGGGCTCGGCGCGCGAGCGCGCGGCCTCGATCGCGATCCGGATGCGCTCGATCAGCTCGCGCTGGCCGACGTACTCGCCGATCGTGCCGGGCCGCAGCGCACCCACCGACTGCTCCGTGTCGGCGGCCTGCTCGGCGGCGGAGACCAGTCGTTCGCGGGCCATGCGCGGGGCGCGGCCGTCAGAACCGGACGACGGGCGCGTTGCGCTGCGCCGGGTCGTCCACCTGGAAGAAGGGCATGTCGTGGAAGCCGAAGAGCCGCGCCACGACGAGCGTCGGGAACTGCCGCGCCATCGCGTTGTAGCCCTCGGCCGCACCGTTGTAGCCGCCGCGCGCGCCGGCGATCCGGTTCTCGATCTGCGACAGCTCGCCCTGCAGCTGCAGGAAGTTCTGGTTGGCCTTGAGGTCGGGGTAGGCCTCGGCCACGGCAAGCAGCCGGCCGAGCGCGGCGCCGAGCCCCGACTCCGCCTGCAGGCGCTCGTCCATCGGGAGGTTGGGCCGCGTCGCCGAGGCGCGCGCGCTGATCACCGCATCGAGGGTCTGCTTCTCGTGCGCGGCGTAGCCCTTCACCGTGTTCACCAGGTTGGGCACCAGGTCATGACGCCGGCGCAGCTCGACGTCGATGCCGCTGAAGGCACCCTCCGCCGCGATCCGCCCGCGCGTGAGCCCGTTGTAGGCGCCGATCCCCCACAGGATGAGGACGACCGCAATCAGCAGCAGCCCGCCCACGACCACCAGCGCCACCAGACCGATACCCAGTGTTCCCATCGGCGAATCCTCCGGTTCGCGCGCGTCGGCGCGACACCGACGGAACGATACCCCCAATCACCGCCCGGAATCGCCCGCCAGGCGCAGCACCGCGCGGCACTCGGCGGGCGTCACCGGCGTGACGCTCAGGCGGTTCCCCTTGCGCAGCGCCGCCATCCCGCGCGTGCCCGGGTCCGCGCGCAGGGCGTCCAGCGTCACCACGCGCCCGAACCGGCGCACGAATCGCACGTCGCGCAGGATCCACCGCGGCGCCTCGCGCGTGGACTTCGGGTCGAACGCCTCGCTGCGGCGGTCGAACTGCGAGGGGTCCGGCCGCGGCGCGCCCACCACCTCCGCCAGCCCCGCGATGCCCGCCGGGTCGGCGTTCGAGTGGTAGACGAGGACGACGTCGCCCGGCTGCATGCCGTCGCGCATGAAGTTGCGCGCCTGGTAGTTGCGGACGCCGTCCCAGCCGGTCGTGCCGTCGCGGCGCAGGTCGTCGATCGAGTAGACGTCCGGTTCGGTCTTGCAGAGCCAGCAGCCAGGCATGCGGGCGAGGATATGCTCGACCCGATGATCGCCGCGCTCGTCGCGTGCATCGCCGCGCTCGCCGCCGTGCCGCCCGACCCGGACGCCGCTCGGCCGACTGCTGAGCGGCGGCCAAGCGCGACCTGGTCGCGCAGCTCGTGCCCGCGCCGCTCGACGCCGACGCGCGCCGCGCGATGGC